>JBBSMN010000207.1:0-4924 GCA_038233135.1 Propionibacteriales bacterium
GACGGCCACCGCGCCGAACGCGAGCCCGTAGCCGGCGAGCAGGTCGGCCTTGCCCATCGGGGTGGTCAGCAGCCGCTCGAGCGTGCCCGACGAGCGCTCCCGCAACGTCGTCACCGAGGTCACGAGGAACATCACGACGAAAGGGAACATCGCCAGCAGCGGTGGGCCCAGCCGGGTGAACGTCTGGTCGTTGCCGTCGAACATCCACCACAGCAAGGTCAGCAGCAGGCAGGGGACGACCAGCAGCATCGCCACCGTGCGGTGGTCGCGCCGGAGCTGCTGCAGGACACGTCCGGCGACGGCGAGCGTCGCGGTGGGGGTGATCGGGGAGGTCATGCCGGCACCTGCGCTCTCTGGCTGGGCTGCGCCTCGATCAGGGCGAGGAACGCGGCCTCCACGTCTTCTGTCCCGGTGCGGTCGAGCAGCGCTCGCGGCGAGTCATCGGCCACCAGCTCCCCCTCGCGCAGGAGCAGCAGCCGGTCGCATCGCATGGCTTCGTCCATGACGTGGCTGGACACCAGCAGTGTCGTTCCGGCGTCGGCGAGGCGGTGGAAGAGCGCCCAAAGATCCCGGCGGAGCACTGGGTCGAGGCCGACCGTCGGCTCGTCCAGGACCAGCAGCTCCGGGTGGCCGAGCAGCGCAACGGCGAGCGACGCCCGCGATCGCTGCCCCCCCGACAACCGGCCGACCAGGTCATCGGCGTGGTCACCGAGATCGACCTGCTCGACCACCTCACCGACGCTGCCGGCCGGAGCTCGCAGCAGCCGGGCGAAGAAGCGGAGGTTCTCGACGACGGTGAGGTCTCCGTAGACACTCGGGGCCTGGGTCACGTAGCCCACCCGGCTGCGCAGAGCCGGCACGCCGGCGGACAGGCCGAGCAGCTCGATACGCCCCGACGTGACCTGTTGGACCCCGACCAGCGCGCGCATCAGCGTCGACTTGCCCCCGCCGGAGGGGCCCAGCAGCCCGGTGACCTGACCACGCGGAACGGCGAAGGACAGCTCCGGCAGCACGTCCCGGCCGCCTCGCCGCACCCGCAGGCGGTCCACCACCACAGCGGGAGGGCCAACCCCGTACCCATTATCGGTGGCCCGCGCCTCGCTCGGGCGACCGCCAGCGCGATGCCTCGGGCTGGCGTACGGACGTCTCAACAGCCGGCTCAACTTATTGACCATGTGTTTAATATCGGCCGCATCGGCCGCCACGTCAAGTCCCACCCGCCGGGTCAGGTCGGGGCGAGGGTGATCGAGCGCCGATGGAGCCCCGGAAGGTGCTCCCCGCGACCAGTACGGTGAGCTTCCCGCGGCACGGACTTCTGCGGGCAGGCAGCACCGGCGAAGTTGCGCGCCGGATCGCCGTCAGTCTCCGCTGCGTGTCGGCAGCTCTCCCAGCAGGTGCTGCTGGAGCACCGGGGCCAGCCGGTCCACCAGGGCGACCGGCGACATCGAGGCAAGCGGCTCAAGCCGGATGACATAGCGCAGCATCGCCATGCCGAGGATCTGCGTCATCGCGAGGTTCACCCGGACTTCCGCATCCGGGAAGGGGATCTGGGCCCGCAGCAGCGGCAACGCAACGGCGGGGATGCCGAGGCGAACGAGCCCCGCCACCTCCGCGTTGCTCATCGCGGTCCGGAGGTAGGCCATCAGCTGCTCGCGGCGGGCCGGGTCCTCCCACAGACCGACAGCCACTGTGGCGATCCGCCGCCCGAGCTCCTCAGGCGGGCCGGGGGCCGCGGCGCCCAGGACCTTGCGGGGGTCGAACGGCAACTCCAGGGCCGCGACGAACAGCTCGTCCTTGCTGCCGAAGTAGTGGTGCACCAACCCGGGCGTGACACCGGCGGCGGCCGCGACCGCTCGTGTGCTGGTGGCGTCGAACCCGCGGTCGGCGAAGGCAGCGCGCGCGGCTGCGAGGACCGCGCCACGGGTGTCCGGCGAGCCGCGGCGTCGACCGGGACCGCGCCCTGCATCCGGCTCGGCCACGTCAACCCTTGCTGAGCAGCGACCGGGCGAAGAAGGTCAGGTTTTGCGGCCGCTCGGCCAGACGGCGCATCAGGTAGGCGTACCACTCGTCGCCGTACGGGGTGTAGACCCGCACCGTCTCGCCGGCGGCCGCCAGCCGCAGCTGCTCGTCGGGGCGGACGCCGTAGAGCATCTGGTACTCAAAGCCGTGCGGACCACGCTCCGCCCTGCCGGCGAGCATGCCGGCGATCCGCACCAGCCGCGGGTCGTGGGTCGCGACCATCGGGTAGCCGGCGCCGTTCATCAGCACCCGCAGGCACCGTACGTACGACCGGTCGACCTCGTGCCGGGTCTGGTGGGCCACCGACTCGGGCTCCCGGTAGGCGCCCTTGCACAACCGCACCCTGGAGCCCGCATGGGAGAGGTCCTTGCAGTCGGCCTCGGTGCGTCGCAGCTGTGCCTGCACGACCGCCCCGGTCTCGGGGAAGTCCTGCCGGACGGCGGCAAGCACGTCGAGCGTGGAGTCGGTGGTGGTGTGGTCCTCCATGTCGACGGTCACCGTGGTGCCGGCTGCGCGCGCCGCGTCGCAGATCGAGCGGACGTTGTCCAGCGCCATCTTGTCGCCCGAAGCCCCGAGTGCCTGGCCGACCGCGGACAGCTTCACCGACACCTCGGTGGCCGGAGTGAGACCCGCCGCGGCCAGCGCGCCGAGCAGTTCGCGGTACGCCTGGACAGACGCGGCGGCCTGTTCGCGGTCGACGACGTCCTCGCCCAGGCGGTCGAGGCTCACCTGCAGCCCGTCATCGGCCAGTGCCGCGGAAACGCCGACCGCGTCCGCCGTGGACTCTCCCGCCACGAACCGGGAGACGATCCCGCTGGACAGCGGCAGCGTGGTCACCAGCCGCTCGAACCGGCCGCTGCCGGCAAGCGCGAGCAAAGACGCCCTCAACACCTGCGTCCTTCCGGGAGTCGGGCGGCGGCTCCGGGGCCGGAGCCGCCCTACTCGTCAGTGACTGTACGGCTGGCCGCATCGTCACGCCGAGGTGGCCGAGCGGCCAGGTGCAGCCGCGCGAAGGCCAGCGCCTCGGCCAGGTCCGCCTCACGCTCATCCCGACCGTCGGCACGCCGGGTGTTGACCTCGACGACCACGTGCCCGCTGAACCCGGTGTCGGCCAGCCACTCGCACAGCTCCGCGCACGGCTGGCTCCCGCGTCCGGGGACCAGGTGCTCGTCGCGGCTCGAGCCGGATCCGTCGGCCAGATGCACGTGCGCCAGCCGATCTCCGAGAGCGTGCGCCATCGTGATGGCGTCCGCACCGGCAGTTGCGGAGTGGGACAGGTCGAGGGTGACCTCCGGGTAGTCCTGCTCGACCGGGTCCCACCCGGGTGCGTACGCCTGCACCCGGCGGCCGCGGGCCCGCCAGGGAAACATGTTCTCCACCGCGACCACCAGACCACAACGCCTCGCCAGCTCGACGACGCCGCGACTGAACTCACGGGCGTAGTCGCGCTGCCAGCGAAAGGGCGGGTGCACCACGACGGTGTCGGCGCCGAGCGCCAGCGCCATGTCGGCGCTGCGCTCGAGCTTGCCCCACGGGTCGGTGCCCCACACCCGCTGGGTGACGAGCAGGCACGGCGCGTGGACGGCAACGACCGGTACGCCGGTGCGGTCGCGGTGCCGGCGCACCGCGTCGAGGCTCTGGCTGATCTCGTCGATGCCGACCATCACCTCGACCGAGTCGTATCCCAGCGACCCCGCCAGCTCGAAGGCGGCACTTGCGGGCTCGGGGAAGACCGACGCCGTGGACAGCGCCACCTGGCCACCCGGTACGCGTACCGCCGCCGGCGGCTCTCCTTCTGCGGCAGCAGTCACGACGGCCCAGTCACGACGGCCCAGTCACGATGGCCCAGTCACGATGGCTAGTCACGATGGCCAGTCACGACGGCCAGTCACGACGGCCCGGTCACGCTGGCCGGTCACATCGAATCCAACCGCTCCAGGATGACGCCCTCCCGGAGCGCCCAGGGGCAGATGCTCAGCTCAGGCAGGTCGAACAGCTCCATCACCGCGTCCGCCACGAACGCCCCGGCCACCACCTGGTGTGCCCGGTTGGCAGACACACCCGGCAGCTGCGCGATCTTGGCGACGGGCATCTCGGTCAGCCCCGGCAGCTTGGCCGACAGCGAGTCTCGGGCCAGCGCGCGACGCACGAACGGCCCGTCGCTGGACGGCGCGGCACCGCAGATCCGCGCCAGCGAACGGAACGTCTTGCTGGTGGCGACGGCGTTGTCGGCAGCACCCCAACGGAGCACGTCACCGGCGTCCTGAGCGATCATCCGGCGGACGTGGCGGCGCAGATCCTTGGCAGCAGCCTTGGACACCGGCTGCTCCTCGAGGTGCTCACGACTGAGTCGCCCGGCGCCGAGCGGCAACGACTGCGCGATGTCTGGGGACTCGCTGCGACCGGCCGCGATCTCGAGCGACCCACCGCCGATGTCGAAGACGGCGAGCCGACCCGCCGACCAGCCGAACCACCGGCGTACGGCGAGGAACGTCAGGCGGGCCTCGTCCCCGCCGGCCAGCACCTCCAGCGCGACGCCGGTCCGGTCGCGCACCTTGGCCAGCACGTCGTCGGCGTTGCTCGCATCGCGCACGGCCGAGGTGGCGAAGGCGAGCACGGAGGTGCAGCCCTTGTCCTCGGCGACCTGCTGTGCCTGCTGGACGAACTTCAGCAGCTCTCGGATCCCCGACCCGTCGACCGCACCGTCGGTGTCCAGGTGCTCGGCAAGACGCAGCGGCAGCGTGAACGAGTACGCCGGCAGCGGTGCCGCGCCACGGTGCGCGTCGACCACCAGCAGGTGCCCGGTGTTCGAGCCGATGTCGAGGACGCCGGTGCGCATGGCGTCACACAGTAGTGTCGATCCCCGCGGCTACGGTTGCCGGATGGCCGAGCCCGCCGTCGAGGC
>JBBSMN010000208.1:0-4846 GCA_038233135.1 Propionibacteriales bacterium
AGCGACTCCTCACGTCCTGGGCCTGGGCGCGACCAAGCTCGACGGCGAAGGCGTGTTTGCTGATCCGGCCGGGCATCCGTTCTGCCTCGTCACGCGTCCTGACTGGGCTGAGCCCATCTCGGATTGACCAGCACTCAAATCGGCTCGTCACCCATCGCCGCTGGTCGAGCGCTCATCGACAGAGATGAGTTTGCCGCGAGCGAGGCGATCGAGCAGCAGGATGCACTCGCGGTGGTATGACACGCATTCCAACGGTGGCGGGTCGTGAGTCGTTCCCTCATGCCGATGACAGCGCGCTCTTCGTCGTCGGAGCCTCGGGGATGAAGCACCAGATGCGCCTCGACCTGACCTGAGCGGTTCTGGAAAGCCGCGAGGCGACCGCGCACGGCGATCTGGCCGTCGGTGTCTCTGGCTGAGGACCGCCACCTGCACGGGTAAGGCTTGAGCTCGTTGACGCACAGTTCCTCTTCAAACTGTTGCTGACCGCCGGGGTGCGCCTGTGGACCCGGGACAGGAGCCTGCTGGCGGCGGCGGCAGCTTTCGGCATTGCCCGATTCCATGACCGATGACCGCTCCCGTTTCCCGGGCGCGCGACGATGGCGAGATGACTGGTGACCCGGCTCCTCGGACGATCCCCGCACCGGACCTGCCGCGTCTGGACGCCGCCGCGGCGGTCGCGGTGAGCACGCACTTTGCCGACGTGATGGCCGGTAGACGCACGATCCGCGACTTCGCGCCGGACCCGGTGCCTGTCGACGCGATCCGGCAGGCCGTACGGGCCGCGGCCACCGCGCCCAGCGGGGCCAACGTCCAGCCCTGGCGGTTCGTCGTGGTCACAGACCCCGCTCGCAAGCGCCGGCTGCGCGAGGGCGCCGAGGCCGAGGAGCGCGAGTTCTATGCGGGAGGCGCCTCGGAGCAGTGGCTGGACGCGCTGGCGCCGCTGGGCACCGACTGGCGCAAACCGTTCCTGGAGGTCGCACCGGTCGTGATCGTGGTCTTCGAGGTACACCGCAGTGACACGACCCCCAAGCCCTACTACGTCAAGGAGTCGGTCGGCATCGCTGTCGGCCTGCTGCTGGCAGTGCTGCACCACGCGGGTCTGGCCACCCTGACCCACACCCCGTCACCGATGCGCTGGATCAACGAGGTGCTGGACCGCCCGGCGCACGAGCGCCCCTTCGTCGTCATCCCCGTCGGCTACCCCGCTGTCGACGCCCGGGTGCCGGACATCACCCGCAAGCCGCTGGACGAGGTCCTGGTCGAGCTGCACTGGCGGTGAACTCCGGCGCCGGGATCACCGTCGGCGCCGCCGAGTGCGGTGTTAGGGGGCACCGTTCGATGGTCTGGTGCCCCACAACACCGCACTCGATTTGGCGGAGGCAGCGGGACTCACCCCAGCACGAGCCCGACCTTGCCGCCGAGCCCGGCGTCCGCGACCCGGTACGCCTCCGTGGCCTCGTCCAGCCCGAACGTGTCGGTCACCACCCGCTCGGGGTGCAGCTGCCAACGTTGCAGGTTGTCGAGCAGCTCGCCCATCCGCACCGTGCTCGTCACCCACGACCCGATCAGCGTGAGCTGGCGGTGGATGAGGTCCTGGCTGACATCGAGCGTGAGCTGGCCGCCCTCGCCGACCAGCACGCATCGTCCCCACCGCCTGGTGTGGCGGACGGCCGTCGCCTGACCGGCGCCGCTGCCGGAGCAGTCGATGCTCACCTCCGCACCGCCGGGCAGCTCGACGCCGAGCACGTCGCCGTCGCCGTCGTCCGTGGCGTCGACCGCACCAAGCCGCTGAGCGAGGTCACGCCGTCCCGGCACCGGGTCGACACCGACGACCGTGCTAGCACCCATCGCCCGGGCGAGCAGCCCGGCGGCCAGCCCCACCGGGCCGAGCCCGGTCACCAGCACCTGGTCGCGCCCCGAGACCCGCGCCCGGCACAACCCCTCGTACGCCGTTCCGAAACCGCACGCCACACACGCGCCGTCGAGATAGCTCAGCTCATCGGGCAGCGCCAGCAGGTCCCGCTCGTCGGCGAGCAGCAGGTCGGCGTGCCCGCCGTCGCGCTGCCAGCCGTACGCCTGACGCTGCGGCGAGGTGCAGCCGACCTGGTAGCCGCGGCGGCAGTCGTCGCACAGCCCGCAGCCGCTGATGTGGTAGACGACGACCCGGTCGCCGACGGCGGCACGCAGGCAGCCCGGTCCAACGGCCACGATGTCGCCGCACGGCTCGTGGCCGGCGACCACTCCCTGGTACGCCTCGGCACCCGACCCGACGTGCTCGCGGTAGATCGCCCGCAGGTCGCTGCCGCAGATCGTGGAGGCGCGGGGCCGGACGAGCACCTGGCCCGGCCCGGGCTTCGGGTCGGCGACGACCCGGATGGACACCTGGCTGCCACCGGGCAGGTACACCCCTCGCATCGTGCCTCCTTCCTCGACGTCCGGGTCACGCACTGTAGACCGGCACCGGCAGACTGACCGGGTGGAGCTCCTGCTGGCCTTCTCGGTGGTGCTGCTGCTCGGCGTCCTGATCTCCGGGGTGGCCCACCGCAGCGTGCTCTCGACCGCCGTGCTGTTCCTGGTCGCCGGCTTCCTGCTCGGCGACGGGGTCCTCGGGGTGGTGGATCTGCGACCTGGGGACGAGCTGGTCACGGTGCTGGCCAAGCTGGCGCTGTTCTCGGTGCTGTTCACCGACGGTCAGCGGATCGGCGTACGCGACCTCACCGTGGCCTGGCACCTGCCGGGCCGGGCGCTGTTGCTCGGGATGCCGTTGACGTTCCTCGTGACCGGCGTGTTTGCCGTGGTGGTGGCCGGGTTGGCCTGGCCGGAGGCGCTGCTGGTGGCCGCCGTGCTCGCACCCACGGACCCGGTCTTCGCCGCCGCCATCGTCGGCCGCGAGGAGGTGCCCGGTCGGTTGCGGCACCTGCTCAACGTGGAGTCGGGCCTCAACGACGGGCTGGCCCTGCCGGTGGTGCTGGTGCTGCTGGCCGTCGTGGGCGGTCCGAGCGTCGAGTCAGGGTCCCTCGTCGTCGAGCTGGCGTTGGGAGTGGGGATCGGCGTCGCGGTCCCCTTGGTTGCGATCTGGCTGCTGCGCAGCAGGTTCAGCGCCACTACATCGAAGTACGAGAAGCTCACGTCGGTCGCCATCGGGCTGATCGTGCTGTCGCTGGCCGAGATCACCCACGCCAACCTGTTCCTCGCCGCGTTCGCCGCCGGCATCACGGTCGCCACCGCTGGGCCGGAGCTGCGCGACTCGTACCACGAGTTCGGCGAGCTGATCACGGAGCTGCTCAAGCTGGTGGCCATCCTCGTCTTCGGCGCCCTGATCTCGCCGACGTTCATGGGGGAGATCCCGCTGCTCGGCTACGTCTTCGCCGTTCTCGCCCTCCTCGTGGCCCGGCCGGTGGCGATCGCCCTGTCGTTCATCGGCAGCCGGCTGTCCTGGCAGGAGCAGGCCGCGGTGGCGTGGTTCGGGCCCAAGGGCTTCGCATCCGTGGTCTACGGCCTGATCGTCCTCGAGAGCGGCGCGCCGCGTGCCGACGAGGTGTTCCACTTGGTGGCGATCGTGGTGGTGCTGTCGATCCTGTCGCACTCGTCGACCGACGTACCGATCGCGCACTACTTCGCCCGCCAGCGCGAGCGAGCGCGCCGAGACGGTGCCACCCAGGAGACGCTGGAGGGCGACCTGGCCGGCACCTACTCGGAGATGCACCCGCTCGGCGACGCCGACACACGCCCCGAGAGCAACAGCTGACAACTCGGTTTGTTGCGCAGGGCGCTCTGAGTTGCGTAGGACGAGACTTTCCTGCGCGTACGTGGCAGCCTGGGCGATGCACGACCACGAGCCTGTTGCAAAGGAGCGTCATGTCCTTCCCGTCCGACCTCGAGATCGCCCAGCGGGCGAGCCTCAAACCCCTCGGCGACATCGGCGAGGAGATGGGCATCGGCCCCCATCTGCTGGAGCCGCACGGCGACGACGTCGCCAAGATCCGGCTGGAGGCGATCGAGGAGCTGTCCGATCGACCGCGAGCCAAGTACGTCGTCGTGTCGGCAATCACGCCGACACCGCTCGGCGAGGGCAAGACCACGACGACGGTCGGGCTCGGTCAGGCGATGCGCCAGACCGGTCGGACGGCGACGATCGCCATCCGGCAGCCGTCGATGGGCCCGACGTTCGGCATCAAGGGCGGGGCGGCCGGTGGCGGCTACAGCCAGGTCGTCCCGATGGAGATCCTCAACCTGCACCTCACTGGCGACTTCCATGCCGTGACCGCGGCGCACAACCTGCTGTCGGCGCTCGTCGACAACCACCTGCACCAGGGCAACGCGTCCGGACTGGACCTCAACGCGATCACCTGGCGACGCGTCCTCGACGTCAACGACAGGGCGTTGCGCAACATCGTGGTGGGGCTCGGCTCCCGTGCCGACGGGGTGACCCGCCAGACCGGCTTCGACATCACCGCGGCATCTGAGGTGATGGCCGTGCTCGCGCTGTCCACGTCGCTCACCGAGCTGCGGCAGCGGCTGGATCGCATCGTCGTCGGCTACACCCCGGCCGGCGACGCGGTCAGCGCCGCCGACATCGGGGGAGCCGGCGCCATGGCGGTGCTGATGCGCGAGGCGATGAAGCCCAACCTCATGCAGACCTACGAGAACACCCCGGTGCTGGTGCACGCCGGCCCTTTCGGCAACATCGCGCACGGCAACTCCTCGGTGATCGCCGACCTGATCGGCATCCGCAGCGGCGACTTCTTGATCACCGAGGCCGGCTTCGGCGCCGACATGGGCGCCGAGCGGTTCTTCAACATCAAGTGCCGCACCTCCGGGCTGACACCCGACGCGGCGGTCGTCG
>JBBSMN010000209.1:0-4782 GCA_038233135.1 Propionibacteriales bacterium
ATCTCGACCGGACGGCACGGCACGGCACCGTAGGCGAACATGGCGATCGCCTGCGCCCCTCCGACCGCATACACCTCGTCGACGCCGAGCAGCGCGCAGGCCGCCAGGATCGTGGGGTGTGGCAGCCCGCCGTGCTCGCGCTGCGGCGGGCTGGACACCGCCAGCGAGCCGACCCCCGCGACCTGTGCGGGCACGACGTTCATCACCACGCTGCTGACCAGCGGGGCCAGGCCGCCGGGCACGTACAGACCGACCCGGCGCATCGGCACCTGACGCTGCCGTACGGTGCCGCCGTCGACCACCTCGGTGCTGGTGTCCGCGCCGCGTTCCGCCTCGCAGGTGAGCCGCAGCCGCCGGATGGTCTCCTCCAGGCCGGCCCGCACGTCGGGGTCAAGCTGGCGCAGCGCGTCGTGCAGCGCATCGACAGGGACCGCGATGGTGTCCTGCTCGACCCCGTCGAAGCGGGCGCTGGCGGCGACGACCGCAGCCACCCCTCGATCGCGAACGTCCGCGCAGACCGGCCGGACGACCTCCTCCGCCGCCTCGACGTCGAACGGGGCGCGTGGCAGCACCTCGCGACCTAGTGACAATGACCGGTCGTGGGCACGCAGATCGATGCGGCGGATCATGGGGGAAGTCTACGGAGATCAGCGCCCCCGGCCCGGCCCGGTTACGTTGTGGACGTGGGTCACCTGCTGCCGCTGTTCCCGCTCGGCACCGTGCTGTTCCCCGGCATGGCACTGTCGCTGCTCGTGTTCGAGGACCGCTACCGCCAGCTGGTCGCCGACCTGCTCGTACGACCCGAGCAGGAGCGCACGTTCGGCGTGGTCGCCATCCGCGACGGCTACGAGGTCGGAGACCTGGCCGTGCACTCCGCGCACCGGGTGGGGTGCGAGGCGGTGGTCCAGCAGGTCGAGCAGCGCCCGGACGGTCGGTACGAGCTGGAGGCGATCGGGCGGCGCCGGTTCCGGGTGGGCGGCATGGACGAGCAGCGCGCCTACCTCACCGGTGACGTGCAGTTCTTCGAGGAACCCGCCGGGGCTGACGCCGAGGGGGCATGCCTGCAGGCGCTGACGGCCTTCGAGTCCTATCGCTCGCGCCTGAGCGACATGCAGGGCGCCGAGGTCGAGGTGCGGGACCTGCCGACCCAACCGTTGACCCTGTCGTACGCCCTCGCGGCGGGTGGTCTATTCATGATGGCCGACCGCCAGGCGCTGCTCGAGGAGGCCGACGTCACCGCCCGGCTCAGCACGCTCGCCACGCTGCTGCGCAGCGAGACAGCGGCCATGACCGCACTGCCGAGCCTGCCCGCAACCGACGTGGTGCACACCGGTTGGTCACCCAACTGACGATGGCTGCCCGGTGACAGGCACGCGTGCCACCGCGGCCCTGGCTCGAGCCGGCGTCGCCTTCACCGAGCACACCTACGCGCCCGCGTCCGGAGCGACCTCGTACGGCGAGGACGCGGCCCGGCAGCTGGGAGTCGATCCGTCGCGAGTCTTCAAGACGCTGGTGGCGCAGGCGGACGGCAGGCTGGTGGTCGCCGTGGTGCCGGTCGCGCGCCAGCTGGATCTCAAGGCGCTGGCCACGGCCGCGGGGGCAAAGCGCGCGCAGCTGGCCGAGCCGGCGACGGCCGAGCGTGCCACCGGTTACGTCGTCGGGGGGATCTCACCACTCGGCCAGCGCCGCCGGCTGCACACTGTGGTGGACGCCAGCGCCGGAGCACATCCGACGATCCATGTCTCCGGCGGGCGCCGTGGACTGCAGATCGAGCTGGCGCCCACCGACCTGGTTGCGCTGACCGGCGCCTCGGTCGCACCGGTGAGCCGCTGAACCCCGGCCGGCTCAGTCAAAAACGAGCCGCACGGTGGAGGTGGTGTAGTCCCCGTCGACCGATGACGACACCCCGAACGCGCGCAGCACCTCCAGCATCTTGCGCGCGTCGCCGGGCAGCTGGTCGCCGGCCTGCTCCCCGCCTCGGTCGGCCACCTCGAGCATCAGGTCGAAGTCCACGAACATGATCGCGGCGGCGTCCGCATCGGCGACGGCAGCCTGGAAGTTGCCGGAGTCCCCAAGGCTGTCGTCGTCGGCCAGCGCCTCGGCGTAGGCGTCGTTGGAGGCGACAACCGCCCCTCGGTCGGACTCACGCTCCACCAGGTCGACCGGCACCACGGCCGCCAGCGCCGCCTCGATCTTCGCCGTCACCTCCTGCACCTCGGCCAAGTCGCTGCTCGTGCGTAGGCCGACGCGGACCGAGGTGGGGTCCGGCTGACCGGACGGGTCGAGCTCGAGGCCCTGGGAGTCGACGGCCAGCACGAAGTCGTCGCCCAGCAGGGTCGCCAGGTCGTCGGGCAGGACCAGACCGGTCTGCGCCTCCACCATCTCGGCGAGACCCTGCGGGTCGAACGACTCGTTGCCGGAAAGCGACTGCTGAGCCTGGTCCCAGCCCTTCCGCACCGCGTCGGCTCCGCCGGTGAAGCCGATGCCGAACATCGTCGACGCCGGGAGCTCACTGAACGAGGTCGCGCCGGGGTCCTCGCCGAGGACCTGCCCGTTGACCGCCACCGCGACCTCCAAGCTGTCCGACCCGGCGCCCATGGACATCGCCATCGATGAGGCTCCGCCGAGGAGGGCAGCCCCAGCCGCCGCCTCCTGGTCGTCGCCGGACAGCCGCACCAACGCGTCGAGGTCGAGCCACGCCGACACGATCCCCGGGTCACCGGCAGCTGCCATGTCGGCGAGGTAGTCCTCGTCGTCGGACAGTGGGGCCTCTTGCGCAGCGGTCGCGAAGCCGTCGGCGAGCCGCTGGGTCTCGGCGATCACGGCATAGTCGCCGGCGAAGGCGACGCCGGTCTCGTCGCTGCCGGTGCAGGAGCCGAGCTCGCCGATCCCCTCCCGCGCCGCGTCCTCGTCCGTGACCTGCACGACCGCGAGCGCGTCCGGCTCCTCGCCTGATTCGGCCGGCATGGCGGCGAACCCGGCCCGGTCACCCAGCCAGGACTCGACTCCCTCGGCGTAGCCGGGGCAGCCGTCGCCGGCGACCGTCTCGTACAGCAGCTTGCGCAGGTCTGAGCGGTCGCTGGTGATGCCGGTCTCCTGCTCGAACTCCGGGACCCGGCGCAGCAGGCGAACCGCGTTGACCTTCTGGTCCGCCGACGGGTCGAGGTCGATGCGAGCGAAGCCCAGCGCCGTGGCAGGCACTGCCGAGTCCGGCTGCGCGCCCGCACCGCTCAACGCCTGCACGGCCAGCGCGGCACCTGCACCGATGACCACGACGAGCGCCGCCGCCACCCCGACCAGCCAGCCGCTGCGCCGCCTCTTGCCCTCGCCGGCCTGTGGCGGCCGCCCGCTGCCCACCCAGTCGCTCGAACTGTCTGACATGGTCCCGTCCCCTCCCCCGTCATGGCGGGCCGCGCGCAGCCACACCGTGGACACCGATGCTAACCGGGCGACCGGTCTGCGTACCAGGCCCCGGCGAGCAGTCCCGCGAGCGCACCGATCAACCAGCCGAGCAGGAGACCCGGGGTCCGCACCACCAGCGCAGCCGGCACCAGGTCGCCCGGCGCGGCTGCGCGCGCCGCTGATGTGGGGTTGCCGGGCCCCAGCGCCACCCCCAGCAGGTACGACAGGGCGGTCGCCGCCGCGGCACCGACGACGACGCCCGCCACCAGCGACCACCGCGAACCGCTCAACCGGGCCGAGACTGGAGCCGCCACGACCAGGCCCCCGACCAGCCCGATCACGCCGTAGCGCGCCTCGATGCCGAACAGCATGCCCAGCTGCGCCTCGTCGAGGACGGTCCTCGTGCCAGACACCGTGTAGAGCGCCGGGTCGGACCAGACCGACCACAACCAGCCACCGAGTAGACCGGCGGCCGCGAGCAGGACCACCGGCGCGACCATGGCCCGCCACGCCGCAAGCCCAGCAGCGGGCCCAGCACCGGGCCCATCACCGGGGGGCTCTGTCAGGCGCCGAGACAACGCGGGCCCAGCAGCGCCTTGAGGTCGGCCATCAGGGCGGGTGTCGGCGACACCCGCAGCCTTCGGTCGAGGCGCATCAGCGTCGTCGCGGCGCGAGCCTGCAGCCGCAGGTGCACCTCAGTGACACCGGGATGGGTGATGAGGACCTCCTTGAGCTGCTCCACCGTCGAGCCGGTGCAACGGGTGGCCGGCATCGAGATGACCACCGGTCCGGCCCCCGACCTGGTGAGGTCCGGGACCCGGATCTCGCTGGCGTGCAGCTCCGGCACCTCGTCGCGGCGCTTGATCCGACCCTTGACGACCACGATGGTGTCCTCGACGAGCAACGGAGCCACCTGCTGGTAGACCGCCGGGAACGCCATCACGTTGACGCCGCCCTCCAGGTCCTCGACGGTGACGACCGCCCAGGTGTCACCCTTCTTGGTGAGCTTGCGCTGGACCGCGGTGACCAGGCCCGCGACGGTGACGGTGCTCCCCTCGTCCCGCTCCTCGTCGACGAGCAGCTGTCCGACGGTGCAGTCGCTCGCCGTCGACAGCACATGCTCCAACCCGAACAGCGGATGGTCGGAGACGTACAGCCCGAGCATCTCCCGCTCGAAACCCAGCAGCGTCTGCTTCTCCCACTCGTCGATCTGGTCGGACACCGAGACCGTCGCCCCCCCGAAGGACTGGTCGTCGAGGCCGCCGAACAGCGAGTCCTGACCGATGGCCTCGTTGCGCTTGATGTCCACGCACGCGTCGCCGGCCTCCTCGTGCACCGCCACCAGGGCCCGGCGCCGGTGGCCGAGGGAGTCGAAGGAGC
>JBBSMN010000210.1:0-4780 GCA_038233135.1 Propionibacteriales bacterium
CGCCGCCACCATCGAACACGGCTTCCACGAGAAGCTCTACCTGGTCGCGGTCAACTACCCGCGGCTGATGGAAGATCAGGTCCACGGGATCCGCTCGGCGCGCGAGCGTTGGATGCCGGTGACATCGCCAGTCCAGACCGAGCTACTGCCACTTGTCCGCGACCGACTGCGACCCGCCTCGCCCCCTCCGACGGTGCCTCACGACGCGGTCGAAAGCCGCCGGGCGTACGAGGCCCTCCTCGCACAACAGCCCGGCGTCCGCTCCTCCGCCATGCACGAGCGGTAGGCGTCCTGCATGGGCCCCGATCCGTGGAGCGGCCGCAGTCCAGCTGCAGGATGTGAGCTGGATCCTCCTAGGAGCATCGCTGGAGCACGCACGAGACGCGCTGTCAGAAGACCGACGGTTGCGGTTGACGCATGAGGTCGATGGCTTGGAGACGGCACTGGACCTTGAGACGCAGGTGGTCCCACCTCGTCGCGCTGCCGCCTGCGACCCGCGCCGCCGGCGAGGTCTCGCATCGAGGCCGGCGTCGAGTCCGGTGGCCGGCACGGCGACTTCCCGGCCGCGGGTCCTCGCACGTGGCGCACGCACGCTCGCCATCGACACTGCTCAGCATCATCCGCCCTCGTTTAGACGAGAACCGCGGGCACCCTGATCTAGGGTCATCCCATGACCGATCGGGCGGGGGCGACGACGCTCGAGCAGCTCACGCCGAAGGCTCGGGTGCACGGCATCGCGCCATCTCAACCCGTGACCGTCGTGGCGGTGGAGTGGGCTGGCCACAACGCGGTCAACGTGACGTACCGCGACGACGCTGGCGGAGTCGCCGAGACGCTCCTCTACCGCGATCACGAGCCGTCGCTACGAGTCGAGCAGCCGGCCGCCGCGTACGCGTTCGACGCCGACCCACACCTATTCAAGCTCGCCTCCGAGGCGTTGCGGATCCGGATGGCGGCGTACTTCGACCCGATGATGGCGGTCAACGCCAGCGACATCGACCCGCTGCCGCACCAGATCACCGCCGTCTATGGCGAGCTGTTGCCGCGCACGCCGTTGCGGTTCCTGCTGGCCGACGACCCCGGTGCCGGCAAGACGATCATGGCCGGGCTCTACATCAAGGAGCTGATGCTCCGTGGTGACCTGGCCCGCTGCCTCGTGGTCGCCCCCGGTGCCCTGGTCGAGCAGTGGCAGGACGAGCTGTACGACAAGTTCGGGCTGCGTTTCCAGCTGCTCACCCGTCAGCTCGTCGACGCCACCCTCGGCGGCAGCGTCTTCGAGCGGCACCAGCTGCTGATCGCCAGGATGGACCAGCTGTCTCGTAACGACGACCTCCAGGTCGCGCTCGAGCAGACCGACTACGACCTGGTCGTGGTCGACGAGGCACATCGCATGTCCGCGCACTACTACGGCACCGAGCTGACCAAGACCAAGCGCTACACCCTCGGCGAGCTGCTCGGCCGGATCACTCGCCACCTGCTGCTGATGACCGCCACCCCGCACGCGGGCAGTGAGGCCAACTTCCAGCTGTTCATGGCCCTGCTCGACTCCGACCGCTTCGAGGGCCGGTTCCGAGACGGGGTGCACAGCGTCGACACCGACGACCTGATGCGCCGCATGGTCAAGGAGGAGCTGCTCACCTTCGAGGGCAAGCCGCTGTTCCCCGAGCGGATCGCCGAGACCCTGCAGTACGAGCTGTCGCCAGCCGAGCGCGACCTCTACGAGGCGGTCACCGACTACGTCCGCGACCAGATGAACCGGGTGGAGCGGCTCAAGCAGCAGGGTCAGGGCCGCCGGGGCAACACCGTCGGGTTCGCACTTACCGTCCTGCAGCGCCGCCTGGCGTCCAGCCCGGAAGCGATCTACCGATCGCTCGAGCGGCGCCGCAAACGGCTGGAGAAGACCAAGTGCGAGCTGCAGACCGCTTCCCCGACCGGCAGCGTGCTCGAAGACCGGCTCGCCTTCCTGCTCGGTCGCGACACCACCGACGTCCCGGAGCACGCCGACGACCTCACCGGCGCCGAGCTGGAGGATCTCGAGGAGGAGGTCGTCGACGCCGCGTCCGCGTCGGAGACGATCGCCGAGCTCGACAAGGAGATCGCGATCGTCGCCGACCTCGAGGAGCTGGCCCGCCGGGTCCGCTACGCCGGCACCGACCGCAAGTGGAGCGAGCTGTCCAGCCTGCTGCAGGAGGAGCGGGCGATGTACGAGCCGGACGGCACCCGGCGCAAGATCATCGTCTTCTCCGAGCAGCGCGACACTCTCAACTACCTGGTCGAGCAGATCCGCGGCCTGCTGGGCCGCGACGACGCCGTGGTCGCCATCCACGGCGGGGTGGGGCGGGAGGCCCGCCGGACCGCCCAGGAGCTGTTCACCGGCGACAAGGACGTGCACGTGCTCGTCGCCACCGACGCCGCCGGTGAGGGGCTCAACCTGCAGCGGGCCCACCTGATGGTCAACTACGACCTGCCGTGGAACCCCAACCGCATCGAGCAGCGCTTCGGCCGCATCCACCGGATCGGCCAGACCGAGGTGTGCCGGCTGTGGAACTTGGTTGCCACCGACACTCGCGAGGGAGCGGTCTTCCACCGGCTGCTGGACAAGGTCGAGGAGCAGCGCCGGGCGTACTCCGGCAAGGTCTTCGACGTGCTCGGTGAGACGTTCACCGACCGCAGCCTGCGCGACATCCTCATCGAGGCGATCCGCTACGGCGACGACCCCGCCCGCAAGGACGAGCTCGACAAGGTGATCGACGCCGAAGTTGCGGTGGGGCTCGACCGGCTGATGGCTGAACGGGCCCTGCACCACGATCTGCTCCGTGACGGCGACGTCGAGCAGCTGCGGCTGCAGATGGAGGAGGCCAGGGCCCGCCGGCTGCAGCCGCACTACGTGCAGGCGTTCTTCGCCGAGGCGTTCCAGCTGCTCGGTGGGCGGATGACCCGGCGCGAGACCGGTCGGTTCGAGATCACCCACGTCCCGCAGGCCGTACGGGACCGGGACCGGCAGGTCGGCACCGGCGCACCGGTGCTGAAACGCTATGAGCGGGTCTGCTTCGACCGGCCGCACGCTCGGCTCGTCGACAAGCCACCCGCCACCCTGATCGGCCCTGGACACCCGTTGCTCGTCGGGGTGGTCGACCTCGTGGTTGAGCGGTACCGCAGCCTGCTCAAGACCGGCACCGTGCTGGTCGACGCCAACGACCCCGGCGAGGAGCCCCGACTGCTGGTGGCGCTCACCCACGAGATCACCGACGGGCACCAGCCGCCCCGCACGGTGTCGAAGCGGTTCGAGTACGTCGAGGTCGCCCGCGACGCGGCGGTCCGCTCCGCCGGACCGGCGCCCTATCTGGACTACTGCGCTCCCAGCGATGACGAGCGTGCCGCCCTCCAGCCGCTGCTCGGCGAAGAGTGGCTGACCGCCGGGGTGGAGCAGGCCGCCCGCCGGTGGGCGGTCGAGCACGCCGCCAGCGAGCACGTCGAGGCGGTGACGCAGCGGATCGCGGCTGCGGTGGGGCGCACGCGGCAGCAGATACGCCAACGGCTCGTGGCCGAGGTCAACCACTGGGACGCCCGGCACGCCGAGCTGCTGGACGCCCAAGCCGCCGGACGCACGCTGCGGATGGCCCCCGAGCGGGCCGAGCGTCGCGCCCGCGAGCTGGAGCATCGGTTGGATGCCCGAATGCAGTCGCTGGACGCCGACGAGGCGCTGCGTGCGTTGCCGCCCGTCGTCGCCGGGGGAGCACTGGTCGTCCCCGCAGGGTGGCTCGAGCGGGCGACCGGCCAGCGCGACGCACCGCCGCCGGCGTATGCGAAGCAGACGGCCGAGGTGGACCGTCGTGCCGTCGCCGCCGTGTTGGCCGCCGAGCGGGCGCTCGGTCGTCTGCCACAAGAGATGCCGCACAACAACCCCGGCTACGACATTCGCTCCCGCACGCCGCACGGGCACTGGGTGTTCATCGAGGTCAAGGGCCGGATCCTCGGGGCGGACAGCTTCTCGGTCACCCGCAACGAGGTGCTCACCGCCAAGAACGCTGAGCGCTATCGGCTCGCACTGGTCCGGGTGCACCCGGACGGTCCGGACGCCGACGAGGTGACCTACGTGCTCGACCCGTTCAAGGGCTTCGAGTTCGGCGACTTCTCCGTCGACGGTGTGGTGGGCGACTGGGCCCAGATGTTGACCAAGGGTGGGCCGCCGCAGTGATACCTGAGTACCGCAGGGCCGCAGTTGCGATAGCAGACGGCCGGTTCGGTATCACAACAGCGTCGATGGGCGTGACCGCGGCCGGCTATCTCGGTCTGCCGAGAAGCGGTCCCCTGGTCCCCTTGTCACCGGCCGTCTCCATCATGGCACCAGAGGCCTCTGACAACCAGCCCGGACCCGGCAACTGGAGCGTGGCGGCGTGACCACCAAGCGAAAGCTGATCGAGGTGGCGCTGCCGCTCGACGCGATCAACCGCGAGTCAGCGCGGGAGAAGTCCGTACCTCGCAAGGGGCACCCAGCCACGATGCACCTGTGGTGGGCCCGCCGCCCGCTAGCGGCGTGTCGGGCGGTCCTGTTCGCCCAGCTGGTCGACGACCCGTCGTCGCACCCCGAGCGCTTCCCGACCACCGATGAACAGGACACCGAGCGCAAGCGCCTCTTCGACCTCATCGAGCGCCTCGTCGTCTGGGAGAACGCCGGCGACGAGCGGCTGCTCCGTGCAGCCCACGCCGAGATCGCGCAGTGTTTCGATGGCAATCCGCCCGCGATCCTCGACCCGTTCGCCGGTGGAGGGTCGATCCC
>JBBSMN010000211.1:0-4727 GCA_038233135.1 Propionibacteriales bacterium
CCGAGCACCACCACCACGCCGGTGGACAGCTGGCCACCGACGCCGAGCTGGTCGCCGAGGTAGACGATCAGCGCCGCGATCAGCACGTTGGACACGAACGAGATCACGAAGACCCGGTCGTCGAAGACACCGTCCAGGAAGGCCCGCAACGCTCCGAAGGTCGCATCCAGCGCGGCCACGACCGCGATGGGCAGGTACGGCTGTAGCGCGGCTGGAACGCTGGGCTCCAGGAACAACCCCAGCACCACCCCGGCCACCAGTCCCAGCACGGCGATCATCGGGCACCCGGCCGGGTCACGGGCGCGCTGTCGTCGAGGATCAGCCGGCTGCCGGCCGGCAGGGTCAGCTCCGCGCGGGTGTCCACGTCGAAGTGGACGCCGAAGTTGTTGCGCAGGTCGGTGAACGCCTGGCCGGCATCGGTCTCCAGCAGCCGTGCGGGCATGGCCGCCGGGTCGCCGAGGGCCAACACGGTGTACGGCGGAGCGAGCGAGCGGTAGTTGACGGTGATCGCCTGACCGGCGGTCCGGATCGCGCTCAAGGCCGTGAGCCGCTGCCCGTTGATCGCGACCGCCTCGGCGCCGGCCTCCCACAGGCCGTTCACGAGGCGCTGCAGGTCTGTGTCCACCACGGCGCCTGCCGGCTTGCCGTTCGAGGAGTCGTCGACCACGACCCGCACCCCTGGACCGCGTACAGCAGCAGAGCCGACGACGGCGCCTAGGTCGTCGAGCTGCACCTGCAGAGCCCGCACCGACTCGGCGGCGGTGACGGTGCTGGCCCGCAGGCTTGCGACCTCTGCCGCGGCTGCCTCGGCCCGCTGACCGAGGCGCGCCACGTCGGCCTTCTCCTGTTCGAGCCGCTCCAGCAGGACCAGCCGGTCGCGCTCGGCCTGGGGCCGATCCGCCTGCGTCTCGACGGCGGCGACGGTCAGCAGCGCGCCGAGCACCACCGTGGTCACCAACAGCCACGGACTGCGGACGCGGCCCCGGCCCGCTGCCGGGCCGTACTCGTCGCTGTCCGGCGCCGTCAACCGGGCCAGGAGCTCCCTCGGTGCGTCTGGGGGAGGTAGACCCATGTCAGCTGGGGGCCTTGGCGCCGCGCACCGGTGGCGTGGTCACCAGCAAGGTGCGCACCTGCCACACGTACAGCAACCCGGCCCACCAGTAGAGCCCGACCCCCCAGATCGTGAATGCCCACCCGACGACCTCTGCCGTAGCCGCCAGCGCGCCGTCGTCGTCACCGAGCAGCAGCAGCGGGAAGGCATAGAGCAGGGCAGCCGTGGCGGCCTTGCCGAGATAGTGCACGGGCAACGCGCTGAAGCCGCGACTGCGCAGGAACGGCAACACGCAGAACAGCAACACGTCACGCAACGGCAGGGACACCGCGAGCCAGACCGGGATGATGTCGCGCAACACCAGCCCGACGACCACCGCGAGGATGTAGAGCCGGTCCGCCACCGGGTCGAGGACCTGCCCGAGCGAGGAGGTCTGGTTGAGCCGGCGGGCCAGGTTGCCGTCGAGATAGTCGGTGAAGCCGGCGACCATGAGCAGCAGCAGTGCCCAGAAGTCGGCCTCCGGCACGAGCACGAGCCACAGGAACAGCGGCACCCCGGCAAGGCGCACCAGGCTCAGCAGGTTGGGAACGGTCAGCACCCGGTCACTGGCCCCGATGCCGGTGCCTGCCGCCGCACCGTGCTCGCTCACCTGCCACCCCTCCGTGGGCCCCGTACGCAACCCTCGCCCGCAACCTCCGTACGGATGCTCAGCCTACCGATGGCCGGTGGTCGACCCGAGGGTGCCGCGCGGTCCGGTCGGGTGGCTTGGCAGGATCGTCGCGTGCACCGTGCCGAAGGAACGCGTAACGACGGCCCCGCCGTCGCCGACCGGTTGGACGTGGCGGCCGTCCGTTCCCAGTTTCCTGCGCTGGCGGCAGGGGTGGCCTACTTCGACGGCCCCGGCGGTTCGCAGGTGCCGGCCGCGGTCGCCCGCGCCGTCGCGGACACGATGTGCGCCGGCGTCTCCAACCGCGGCTCGGTCACGGCGGCCGAGCGACGTGCCCACTCGGCCGTCGTCGACGCCCGCCAGGCAGTGGCCGACCTGTGCGGGACGGTCGGCGAGGCGGTGGTGTTCGGCCGGTCCATGACCCAGCTCACCTACGACCTATCGCGCACCATGTCGGCCGGCTGGGGACCGGGCGACGAAGTGATCGTCACCAGGTTGGACCACGACGCCAACATCAGGCCCTGGGTCCAGGCGGCCGAGCGGGTCGGCGCCACCGTTCGTTGGGCCGGTTTCGACCCCGACAGCGGCGAGCTGCCGGTGGCTGCGGTCACCGACCTGCGGAGCGAGCGCACCCGGCTGGTGGCGGTCACCGCTGCGTCCAACCTGCTCGGCACCCGGCCGGACGTGGCGGCGATCGCGGCGGCCGCCCATCAGGTGGGGGCGATTGTCCACGTCGACGCCGTCCACCTCGCCCCGCACGTTGCCGTTGACGCCGCGGCGCTGGGTGGCGACCTGCTCGCGTGCTCCCCGTACAAGTTCTTCGGTCCGCACCTTGGGGTGCTGACATCCACTCCTGACCTGCTGGCGAGCCTGCACCCGGACAAGCTGCTGCCGTCGTCCGAGGCTGTCCCCGAGCGCTTCGAGCTGGGCACGCTGCCGTACGAGCTGTTGGCCGGCACGACCGCGGCGATCGATGTGATCGCGGGTCTGGTGCCGGGAGCCGGCTCCCGACGGGAGCGGCTGCTTGCCAGCATGGCGGCGGTGGAGGCGCACGAGGAGCGGCTGTTCGCCCGGCTGCTGGACGGCCTCGACCGGCTGGACGAGGTGACGGTGCACGGCCGTCCCGCGCGGCGTACGCCGACCGCGCTGTTCTCGGTGCGCGGCCACTCCCCTCGTGCGGTCCACGAAGCGCTGGCCGCACGTGACGTCAATGCTCCCGGCGGCAGCTTCTACGCGTTGGAGGCGGCCCGCTGGGCCGGGCTGGGTGATGCCGGGGCGGTGCGCGCCGGCCTGGCGCCGTACACCGACGAGGGCGACGTCGACCGGCTGCTGGACGCGGTGGCGGACATGGCCGGGTGACACCTGGCTGACCGGCGGCGGTAGGCCCGGGGGCACCGACGATGATGCATCCGCGGTGCCCGCACCCCGTCAAGGCATCATTGTCCGGCGGTGACCCGCAGGGCGACCGGACAGCCGCCGGCCTGTAGCCTCTGGTGGCGTGCAGGTGGTCGAGATCTGGCGGTTCCCGGTCAAGTCGATGCAGGGCGAACAGCTGGACCGCGTCGATGTCGGCGACGACGGCCTGGCAGGGGATCGCGGGCTGGCGCTGTTCGACGTCGAGACAGGGCTCGGTCTCACTGCGAGGCGTCACCCCGAGCTGCTGTTCGCCGGCGCCCGGATCCGCGCCGATGGCACCGTCGCGATCACCCTGCCCGACGGGGAGCCCGCCACCGGCGACGCCGATCTGTCTCGATGGCTCGACCGCCCAGTCGCACTGCGCTCGTCGGCGACCCAGGTCGAGCGACGCTACGAGAATCCCGACGACTTCGAGAACGAGGCCAGCGCCCAGTGGGAGGCCTTCGACGGTGGCCGGGCGGCCTTCCACGACAGCGACTGGGCCCGGGTGTCCCTGGTCTCGACCGCGACACTGCGCGGGTGGGACCGGCGGCGCTTTCGGGTCAACGTCGTGCTCGACGGCAGCGGGGAGGACGGGTTGGCGGGCCGCGAGGTCGGTGTCGGTTCCGCACGGTTGCGGGTAGCCCGCGGTCTGGGCCGCTGCGTGATGACCACGCGGCCCCAGCCCGGCGCGGTCGAGCGTGACCTTGATGTGCTGCGTACGGTGCACCGGGAGCGCGACGGTTGCCTCGGGGTCGGCGCGGGCGTGACGCGGGCCGGAGTGGTGAGCGTCGGCGACCAGTTGCGAGATCGAGGCGACGGAGAGGCAGCCTGATGGAGACACGCAGACTCGGACGACTGGAGCACCGCAGCTCGGTGCTGATCTACGGCGCCGCGGCACTGGGCGCGGTGGACCAGGACACCGCCGACGCCTCCGTGCAGGAGGCGCTGGACGGTGGCATCAACCACTTCGACGTGGCCGCTGATTACGGTGAGGCCGAGCTGCGGCTCGGCCCGTGGATGCCGCGCATCCGCGGCGACATCTTCCTGGCCACCAAGACCGGCCTGCGCGGCCGGCACGAGGCGTGGGCGCAGATCAACACCTCGCTGGAGCGGTTGCAGACCGACCATGTCGACCTGCTCCAGCTGCACGCTGTCGGCGACCTGGACGAGCTCGACAAGGCGACCAGTGACGACGGCTCGCTCCAGGCGGCTCTGCGGGCCCAGGACGAGGGCCTGGTCGGTGCTGTCGGCATCACCGGGCACGGGCCCACAGCCGCGCAAACCCATCTCGAGGCGCTGCGGCGGCACCCGTTTGCGACGGTGCTGACGCCGCTGAACACGGTGCTGTGGCGCGACGCCGACTTTCGCGCCGCCTACGGCGCCCTGGTGGCCGAGGTGCGGCGCCAAGACGCGGGGCTGCTGACGATCAAGACGGTGTCGCGGCGCAACTGGCCGGGTGGACCCGACAGCGCCCCGTACGCCACCTGGTACGAGCCGTTCGACGACACCGAGCGCATCCGCGGTGCGGTGTCCTGGGTGCTCGGGCGCGAGGAGATCACCGGCCTGGCGACCGCCGGTGACGTGCGCCTGCTGGGCATGATCATCGACGCC
>JBBSMN010000212.1:0-4681 GCA_038233135.1 Propionibacteriales bacterium
CCTCATCGCCCGGTTCGTCATCGAGTGGGTGCAGGTGCTGGCGCGGTCCTGGCGTCCGCAGGGGGTCGTGCTGATCGTCTGCGAGGCCGTCTACACGATGACCGACCCGCCGCTGCGTGCGCTGCGCCGGGTGATCCCTCCGTTGCGGTTGGGCTCGGTCGGTCTGGACCTGTCGCCGATGTTGCTGCTGTTCGCACTGATCATCCTGCAAAGCATCAACAGCAGGGTTTTCCTCGGCTGAGGCGGCAGCGGTACGGTGGCCGCTGCCCGTGCCGACCGAGACGGGCAGAACGGGCGGGTTCTCCCTGACCCCACTGACCAGCAGACCACGAAACCGAACAGGTGGATCATGCCGCTGACACCCGACGACGTGCGCAACAAGCGCTTCACCTCGGTCCGACTCCGCGAGGGCTACGACATGGGGGAGGTCGACTCCTTCCTGGACGAGGTGGAGACCGAGCTCAAGAAGGTCGCGTCGACAGACAGCGACCCTGAGCCGGCAGCCGCAGCGACGCGTGACACCCCAGCCGAGACGCCCCGTTCGCCGGAGCAGGGTGCGGCCGCAGCCGACGCGCAGGCACCGCTCGCCGTGCACGAGGCGTCACTGGCGGCGGCGCGGCTGATGGAGCTGGCCGGCCGCAGCGCCGACGAGGTCGTGGCCGAGGCCAAACAGCAGGCCGAGACCATCGGGGCCGAGGCCCGGGCCGAGGCAGCTCGGCTCGAGGCGGACTCGAAAGCCACGGTCGCTTCGAGCGAGTCCGAGGCACGGCAACGCGTCGAGGCCCTCGACGCCGAGACCGCCACCCGAAGGTCCGAGCTGCTGACCGACATGGAGCGCGAGCGTGAGTCGCTGACCGGTGAGGTCGAGCACCTCCGCGCGTTCGAGCGGGAGTACCGCAGCCGGCTGAAGCTCTACTTCAGTTCCCAGCTGGCTCAGTTGGAGGGTGAGGAGGCGGCGTCGGACAGCCTCGGCGACCTTCAGCCAGAAGACGTCGATGCCGACGCCAACGGCAACTCCGAGCCGGCGAGCGAGCCCCAACAGCCGAAGTCACGGTTGCAGTCGCTCCTCGGGGACGACCCGGACGGTGACCAGCACTGATCCTGCGAGTCCGTTCCGTTGTTGCGAGATGGCGCGGTGCGATCGGGTTTTGTGCCCTATCCTCACCGGACCGACCACTGAGACGAGGCTCCATGGCCAAGGCAGACGCTGAGCAGACCGGCTCCGCGGTGAGCAGGTCGTCCGCGTCGGCCACCGCGCCCGCGAAGAAGTCGACCAAGGACGCGGCCAAGAAGGCGCCCAAGAAGGCGACCCGTCGGCGGCGCTCGCCGTCGACGCTTCCCGTCCGTCAGGGCGAGGACAAGTGGACCGCCTCCGACGTGGCCGAGGTACGTGGCGAGCTGGAAGCCGACCGGACCCGCCTGCTCGAGGAGGTGGCCATCGCCGATCGCGAGATCAAGACGATGCTGCGAGACGGTGGCGACGGCGCTGGCAACGACCAGGCCGACGTCGGGTCCAAGACCCTCGAGCGCGACGCGGAGATGTCGCTGGCCGCCAACAGCAGAGAGATGGCGATGCAGGTCGAGCACGCCCTGGGCCGGCTCGACGACGGCAGCTACGGGGTGTGCGAGTCCTGCGGAGAGCCCATCGGCAAGGCCAGGTTGATGGCGTTCCCGCGTGCCACACTGTGCCTGACATGCAAGCAGCAGCAGGAGCGTCGCTGACGCCCGAGGGTGACGTTGCGGCTCATCGGCGCACGCCGACCCTGCCGGCCCGCCGCCTGTGGCTCTTCGCACTGGTGGCGGTCGTGGCGTGGTCGGCCGACGTGGCCAGCAAGGCCGTCGCCGTGCACCTGCTGGCCGGACAGGGTTCGGTGGACGTCATCCCCGGTGTCCTCGACCTGACCTTGGCCCGCAACCCCGGCGCCGCCTTCAGCGTCGGCACGTCGCTGACGCAGGTCCTCACGGTCGTCGCCGGCGCCGTGGTCGTCGTGATCGCCTGGCTCTCGATGCGGATCCGCGACCGGGTCTGGGCGGTGGCGCTCGGTCTGCTGCTCGGAGGGGCGCTCGGCAACCTCACCGACCGCATGCTGCGCGAGCCTGGGCCCTTCCGCGGCCACGTGGTGGATTTCCTGCGGCTGCCGCACTGGCCGGTGTTCAACCTGGCCGATAGCTGCATCGTGGTGGCCGCGCTGCTGATCGCCGTCCAGGCGTTGCGCGGTGCCGCCCTGAACGGGACCCGCACGACCAGCGCCGACCGCACGTGAGCGGGCGGCGCAGCCTGGCCGTGCCCGACGGCCTCGACGGGGACCGGATCGACAGCGCGCTGGCACGCCTGCTCGGGCTGTCCCGCACTCGTGCCGCCGAGCTGGTCGGGGATGGGGCAGTACGCCTCGACGGCGTCGTCCCGGTCAAGTCCGAGCGGGTGCAGGCCGGGTCCTGGCTGGAGGTGGAGCTGGCCGCCGAGATGTCCGAGCAGGTGGTGGTCCCGCGCCTCGCCGACCGGCTGCGCGTCGTGCACGACGATGACGACCTGGTGGTGGTGGACAAGCCCGTGGGCGTGGCGGCCCATCCCAGTCCCGGGTGGAACGGCCCGACCGTGGTCGGGCACCTCGCCGCCGCCGGCTACCGGATCGCCACCTCCGGCGCCGCTGAGCGGCAGGGCGTCGTGCACCGCCTCGACGTCGGCACCAGCGGGCTCATGGTCGTCGCCAAGTCCGAGAGCACCTACGTCGCGCTCAAGCAGGCATTCCGCGACCGGACCGTGGACAAGATCTACCACGCCCTCGTGCAGGGCCATCTCGACCCGCTGCGGGGGACGGTCGACGCTCCGGTGGGGCGGCACCCCCGCCACGAGCACCGGTGGGCGGTCGTGGCCGACGGCAAGGCGAGCAGCACGCACTACGAGACGCTCGAGGCGCACCGGTGGGCAAGCCTGCTGGAGGTCCGCCTGGAGACCGGCCGCACCCACCAGATCCGGGTGCACATGAGCGCGCTGCACCACCCCTGCGTCGGGGACCTGATGTACGGAGCGGACCCGGTGCTGGCCGAGCGGCTGGGCCTGGGACGGCAGTGGCTGCACGCCACGAGGCTCGGCTTCGAGCACCCATCCCACCAGCTGCCGATCAGCTTCACGTCCCCGTACCCCGACGACCTCGCGACGGCCCTCGACCGGGTGCGCTCGGCGTCGTGAACCCAGGGCCCGCGACTGGACGCGTCGACACCGTGCTGCGACCGATGGAGCCGCACGAGGTGACCCAGGCCGCCGCCATCGTGGTCGAGGCCCGGTCGGCGGCGGCCGGCCTCGCCGCGATGCCCCCGTCGGCACATCCGCCCGCCGACGTCGCACGCTGGTTCGCCGAGGAGGTCGTCCCCCTGCGTGAGGTGTGGGTCGCCCATGCTGCCGGCCACCTGGTGGCGGTGCTGGTGCTCGACTCGGCGTTCCTGGATCACCTGTACGTCCTGCCCGCTTTTCGCCGTACGGGGATCGGTTCCAGCCTCGTGCAGCTCACCAAGGCGCTGCGCCCGGACGGGTTCGGGCTCTGGGTGTTCGCGGCCAACGCTCCGGCCCGGGCGCTGTACGAGGGGCAGGGTCTGGTCGCTGTCGAGCACGGTGACGGCTCGGGCAACGAGGAGGGCGAACTCGATGTCCGCTACGCGTGGCGTCCGGGCCGGTCCGTCGATGCCGGGCAGTAGGCTCACCACGCCTTCCCCGGCCCACCGGGCTCGCCGTCCGCCGACGGCATCCCGGCCAACCGTCGCGTGTCTTTTCCACCGAGGAGGTCGCACCTGATGCCGAGCGACTCGTCGTTCGTGCACCTGCACGTCCACACCGAGTACTCCATGCTCGACGGTGCGGCCCGGCTGCCCGAGCTCTTTGCGCGCACGGCCGAGCTGGGCATGCCGGCGATCGCGATGACCGACCACGGCAACGTCTTCGGCGCGCATGACTTCTACCGGCAGGCAACCGCAGCCGGAGTTCGGCCCATCATCGGCATGGAGGCCTACCTGACGCCCGGCACGCACCGCTCGGAGCGGCGCAGGGTGCGATGGTCCACCGGAGGGGGCGACGACGTGTCGGGTGGTGGCGCGTTCACCCACCTCACGATGCTGGCCACCAGCACCGCCGGCATGCAGAACTTGTTCCGGCTGTCGTCGCGGTCCAGCCTGGAGGGCTTCTTCTACAAGCCGCGGGCCGACCGGGAGCTGCTCGCCGAGTACGCCGGCGGCCTCATCGCCACTACCGGCTGCCCTTCGGGGGAGGTACAGACGTGGCTGCGGATCGGTGACTACGAGCAGGCGCGGCGCAGTGCAGCGGACTTCCGAGACATCTTCGGCCCGGACAACTACTACCTCGAGCTGATGGAGCACGGGCTGGAGATCGAGTCGCGGGTCCGGGCCGACCTGCTGCGGCTGGCCAAGGACCTGTCCCTGCCTCTGGTGGCCACCAACGACCTGCACTACACCCGCAAGGAGGACGCGGGTGCCCACGAGGTGCTGCTGTGCGTCCAGTCCGGCTCGACCCTGGCCGATCCCAACCGGTTCAAGTTCGACACCGACGACTTCTACCTCAAGTCCCCCGAGGAGATGCGCGAGGTCTGGCGCGAGCTGCCGGAGGCCTGCGACAACACGCTGGCAATCGCCGAGCGCTGCGAGGTCGGCTTCACCGAAGGTGCCAACCTCA
>JBBSMN010000213.1:0-4666 GCA_038233135.1 Propionibacteriales bacterium
CCGTACGCCTGCTCGTCTCCGATCAGCGGCCGGTCGGCCTGCTGGGTAGTCTCCGCGGGCAGCGCGGCGCGGTCGGCCTCGGCGGCCTGCAGGTACGGCGCCTTGGCGTAGGCGTGGTCGCGCAGTGCGGTGACCAGCAGCTTGGGCGACAGCGGCTTGTCGGTGTTCCACGCCGGGCACTGGCTCTGACAGCGGCCGCACTCGGTGCAGGTGGTGAAGTCGAGCAGCCCCTTCCAGCTGAAGTCCTCGACCTTGCCGACACCCAGCGGGGCGTCCTCGTCGAGCTCCTCAATGTTCTCGAAGTCGATCGGTGCACCCGCGACCATGATCGGCTGCAGGCCGCCCAGCGCGGTGCCCCCGTCGACCTCTCGCTTGAACCAGATGTTCGGCCAGGCCGTGAACCGGTGCCAGGCGACCCCCATCGTCGCGTTCAGGCCGAGCACGATCGCCCAGGCCATCGACACCACGATCTTGAGCGTCGCCACCGCGATGATGCTGGCCTCGACCGCACCGAGGCTCAGCCCGCCGAAGGCGCTGCCGAGCCAGGCGGTGAGCGGGAAGTGCAGCGCGGTGGCCCACGACTCGCCCTCGAGCTGGCCGGCGGCGTACTCCAGGCCGCGCAGCGTCACGATGCACACCCCGACCCCGGCGATGACCGCCTCGACGAAGTAGCCCTGCCACATCGTCGAGCCGAAGAACCGGGTACGCCGGCCGCCGGCGCTCGGCCTGCCCGCGACGCGGATCGCGATCAGCGTCGCGATGGAGGCCAGCATCGTCCATGCCAGCAGCTCAGTGGCCCACTCGAAGACCACCCAGCGCCCGATGACCGGCAGCGCGAACTCCGGGTCGAACAGCTGCCCGTACGCCGTGACCAGCGTGAAGAACAAGAAGCCGAAGCCGATGAAGACCACCCAGTGCACCACACCGACCAGCGTCCACTGCAGCATCCGGGTGTGCCCCAGGGTCTCGGCCAGCATCGTGGCCGTGCGGGCGGCGGGCTGGTCTGTGCGCCCGGCGGCGGGCTGCCCGAGGCGTACGACGCCGACGATCTCGGCGGCGGCACGCGCGAACAGCGCGATCGCCACCGCGGTGACCGCGAGGCAGCCGACGACGGCGACGATCTGCATCTGGTGCTCCTGCCTGTGCGGTGGGCCGGACCTGCTGAAACTGTCGCACCTGGCGGTAACGGTCTCACCACCCCCCACGGTGCACGACGTCGTCCAGTGGGCGCCGCCCGCGTCGGGCCGATCCACGGACGCCACCGGGCGCCGGGTGACCCAGTGTGATCGCCCCGATGGGGTGATGGTCGGCGGGCACGCCGAACTCCGTCCGCAGCACGTCGATCCGGTCCGGCGGGATCCCGAAGAAGCACGCCCCCAAACCCTCGTCGACGACGGTGAGCAGCACCAGCAACGCAGCCATGCCGGTGTCGATGTCCCAGTACGGCGACGCCCAATGCGTGTCGTCCCGGTCTGCCCACCCTTTGTCGGGCTCGGCGTAGCGGTCCAGGTAGGCCCGCTTGCACGACAGCGGCACCACGATCACCGGCGCGGTGCGCATGCCGCGAGACCAGGCGTCGTCGCCGTCCCCGGCGGGGGTGGTCGCGGTCCAGAAGCGGTCGATGTCGTCGGCGTCGTCGAGCAGCAGGAACGCCCAACCCTGGCTGAAGCCCGCGCTCGGCGCCCGGTGTGCATGCTCCAGCGCCCGGCGGACGGCGGCCGGGTCCACGGGCTCGTCGGTGTAGGCGCGGACCATGTGGCGCTTGCGGACGACGTCGGCGAACTGCATGGGCCCATTCTCGCTCGCGATCCGCGGGGCGAGGGCGGGTTGGGGTATGGTGGCCGCGTACGACAGGGGAGCGCCCGCGGGCGCTGAGAGTGCGGATCTCCGCAGACCCTCGAACCTGATCCGGTTAGCACCGGCGATAGGGAGTCGGGATCTCTTGCCGTCGATCGGCCTCGCGGTCATGCCGCGGCGTCTGACCGGCGGCCCCCTCCTGCACCTCGAGGAGGGCTCACATGACCACCACCACCACCCGCGCGTCGGCTGCAGCATTGGTCGCCGGCGCGCTCCTGCTGTCCGCCTGCTCGGCTATCGGCAACGGCACAGACGACAACCGCAGCACCAGCGGCGCCAGCAGCGGCGCCGGCGACCAGGCCTCCGGCACGGTCGTGCTCGTCACGCACGACTCGTTCGCGGTGGACAAGAAGCTGCTCGCCGACTTCGAGCAGGAGTCGGGACTGACCGTCAAGACCCGCGCCCCCGGTGACGCCGGCACCCTGGTGAACCAGCTCGTGCTCACCAAGGATTCACCGCTCGGCGACGCGGTCTTCGGCATCGACAACTCGTTCGCCTCGCGGGCGCTCGACGCCGGCGTCCTGCAGCCGTACGACTCGGCGCAGACCCCCGAGCGGGCCACCAAGCTCGCCGTGGACGACAGCTCTCGGCTCACCGCCGTCGACTACGGCGACGTCTGCATCAACATCGACCGGGACTGGTTCGCGCAACGCGACGTCGCGGCGCCACGGACGCTCGAGGACCTTGCCGACCCGGCGTACAAGGACCTGCTGGTAGTGACCAACCCGGCCACGTCCTCGCCCGGGCTGTCGTTCCTGCTGGCCACCGTCGCGGCGTTCGGGGAGGACGGCTGGCGCGACTACTGGGCGGCGCTGCGCGACAACGGGGTCAAGGTGTCCGACAGCTGGTCCGACGCCTACTTCGTCGACTTCTCCGGCTCGCAGGGCGACGGGCCGCGGCCCATCGTCTTGTCGTACGCCAGCTCCCCGCCGGCGGAGGTGAGCCCCAAGGCCGACTCCACAGCCGCCCGGGCGCCCACCCGGGCGCTGCTGGACACCTGCTTCCGCCAGGTCGAGTACGCCGGCGTGTTGGCCGGCGCCGAGAACCCGCAGGGCGCGCAGGAGCTCATCGACTTCCTGCTGTCCAGGCAGTTCCAGGAGTCGATCCCGGGCCAGATGTACATGTACCCCGTCAGCGACCGGGCCGACCTGCCGGCGTCGTGGCAGCAGTTCGGGCCGCTGGCGGACCAGCCCTTCGACGTGCCGGCCGACGAGATCGACGCCAACCGCCGGGAGTGGATCGAGCAGTGGAGCGACACGGTCGTCGGCTGAGCCGCTTGGGGCCGGCCGCGGCGCTGGTGGCGGCGGCGCTCGTCCCGGTCGCCTTCCTGGGGGTCTTCTTCGCCTGGCCGGTGACCGCGATCCTGGCCCGGGGCCTCGTGGTGGGCGGCAGCGTCGACCTCGGCGGCTTCGCCGAGGTCTTCGCCAGCACGCGCACCTGGCGCGTCATCGGCCAGACGCTGGCCCAGTCGGTCGTCGGCACCACCCTCACGGTGCTGCTGGGCCTGCCCGGCGCCTACGTGCTGTACCGCTGCCGGTTCCCCGGCCGCGCCGCCGTACGCGCGCTGGTGACCGTCCCGTTCGTGCTGCCGACCGTCGTGGTCGGCGTCGCGTTCCGCAGCCTGCTGGTCGACGGCGGCCCGCTCGCGGTCCTCGGCCTGGACGGCACCTTCACCGCCGTGGTCGCCGCGCTGGTGTTCTTCAACTACGCCGTCGTCGTGCGCACCGTCGGGGCGATGTGGGCGCACCTCGACCCCCGTGCCGAGCAGGCGGCCCGCGCACTCGGCGCCTCGCCGGCCCGGGCCTTCCGCGAGGTGACCCTGCCGGCCCTGGTGCCGGCGATCGCGTCCGCCGCCTCGCTGGTGTTCCTCTTCTGCGCGACCGCCTTCGGCACCGTGCTCGTGCTCGGCGGACCGGCGTACGGCACCGTCGAGACCGAGATCTGGGTGCAGACCACCCAGTTCCTCGACCTCCGTACGGCCGCGGTGCTGTCCAGCGTGCAGCTCGCCGTCGTCACCGCGAGCCTCGCCGTGTCGGCGTGGTCGCGCCGCAGCCGTGAGGCGACGCTGCGGGTGCAGCCCGACACCGAGACCTCGGGACCCGTACGCCGCGTCGACCTGCCCGCGGTGGCGGTGACGGCGACCGTGGTCGTCGGGTTGTTGATGACCCCGCTGGCGGGCCTGCTGGTCGGGTCGCTGCGTACGCCCGGCGAGTTCGGCCTCGACAACTTCGCGAGCCTGGCCACCACCGGCTCGGAGCGTGGTCTCGGCTCCGGCCTCGAGGTGACGGTCTGGCAGGCCGCGCTCAACTCGCTGCGCATCGCTGTCGACGCCACCTGGATCGCGATGCTGGTCGGCATCCTCATCTGCGTGGTCGTGTCGCGCCGACCACGTCGCCGCGGGGCGAGGGGGGTGCTGTCGGTCCTCGACGCCGTCTTCATGCTCCCGCTGGGGGTCTCCGCCGTGACCGTCGGCTTCGGCTTCCTGATCACCCTCGACCGGCCGCCGCTGGACCTGCGCACCTCGGTGGTGCTGGTCCCGATCGCGCAGGCGGTGGTGGCGGTGCCACTGGTGATCCGCACGCTGCTGCCGGTGCTGCGCTCCATCGACGAGCGGCTCCGGGAGGCAGCGGCGGTCCTCGGCGCCGGGCCGGCCCGGGTCTTCGCGGTCGTCGACCTGCCAGTGCTCGGCCGTTCGCTCGGCCTCGCGGTCGGCTTCGCGTTCGCGGTGAGCCTCGGCGAGTTCGGGGCGACCAGCTTCCTCGCCCGGCCTGACCGACCGACGCTTCCGGTGGTGATCTTCCTGTTGATC
>JBBSMN010000214.1:0-4661 GCA_038233135.1 Propionibacteriales bacterium
AGGAAGATGTGCCGGTGGTCGAACGCAGCGACCAGCCGGGTGTGCGCGGACAACAGCATGCCGTTGCCGAAGACGTCGCCGGACATGTCGCCGATGCCGACACAGGTGAAGTCCTCGGCCTGGCAGTCGACACCCATCTCGCGGAAATGCCGCTTGACCGACTCCCAGGCCCCCCGCGCGGTGATGCCCATCGCCTTGTGGTCATAGCCCTCCGAGCCGCCGGAGGCGAAGGCGTCACCCAGCCAGAAGCCGTAGTCGGCCGCCACCTCGTTTGCGATGTCGGAGAACGCGGCGGTCCCCTTGTCAGCCGCCACGACCAGGTAGGCGTCGGCACCGTCGTGGCACACGACCCGCGACGGCGGGACGATCTCCTCGCCCGCCAGGTTGTCGGTCACGTCCAGCATGCCGGCGATGAAGGTGCGATAGCAGGCGATCCCCTCGGCCAGCCACGCATCGCGATCCGCGGCGGCATCCGGGAGCTGCTTGCAGTAGAAACCACCCTTGGCCCCGACCGGCACGATCACCGCGTTCTTGACCATCTGCGCCTTGACCAGCCCGAGTACCTCGGTGCGGAAGTCCTCGCGGCGGTCCGACCAGCGCAACCCGCCGCGCGCGACCGCCCCGAAGCGCAGGTGCACCCCCTCGACCCGCGGGGAGTAGACGAACAGCTCGAAGCGCGGCCGGGGCTGCGGAACGTCCTCGATTCCCTGCGGCTCGATCTTCAGCGCGATCGCCGTACGGGGCGGGTCACCCTCAGGCGTCGGCAGGAAGTAGCTGGTGCGCGCGGTGGCGCAGATCGCGGTCATGTAGGCGCGCAGGATGCGGTCGTGGTCGAGGCTCTCGACGTCGTCCAGTGCCGCCTTGATGTCGTCCTCGTGCTGGGTGACCGAGGCAACCCTAGCCTCGTCGTCCGCGGCGGCCTCCTCGCTGCCCGGGTCGAAGCGTGCCGCGAACAACCCGACCAGCAGCCGCGCGACGCCTGCGTGGCGCAGCATCGTGTCCTCGAGGTAGGTCTGGCTGAACGGCGTCCCGACCTGCCGCATCCAGCGGGCGTACGCGCGCAGCAGCGAGACCTCGCGCCACGACAACCCGGCCGCAAGCACCAACCTGTTGAACCCGTCGGCCTCGGCGTGGCGCTGCCAGCAGGCCCGGAACGTGTCCTGGAACAGCTCGCGCCCGCGCTCCCCCGGCTCGCCGGCATAGCGCAGCCCGAAGTCGTAGATCCACGCCAGCGGGCGCGCTCCATGCCCAGCCTCCAACGCGTATGGCCGCTCGTCGACCACGTCCACCCCGAGCGAGCTGAACAGCGGCAGCACCTCGGTGAGCGACAGTGGCGTCCCGGTGCGGTAGATCTTGAACCGTCCCTCACCGGGCGGGGCGTCGGACGGCTCGTACAGGTGCAGGCCCAGGCCGCTGTCGCCGATGCCTTCCAACCGTTCCAGGTCGCTGACGGCCACCCGCGGGTCGAAGTCCTCCTTGTACGCCTCGGGGAACGACCCGCCGTAGCGGCGCAGCAGCCGCGACCCGTCGGCCTCCCCCAGCATCTCGTAGCCCACCTGAGCCAGGTCGTCGCTCCACGAACGCGTGGCGTCGCCGAGCAGCCGCTCGATGGCGGGCTCGTCGATCTCGCGGACCAGCTCGCCACTCGGCGGGCGGACCACGAAATGCAGTCGGGCCAGCACCGACTCGCTGACCCGCGCGGTGTAGTCGGTGCTGACCCCGTCGGCCTCGCCACCCTCGGACAGCGCCTCGGCAAGGATCTGCTCCATCCGTCTGCGCACCTGCGTGGTGTAGCGGTCGCGCGGCAGGTAGACCAAGCAGGACAGGTAGCGGCGGTACGGGTCGTCGCGCACGAACAGCCGCAGCTGCCGCCGTTCCTGCAGGTGCAGCACCGAGTGCATGGTCGGCACCAGCTGGTCGACCTGGGTCTGGAAGAGCTCGTCACGCGGATATGTCTCCAGCAGGTCCATCAGCGCCTTGCCGCTGTGGCTCATCGCCTGGAACCCGAGCCGTTCAAGCACCTCGACCGCCTTGCGCCGCAGCACCGGCACGCGGGTGACCGACTCGGTGTAGGCCGCGGAGGAGAACAGGCCGAGAAACCGTCGCTCGCCGGTGACCTCACCGTGCTCGTCGAAGGTCTTGACGCCGAGATAGTCGAGGTAGGCCGGTCGGTGCACGGTGGATCGCGAGTTGGCCTTTGTGATGATGGCCAGCTCCTTGGCTCGGGCGAGTTCGGCCACCGGGGCGGGCAGCCGCTTGCCCGCCGGTGGGGCGTCGGAGCGCAGGATGCCGAGACCGCTGCCCGGCACAGCCTTGAGCACCGCGGCGCTGTCGCTGTCGGGGCTCGAGCCGTTGCCAGAGTCGAGGACGTACTCCCGGTAGCCGAGAAAGGTGAAGTGGCCGGCACCCAGCCAGGTCAGCAGCTCCGCGACCTCGTTGACCTCGATGTCGTCCAGCGGCGGTGGGTCGGAGCGCAGCTCGTCGACGATCTCGGCCGCTCGGGTGTGCATCTTGGACCAGTCCTCGACCGCCTCGCGGACGTCGCGCAGCACGCCGGTCAGTCCTTGCTCGAGCTGGTCGGCCCGCCCGGTGTCGTCGATCCGGTCGATCTCGACGTGCATCCACGACTCGGTGCCCCCGTCGCCATCGGCTACGTGGTCGTCGACCGCCGCCGCGATGTCGTGCAGACTCCCCGCCACATCACGGTCCACCTGCAGCTGCGGGTGGATGACCAGGTGGATGTCATGCCCGTGCTGGGCAAGGTGCATGGTCACCGAGTCGACGAGGAACGGCATGTCGTCGGTGACGATCTCCACCACCGAGTGGCCCGCAGCCGACCACCCGTGCTCGCCGACGACCGGCGTCGACACCTGCACCGTCGCCGTGCCCTGCGGCCGCTCGGCGGCCAGCCGCAGCTGACTCATCGCGGCGCCGTAGACGTCGGCCGCCTCCCGGTCGGCAAGCTCCGCGGCGGTGACCTGGCGGTAGTACGCCGCCAGCAACCGGTGCACGGTCTCGGCGTCGACCCCGGAGGTCCCGCGACGAGACTCCGCGACCTCTTCGGCCTCGTCCAGGATCGCCGCCAGTGCTCGGTCCTGCTCGGCGCGCATCGCGCAGATCACCTCGCACCCGGTGTCGCGTCGCACGTCGTTGTGCGACACCTGACCCTATCGCTGCGGCACCCTCACAACAGCGTCGATACGGTCGGGGCATGAAGTTCCTCGAGCAGCACCAGTACGACGCCGCACCGGCCGACGTGTGGGCGATGCTGTGCGACCGCACCTTCCGCGAGGACGTGTGCCGCGCTACCGGCGCCCGGCAGTGGGAGGTCGAAATCCACGCCGACGCCGGGGGCGGCACGGTCACCGTCACCCGCGTCATTGCCGCCAACGTCTCCGACGCGATCAAGAAGCTGGTCGGCGAGACGGTCACGATCGCGCAGACAGAGCAGTGGGGTGCAGCGGTCGAGGGCGGCGCCCGCTCCGCAGACATGCACCTGGACGTCGAGGGCCAGCCAGCCACCATGACCGGCACGCACTCGCTCGTCCCGCAGGGCGCGAGCACGCTGTTCGAGGTCGCCGGCAACCTGAAGGTGTCGATCCCGCTGCTGGGCGGCAGGATCGAGAAGGAGATCGCCAAGGCGGTGTCGGCCGGTCTGAACGAGGAGCACACGCTGGGCGTGCGCTACCTCAGCTGATCCTCACCCCGGGTCCGGCGCCATGTGCGGGTAGGCATGGTCGACCGGCGGGACGAGGGTCTCCTTGATCGCCCGGGTCGAGGTCCAGCGCTGCAGGTTCTGCAGCGCGCCCGCCTTGTCGTTGGTGCCCGACCCGCGGGCGCCGCCGAACGGCTGCTGGCCGACCACGGCACCGGTCGGCTTGTCGTTGACGTAGAAGTTGCCGGCGGCGAACCGCAGCCGTTTCTGTGCGTCGACGATGGCCGACCGATCGGTGGCGATCACGGCCCCGGTGAGGGCGTACGGTGCCGCGGACTCCATCTGGTCGACGACCTTGGCGTACTGCCGGTCGGGGTAGACGTGCACCGACAGGATCGGCCCGAAGTACTCGGTGGTGAACATCTGATCGCTCGGATCCTCTCCGACGAGGATCGTCGGGCGCACGAACCAGCCCTGCGTGTCGTCGTACGTCCCGCCGGCAGCGACGTCGATGGACGCGGTGGCGCGGGCCCGGTCGATCGCGGCCTTGTGCTTGGCGAAGGCTCGCTCGTCGATCACCGCACCCATAAAGTTGCCCAGGTCGGTGACCGGCCCCATCGGCAGCGACTCGGTGGTGTCGACCAGCTCATTGCCGATCTGCTTCCACCTGCTGCGCGGGACGAACGCGCGCGACGCGGCCGAGCACTTCTGCCCCTGGTACTCGAACGCGCCGCGGATCATCGCCGTGCGCAGCACGGCCGGATCGGCGCTGGGGTGCGCCACGATGAAGTCCTTGCCGCCGGTCTCCCCCACCAGCCGCGGGTACGTGCGGTAGCCGGCGATGTTGGCACCGACCCGCTGCCACAGGTGCTGGAAGGTCGGCGTCGACCCGGTGAAGTGGACGCCGGCCAGGTCGGGGTCGGCGAGCGTGACCTCCGACACCGCGACGCCGTCGCCGGTGACCAAGTTGATGACCCCCGGCGGCAGGCCGGCCGCCTCCAGCAGC
>JBBSMN010000215.1:0-4621 GCA_038233135.1 Propionibacteriales bacterium
CGACCAGGCAGCGAGTTCGGTCTCGTCGAGCGGATCGAAGCGCTCATCGGGCGAGGGCAGGTCGAGAAACCCCAGGACGCGAGCGGCGGGCGTGTTCACCGGCACGAGCCGGACTAGGGGCTTGCCCGCACGCGCCACGATGACCTCCTCGCCTTTGAGAGCCGCCTCGAGCAGTTGCGACAGGTGCGCTTTGGCGTCCGCCACGTTGTGTGTGGTCATGTTGGTCAGACTAACATGACCAATCCATCCGTCGCGCGCCCTACGGGCGCGCCCGGGCGGCAGAGGCGACGTCGTGGTCCGGAGCGCTGACCGGCGATCCGAGCAGGGTCACCCCCCGGGTCGGTCGCAGAGGTGCAGCGCTCCGGCAAGGCCGAGCCGCTCCCTCTCACACGATCCGCAGCGTGCGCTCCTCGTCGCTGGGCACGCTGAACACGAAGGCCGTGTTCGACACCTCACCGTTGGCCAAGACGACCGGAGGCGTCGCAGCTACTCGGTACACGGCCAGGCTGTGGCGCTGCTGCGGGTACTGCGGGTGCGCCACGACGATGTGCTCGCCGGTCGGCTCCCACGCGGCACTCCACAACTCGACGTCGCCGATAAAGACTTGGCGGTTCTCGTCGCCGAACGGTGCAAGCCGGCGCTCTCGGCACCAGTCGAAGAAGACTCGTAGGTCCGACTCGGTGTGCTGCCGAGAGTTGCCGCGGTAGCGCGACAGGTGAGCAACGGCCGCGAGGCCGGGCCGACGGGCGGCCAAGGGCAGCCGAGGGCCGGCAGGAGGTCCCGCAGTCCCAGGTATTGACAACGTGGGCAGCCGGGAACCAAACCAGGTCGTCGTGGCGACAATGAGGTCATGAGCACCGCCCCGATCGTGGCCGACGCGGCGCTGGTCGCTGCGGTCGCGGACGGGGACGCTGGCGCGCTGCGGGAGCTGTACGAGCGGCACGGCGCCTGGCTACACGCTCGGCTTCTCCGCCGCTGCAACGATTCCGAGGTCGTCGTCGAGGTCGTGCAGGACACCTTCGTCGTGCTCTGGAAGGACGCGCGGCGGTTCCGTCAGGACGGCGAGGTCGGTGCGTGGCTGTGGGGGATCGCGTTCCGGCGGATGGTTTCGCGGCTACGGTCCCGCCGGGACGTGGTGCTCATCCCTGACTGGGACGTGTTGCCGGCGCTGCAGCAGGTAATGCCGTCCGCCGAGGACCAGGTGCTGCTCGGAGTCGAGTACGGCGACCTGGCGGCGGGGCTGCGACGCCTGTCGCCGGAGTTCCGCTCGGTGGTGCAGGCTGTCGTGCTCGACGGCCTGACCACCAAGGAGGCGGGACAAATTCTCGGGTTCCGCGAGAACACCGTGAAGACCCGGCTCCACCGCTCCAAGGCACAGCTCAGGGCGACGCTCACCGAACCCCAGGAGGGCTGGCGATGACAACCAGGACCGAAGAGTGGCACGCCGACCCGGCGCTGCTGTCGAGATACATCGCCGGCGCCCTCGACGCCGTCACCGGCGCCTCGGTCGAGCAGCACGTCAGCCGGTGCGAGACCTGCCGGGCGACGGTGGGACGCCTGGTCGAGCCGCAGCTGCTGGAGCGCACCTGGGCCGGCATCCGCGACGGCGTCGAGCGCCCGACCCTGCCCTACCCGATGCGAGTCGCCCGGCGGCTCGGCCTCCCGGAGCCGACGGTCATACTGCTCGCCTCCGCGGCTTCGTTGCGCGGCGCCTGGCTGGTTGGCGCCTTCCTGTCGCTGTCCTTCGCCACGTTGGCCGCCTACGCGTCCGGCGGGACGGCGCTCGCGCCGTTCCTCCTCGCGGCGCCCTTGGCGCCGATGCTCGGTGTCGCCGCCGCCTACGGCCCTCGCCAGGACCCACTCGAGGCGCTGGTGGCCACCGCGCCGTACGGGCGCACCAGGCTGATCCTGCTGCGCACGATCGGCGTCCTGATGTCGGTGCTGCCGGTCACCGTGCTGCTCGGGCTCGCCGTGCCCGGGCCGCCGTGGCTCGCCGCCGCGTGGCTCGGCCCGGCTCTGGCGCTGGTGCCGGTGCTGCTCGCGCTGGCCGCCTTCGTCGGGCCCCGGACCGCGGCGACCGTCGTGTCGCTCGCCTGGTCCGGCATCGTGCTCGGCTCGACGCGTGCCCTCGCGCCCACCTGGCCAGTTGAGGCGGCACAGCAAGGCGTCTACCTCGGGCTGGCCGTGGCCGCCGGTGCCGTCATCGCGATCCGGGCCGGGGCCGACCGGCAGCCGGGGGTGGCGTTGTGAGCGCCGGCGCGAGCACCGTCGAGCTGACCGGCGTCGGCAAGCGGTACGGCCGCACGCGCGCCCTCGCAGACGTCGACCTCGCCTTCGACCGAGGCGTCACCGGTCTGCTCGGCCCCAACGGCGCCGGCAAGACAACGCTGCTGCGCATCGTCGCCACCTCGATCGGTGCGGGCAGCGGCGAGGTACGGCTGCTCGGGCGCGACCCGCACCGCTCCCACGCCGACGTGACCGCCGTGCGTCGCGAGCTCGGCTACCTGCCCCAGGAGCTCGGCTACCCCTCGGACATGACCGCCTTCGGCTTCATCGAGTACGTCGCCGTCCTCAAGGAGTGGAACGACCGCGAGGCCCGGTCCCAGGAGGTACGCCGGGTGCTCGACGCGGTCGGGCTCGCCGACCGGGCCTCCGTCCGGATCAGCCGTCTGTCCGGTGGGCAACGCCGGCGGGTCGGGCTGGCGCAGGCGCTGCTCGGGGACCCGAAGCTGGTCGTGCTCGACGAGCCGACCGCCGGCCTCGACCCGGCGCAGCGCGCCGACCTGCGGCGTACGTTGTCCGCCCTCGGCCACCGCTCGACGGTTCTGCTGTCCACCCACCAGACCGAGGACGTCGCGGCCCTGTGCGAACGGGTGGTCGTGCTCGCGGGCGGGACCGTCCGGTTCGACGGTGCCGTCACCGACCTGGTCGCCACCGCCGTGGGCCGGGTCTGGCTCGCCGACGAGCCCGGCGACGACGCGCTGGTCAGCTGGCGGACCGGCACCGGCCGCCACCACGTCGTCGGGGGTACGCCGCCGGCCGGGGCCGACCCCGCCGAGCCCACCCTCGAGGACGCCTACCTGCTGATGCTCGGGCCCGAGGCGCAGCGCGTCCACACGCCCTCGTAACGCCGTCACCCCTACACCTGGAGCGATCATGAGCAGTCTTTCCTTGCCCGCGTCCGGCCTCGCCGGTGACCGGGCGATGGCCGTCATCGAGGCCCGCCGGATGGCCCGCCACCCCGTCTTCGTGCTCGGCGTCGCTCTTGGCTTCGTCGTGCTGGGGCTGTACGTCGTCCTCGTCGGCGACGAGACAGGGATCCCGGTCGTGCTCGCGCTTCCGTTGCTCGGCGCGTTCTACATCGGCCTGGCCAGCGTGATCGCCGCCGCGCTGCTCACCCGGTCCACCGAGGTGGCCGTCGAGACCATCGCCACGGCACCCGGCACCGAGGCCCGTCGAACGCTCGCGCTCGCCGCAGCGGGCATCCCGCCGCTCGTGGCCGGGCTGGTGTTCTCGGTCGCCCTCGTCGTCCTCGCCAAGGTGATCGGCGTGGCTCCGCAGGAGTGGTGGTTCGGCACCCTGCCCGACTGGCAGGTGTGGAGCATCGTGCTCATGTGCCCGGTGGCCTGCTTCGACGGCGCGCTGCTGGGCGTGCTGGCCGGCCGCTGGCTCCGGTTCCGTGGCGCTTCGGCCATGGTGGTGGTCGCCCTCATCGTGGTGAGCCTGCTCGGCACGACCCTCCTCGAGACCGGCAGCTCCGAGTGGCGGCTCTGGGTGCCGTGGGCCATCTGGCACCTGGGGGACAACCCGGACGGCACCCAGACGCTGATCGCCGGTAATCCCGCCGCCTACCTCGGCTACCTGCTGGCTCTCGGCGCTCTCGCCGTCCTGGGGGCGATGTGGCACGACCGCACCGCCCGGACGCCCAGGTCCCGCATCCTCGTCGCGGCCGTCGCGGCGGCGGCGCTAGCGTTCTTCGTCCTCGCGGCCACGACCGGCGCCCACGACAACCGGTTTCCGACCCGAACCCGTCCAGGGTCACGGGTTGAACACCCGGCTCTGGTACCTCCGGCGCGGGGTCGCCTGGCTGCCGCTGCTCGGGGGCTGCGGTGCCGCCGTCGTCATCGCGGGGCTTCTCGCTCGGTGGCCGGACGACGCCTTCCTGCTCGCACCGGCGCTCCTCGCCTGCTGTGCGGCCGCCGCGGCGTTCGCCTACGACGAGGACGCCCTCCCGGTGGTGGCCGTGACGCCGCGCGGAGCGGGCTGGCGGCGCGCCACCCGGCTCGGCGTGACGCTGGTGCCGCTGTCGGCGTGGGCCTTGGTGGTGGCTCTGCGACCTGGCGACGTCCCGTTCTGGCGGCCGGGCTGGTGGCTGCTGGGCGGCGCCACCGTTCTACTGGTCGCCGGCTCGGCGGCCCTGGCTTCCCGACGGCTCGTGCCGACGCCGGGCGCACTGCTCGCGCCGGTGGTGGCGTTGGCCGCGGTGGCGCCGGTGACACTCGCAGGGATGTTCAGCTGGGGCACCCTCTACCCGATCGGCGACTTCCCCGACACAGTGCGCACGGTGTGGCTGGGGGTGGCGCTCAGCGGCGCCGCAGTCTGTGCTGTGGCGCTGCGGCCC
>JBBSMN010000216.1:0-4564 GCA_038233135.1 Propionibacteriales bacterium
ACAACAACTCAGGCACAGGCACCTGCCAGCGGGGGAAGACGCGGTCAGGAACACCACCACCCTCCCCCTCACAGCCCCAAGATCAACAAGCCACGCCGCGAGGGCCCTGAGTAGTTACCTCTATCCAAGCAATAGCCAGACCTCCGAAGGGGGCTGGTGCTACCACCGTGCTACCTCGGCACAACAGGCTACGCCCGGGAATAGGCGAAGCCCCAGGTCAGACCTGGGGGCATCGGTGGTGCGCGAGGGGGGAGTTGAACCCCCACGCCCTCTCGGGCACACGGACCTGAACCGTGCGCGTCTGCCTATTCCGCCACTCGCGCAGCGCCCGTGCCGGGCGCGGGTCGATGGAGCACCACGCCCGTCGACCGATCGATGACACTAGCACGCGACCCGACCCGCCCGGCCGTGTGCATTGGGACGCCAGGAGGGGTCCTCGGTACCATCCACGAGGGCGCGTGGCCGCGCGCCCAACACCTTGTCTCGCCCAAAAGGGGGCCCGTCGCCGGTGAGCGTCCTGCAGCGGTTCGAGCAGCGACTCGAACGGGCGGTCAGTGGCGCCTTCGCCCGCGTCTTCCGCAGCGCCGTGCAACCGGTCGAGATCGCCTCGTCGATCACCCGCGAGATCGACAACTCCGCGCAGGTGCTGTCGCGACAGCGCGTGCTCGTGCCCAACGTCTTCCGGGTGGAGCTGTCGCCGAGCGACCACGACCGGCTGGCTCCGTACGGGAGCACGCTGTCCGGCGAGCTCGACCAAATGGTGCATGACCACGTCAACGAGCAGCGCTACACCCTGGCCGGCCCGGTCGCCATCGAGCTGGCCCGGCGCGACGACCTGACCACTGGGCGGTTTGTCGTCACCGGCAGGGCCAGCGCCGCGGTCCACAGCTCTCGCAACGCGGGGAGCGACACCGCCGTGAACCGGGCCAGCGTGCTGGTCGAGGTGAACGGCGCCCGCCATGCCGTGCCGGAGAACGGCCTGGTGCTCGGCCGTGGAGACGACGCCGACCTGCGGATCGACGACCCCGGCGTCTCGCGCCGACACGCCCAGATCCGCATAGAGGCGTCCGGAGCGACGATGAAGGTCAGGGTGGTCGACCTGGGCTCCACCAACGGCGTCCAGGTCGATGGCCGCAAGGTGCAGGACGCCCTGCTGCGCGACGGCTCCACCATCGTCGTCGGCGGCACCACGGTCACGGTCCGCGATCCCCGAGCCGGGAGGCAGTGAGGTGTCTGAGCTCACGTTGACCCTCATCCGGCTCGGCTTCCTCGCGGTGCTCTGGCTGTTCGTGCTGTCGGCGGTCTCGGTGATCCGCTCGGACATGTTCGGAGCACGCGTCGACAACAACGTGAAGACCCCGCCGCCCGTCAAGCCGCCCGCGAGCAAGCCGGCCAAACCTGCCAAGGAGCCACGGCGGCGCCGGTTCGGCGGCAGCGGCGAAGCCAACAACCCGCGCCAGCTCGTGGTCGCCGACGGCCCGGACACCGGCCAGTCGGTCCAGCTGGGCACCGAGCCGCTGCTGATCGGGCGTGGCCCCGACGCTGCGATCCGGCTCGACGACGACTACGTCTCCACCAGGCACGCGCGGGTGGCAACCAACGGTGAGCAGTGGTTCGTGGAGGACCTCGGCTCCACGAACGGGACATATGTCGGAGCCCAGCGCGTGACCACCCCGACCCCGGTGACCATGGAGACCCCGATCCGCATCGGCAAGACGGTGCTCGAGCTGCGACGGTGACGGCGGCCATGACGACACTGCGCGCCACCGCCAGCACCGACGTGGGACCGAACCGCAAGAACAACCAGGACTCGGGCTACGCCAGCGGGCGACTCCTGGTGCTCGCCGACGGGATGGGTGGCCAGGCCGCCGGCGACCTCGCGTCATCGGTGGTGGTCCACACCGTACGACGCCTCGACACAGCGCCCACCGGAGACGTGCTGGAGGCTCTCGCGGGCGCGACACACCGTGCCAACGACCGGCTCAGCGAGCTCGTCGAGGAGGATCCGAGCCTCGAGGGCATGGGCACCACGCTCATCGCGATGGTGTTCGAGGCCGCCGACGGAGGACCCGACCGCCTCAGCATCGCCCACGTCGGCGACTCGCGGGCCTACCTGTGGCGCGGCGGTGGGCTGGCGCAGCTGACGACCGACCACACCTTCGTCCAGTCACTCGTCGACGAGGGGCGCATCACCGAGGCCGAGGCGCGCACCCACCCGCACCGGGCGCTGATCCTGCGTGCCCTGCAGGGCGGGCATACTGTCGACCCCGACCTGTTCACGCTCGACGTGCAGCCCGGTGACCGGGTGCTGCTGTGCAGCGACGGCCTCAGTGACTACGTCGAGCCGGATGCCATCGGCCGCGCCCTCGGTGCCGGCACCATCGAGAGTGCCGCGACCGAGCTGGTCCGGCTGGCCCTTGCGGCCCCGACCACCGACAACGTCACCTGCGTCATCGGCGAGGTCGTCGCAGGCGAGAAGGCTGCCGGTGAGGAGCCGGCCGGCGAGAAGGCTGCCGGTGAGGAGGCTGCCCTGCACGAGCCAGCTCAGCCGGTCGAGCCGGCGCTGGTCGGATCGGCCGCCGAGCAGCAACGGCCGCGCACCGGCAACACCGCGGTGGGGTCCGCGGTGCAGGCCGACGGGGACGACGACTACGCCGACGAGGACATCGACCTCGAAGAGCTGCGGTACGCGCCGCGCAGCCACTCGCGCAACCGCTTCGTGCTGCCGCTGCTCGCCCTCGCCGTGGTGGTCGCCCTCGCCGGCTTCGGGCTCAAGTGGACCTACGACTGGAGCCAGACCAAGTACTTCGTTGCCCAGTCCGACGGGATGGTCGCGATCTTCCAGGGTGTCCCGCAAGACCTGCCCGGGGTGAATCTGTCCGGGCTGCACGAGGAGACGGACCTGCCGCTGGACGACCTGCCCGAGTATCGCCAGGAGCAGGTGCTCGACGGCATCGAGGCCTCGGACCTGGCCACTGCCGAGCGGACGGTCCGGCGGCTGCGCGCGCTGGCCAAGGACTGCCGGGCCGGGGGCAGGGACTCCGCGGCGTGCTCCGACAGCGGTCCGGATGCCGCCACGGAGTCGACACCCCAGTCACCGACATCCCAGTCACCGACATCCCAGTCGTCGGCACCCTCGAAGTCGACGAGATCCGGGCGGGCGCGATGAGCACGACGTCGCGTCCCGACACCGGCCTCGCCCGCCCCGCCCAGACCGCGCCGCGCAAGCGGCGCGGCACCGAGCTGTTCCTGCTGCTGGCCGCGCTGGTGGTCGCGGTCGGGGCCTACGTCGCGGCGGAGGTCGGCTACAACGGCAAGGTGCCAGACAACCTCACGACGGTCGCCGGGAGCTTCGTCGCGCTCGCGGTGGTCGCCCACATAGCCGTACGGGTGCTGGCACCGTACGCGGATCCGGTGCTGCTGCCTCTCGTGGTCATGCTCAACGGCCTGGGCCTGGCCATGATCAACCGGCTCGACCTCGATCTGGTCGCCGACGACAGCCCGGCCGGCCCGTTCGCGAGCCAGCAGCTGGTCTGGACGCTCGTCGGCGTCGCCAGCTTCGTGACGGTGCTGGCGGTCATCCGCGACCACCGCCGCCTGCAGAGCTACACCTACACCCTCGGCCTCGGGGCGATCGTGCTGCTGCTGCTGCCGCTGACGCCGATCCTCGGCAAGACCATCAACGGGGCACAGATCTGGATCGGGGTGGGCCCGCTCAGCTTCCAGCCCGGCGAGGTCGCCAAGATCTTCCTGGTCGTGTTCTTCGCCGGCTACCTGGTGGTCAAGCGGGAGGCGCTGGCGCTTGCCGGGCGCCGCATCATCGGCATAGACCTGCCCCGAGGCCGTGACCTCGGGCCGATCCTCGTCGCCTGGCTGATCAGCCTCGGGGTGCTGGTCTTCCAGCGCGACCTCGGCTCGTCCCTGCTGTTCTTCGGCCTGTTCGTTGTGCTGCTGTACGTCGCGACCGAGCGCGTGGGCTGGATCGTCGTCGGCGCGGTGCTGTTCGCCGCCGGTGCCTACTTCGGCTACCTGACGTTCTCGCACGTGCAGGCACGCGTCACCGGTTGGCTCGACCCGTTCAGCGACAGCGACGCCTACTTCCAGATCCAGCAGAGCCTCTACGGGATGGCCTACGGCGGCCTGCTCGGCACCGGGCTCGGGCAAGGCGACCCGACGCTCACCCCGTTCTCGTACTCCGATTTCATCGTCCCCTCGTTCGCCGAGGAGCTCGGACTGGCCGGGCTGATGGCGATCATCGTGGTCTACGCGCTGATCGTCGAGCGGGGCCTGCGGGTCGCCCTGCTCTGCCGGGACGCGTTCGGCAAGCTGCTGGCGACCGGGCTGGCCATCACGTTCGCCCTGCAGGTGTTCGTCGTGGTCGGTGGCGTCACCCGGCTGATCCCGCTGACAGGGCTGACCACACCGTTCCTGTCGTACGGGGGGTCGTCGCTGGTCGCCAACTGGGCGATCATCGCGCTGCTGCTGCGCGTCAGCCACATCACCCGCCGCCCTGCACCGTCGGTCGCCCCGCTCGCCAGCGACGACGCTACCCAGGTGGTGAAGC
>JBBSMN010000217.1:0-4548 GCA_038233135.1 Propionibacteriales bacterium
TGGGTTTTGCCACTGCGATCCGCCGCGAGTGGGACTGGCGGCGGGCGCGCGGCGAGTCGACCCGCAACTTGGTGGCGTTCCGGCATCTGCTGGAGCGGCCGGTCAGCGACTCGCAGCCGCGCGGATAGGGTCGGCTCCATGACTGCTGCGCGCCGCCTGATCCTGCTCCGCCACGGCCAGTCGCAGTGGAACGCCAAGAACCTGTTCACCGGCTGGGTCGATGTCGACCTGACCGACCAGGGCCGCGCCGAGGCGTCCCGCAGCGCAGACCTGCTGCGTGACCGGGACCTGCTGCCCGACGTCGTGCACACCTCGGTGCTGTTGCGCGCGATCGCCACCGCCGAGCTCAGCCTGGCCGGCCTGGGGCGCTCGTGGCTGCCGGTGCGCCGGTCGTGGCGGCTCAACGAGCGGCACTACGGCGCCCTGCAGGGCAAGGACAAGTTGGCGACCCAGGAGGAGTTCGGCGAGGAGCAGTTCATGCGCTGGCGCCGCTCGTACGACGAGCCGCCCCCGCCCATCGCCGACGACGACGAGTGGAGCCAGGTCGACGACCCGCGCTACGCCGACCTGCCGAGCGAGCTGCGCCCGCGTACGGAGTGCCTGGCCGACGTGCTCGAGCGGATGCTGCCGTACTGGTACGACGCCATCGTCCCCGACCTGCGGATCGGTCGCACCGTGCTGGTCGCAGCGCACGGCAACTCGCTGCGCGCGCTGGTCAAGCACCTCGACGACATGGACGCCGACACCGTGGTGGGCCTCAACATCCCGACCGGCATCCCGCTGCTCTACGAGCTGGACGCCGACATGCGCCCGCGGACCGCGGGCGGGGAGTACCTCGACCCCAACGCCGCCGCCGAGGCGATCGAGGCAGTCAAGAACCAAGGCCGCTGACTCGGGCGGCATCCCGGCGAACAGACTGCTCGACAACCCTCGGATGATCGCCAAGTCGAGGCCAGGTGGCGCCAGGTCAGGGGCTACTCGAAGTGGGGCGGGTTCTGCCCGGTGACCAGGTAGACGACCCGCCGGGCCATCGACACGGCGTGGTCGGCGATCCGCTCGTAGTAGCGGCCCAACAGGGCCAGGTCGATCGCCGGCTCAACGCCGTACTCCCATTCCTCGTCGAGCAGGATGCGGAACATCGACCGCCGCAGCCGGTCCATCTCCTCGTCCTCGGCCTCGAGCGCCAGCGCGGCATCCACGTCGCGGTCGTTGATGATGCGCGAGGCCTCGTCGACCATCCGCTCGGCGGTCTCGGCCATGTTCGCGATCGTCGGACGCAACGCCGGCGGGACCGCCTTGTCCGGGGTCCGCATCCGCGCGATCTTGGCCACGTGCACGGCGAGGTCGCCCATCCGCTCGAGGTCGGCGACGATGCGCAGCGCGGCGATCAGCATCCGGAGGTCGCCGGCCACAGGCTGCTGGGTCGCGAGCACCTCGAAAGAAGACTCCTCCACCCGCTCGCGCGCCTCGTCGATCGCCTTGTCGCCCGCGATCACCGTCTCCGCGGCGTCCGCGTCGGCGTCCAGCAGAGCCACGGTGGCCTGCTCGACCGCACCTCGTACCGTCTGGGTCATCGTCACCAGGTTCTCGATGATCGATTCCAGCTGGTCGTTGTAGAGGTCACGCATGATCACCACGGTAACCACTGGCGCACACCCTGGCGCGCGCTCCGCATGAACGTGCGCTGAACACTCGGCGAAGCCGCAGGTCACCAGGGCCTGCGAAGCGACGCCGGCGTGTCGCCCATGCGTACGATCGATGACGTGGGCACCGCACTGCTGCTGCTCGCCGGGGCGCTCGCGGGCGCCGCGGCCGTGCTGCTGACCCGGCGGCTGGTCGGTCGCGACGAGCCCGCTCCAGCATCCACGCCCATGGACACCGACGCCCCCGAGGCGGCTGTCGCCCCCGGGGTGACCGACGTGCTCGCCATCCTCAGCGCGTCGGCCGTGCTGGTCGACTCCGGCGGCGTGGTGGTCGAGGCCAGCGCGCCGGCCTACGAGCTGGGGCTGGTCCGCGGCGACCGGTTGGTGCAGGCAGAGCTTGTTGACCTCGTACGCAGCGTCCGGCGCGACGGTGAGATCCGCGAGCGCGAGCTGGTGCTGACCAGCGGCCGGGCCTCGACCGCGGCCCGTCACGTGCATGCGCGGGTCGCCCGGCTCGACGACCAGATGATGGTGGTGCTGATCGACGACCGCACCCGCGAGCGCCGCGTTGACGCCGTACGCCGCGACTTCACCGTCAACGTCAGCCACGAGCTGAAAACACCCGTCGGCGCCCTCACGCTGCTCGCCGAGGCGGTCGGCGAGGCGTCCGACGACCCGGAGGCGGTGCAGCGCTTCGCCCAGCGCATGCGGGTTGAGGCCGAGCGGCTCGGGCGGCTCGTCCAACAGGTGATCGAGCTGTCCCGGCTGCAGGATGACCAGCTGCTCGACGAGCCGCAGCGCGTCGACGTGGACGGCTTGGTCACGGCGGCGCTGGACCGTACGCGGATCGACGCCGAGACGCGACGTGTCGGCCTGACCGGTCAGCAGAACACCGGCCTGGTGGTGGCGGGCAACGCCGGACAACTGCAGGTGGCGCTGGGCAACCTGGTCGACAACGCCGTGGTATACAGTCCCGGCGACACCAAGGTCACGGTCACAGCCAAGCCGGTAGGCAACAACGTGCATGTCACCGTCTCCGACCAGGGTGTCGGGATCGCCGAGAGCGAGCTCGAGCGCATCTTCGAGCGCTTCTACCGGGTAGACCCCGCCCGTGCACGCGCCACCGGCGGCACCGGTCTGGGGCTGTCGATCGTCAAGCACATCGCCGCGAGCCACGGCGGCGAGGTCCGGGTCTGGAGCGTCGAGCGCACCGGCTCCTCGTTCACTCTGGTGCTGCCCGCCTGGAGTGCGGCGGTCACCCCCAACAGCACTGGCGACAGCACTGGCGACAGCACCGCTGACAACACTGGCGACAGCACCGTCACCACGTCCGACCCGTCCGCATCGTCCGACCTGCAGGAGGCACCCTCGTGACCCGTGTGCTCGTCGTCGAGGACGAGGAGAGCTACAGTGACGCGCTCTCCTACGTCCTGCGCAAGGAAGGCTTCGACGTGGCGGTTGCCGTCACCGGGCCGGCCGCGCTGGAGGAGTTCGACCGGGCCGGCGCCGACATCGTGCTGCTCGACCTGATGCTGCCCGGACTGCCCGGCACCGAGGTGTGCCGACAGCTGCGGGCCGTGTCCGCCGTCCCGGTGATCATGGTGACCGCCAAGGACGGCGAGGTGGACAAGGTCGTCGGGCTCGAGCTCGGTGCCGACGACTACGTCACCAAGCCTTACAGCCCCCGCGAGCTGGTGGCCCGTATCCGTGCGGTGCTGCGCCGTCTGAGCGAGCCGGCCGACAGCCTGGCGCCGTCGACCCTGGAGGCCGGACCCGTACGCATGGACGTGGACCGGCACGTGGTCAGCGTCGACGGTGGCCACGTCCGGCTGCCGCTGAAGGAGTTCGAGCTGCTGGAGCTCTTCTTGCGCAACAGCGGCCGCGTCCTGACCCGCGGCCAGCTCATCGACCGGGTGTGGGGGGCCGACTACGTGGGGGACACCAAGACTCTCGACGTACACGTCAAGCGGTTGCGGGCCAAGATCGAGCCCGACCCGGCCACCCCGAAGTATCTGGTCACCGTCCGCGGTCTCGGCTACAAGTACGAGGCCTGACGAGCAACGTGTGGCGCCCCAGGTCTCCGGGCTTGGACTAGTGCGGCTGGGCAGGCGGATCGGGGATCGACACGTCGGCGTAGGCGCCCGCCCGGTCCATCACCATGAGCTGTCCGCTGACCGGCTGGGCATTCTCGAACGTGAACGACACGTCGAGCAGCCTGCCCGGCTCGAGGCCGGTGCCGTCGATGGCGATCTCTGCGTCCCGGGCCGTCTGCACGAGCGTGTCGGCGGGGATGTCGACGGTGTCGTCGGCGATCTCCGTGGTCACCGGAGCACCGTCCGCGTCGGTGACCTGTACGGATGTGAGCGCGTCGTCGGCGTTCGCGGGGCCGACCAGCCCTGCCGACAGCGTCGCCGCGTCGTCCTCGACCACGATGGCCGCACTCAGGACCTTGACGTCTCCGATCCTGATGTCGGTGCCGGCGGGCGCGTTGTAGACCTCCGAGGTCTGGGCACCGAAGCCGGTGCTGCAGCCCGTCACCGCCAGCACTGACAGCGCCCCGGCTGCTGCCATCCCGCACCCACGAGTCGACCAGGTCACAGCGGCAGATCCTCTCGAAGCGGGTGTCGGCGATCGAGCCCAGGCAGTGGCGATCAGCCTATCCCGGCGGGTGCCCGATCGGCGCGCCCGGGCGTGGCAGGCATGAATCGCCCGCCGTGTCAAGCCCCGATTTGCGCTCTGACCTGCACGGATGGCTCTCAGTCGACTCTCAGGCCGTGTTACCCTGGTCACCCAGGAAGGGGTACAAATACATGGCTTTCACTGTCGGCGAAACGGTTGTCTACCCCAATCACGGAGCAGCCGTCATCGAGGATATCGAGACCCGGCAGATCAAGGGCGAGGACAA
>JBBSMN010000218.1:0-4484 GCA_038233135.1 Propionibacteriales bacterium
GAAGTGCCGGGCACCGCTGATGTCTTCCCACCAGCCGGGCAGCTGCTCGTAGATCGGCGTCGCGTGGTGGAAGTCGGTCTGCGTCATCGGCATCTGGTCATGCCGGACCCCGTCGACGTCGTAGGCCACGCACACCGGCACCCGCTCGAGCCCGGTGAGCACGTCGAGCTTGGTGAGGACGAAGTCGGTGACGCCGTTGACCCGGGTGGCATAGCGGCCGATCACCGCATCGAACCAGCCGCAGCGCCGCGGCCGGCCGGTCGTCGTGCCGTACTCCCACCCGGTCTTGCGCAGGTGCTCGCCGGCGGCGTCGTCCAGCTCGGTCGGGAACGGCCCCTCGCCGACCCGGGTGGTGTAGGCCTTGAGGATCGCCACGACCCGGTCGATGCGGGTGGGCGCGATGCCCGACCCAGTGCAGGAGCCACCAGTGGTCGCCGACGACGAGGTGACGAACGGGTACGTGCCGTGGTCGACGTCCAGCAGGGTGGCCTGGCCGCCCTCCAGCAGCACCGTGTCGCCGCCATCGAGCGCCCGCTCCAGCAGCAGCGACGTGTCGCCGACCATCGGGCGTACGCGGTCGACGAAGCCGAGCAGCTCGTCGACGATCTCCGTGGCCTCGACCGCGCGCCGGTTGTAGACCTTGGTTAGCACCTGGTTCTTGAGCTCGAGGGCGCCCTCGACCTTCTGCAGCAGGATCTTCTCGTCGAACAGGTCCTGCACTCGGATGCCGACCCGGTTCATCTTGTCGGCGTAGGTCGGGCCGATGCCGCGTCCGGTGGTGCCGATGCGGCGCGACCCGAGAAAGCGCTCGGTGACCTTGTCGAGCACGCAGTTGTACGGCGCGATGAGGTGCGCGTTGGCGCTCAGGACGAGCCGCGACGTGTCGACGCCGCGGGCCTCGAGCGCATCGACCTCCTCGAAGAGCACCGACAGGTCGACCACCACACCGTTGCCGATGACGGGGGTGACCTGCGGGGTGAGGATGCCGCTGGGCAGCAGGTGCAGGGCGTACTTCTCGTCGCCGACCACCACGGTGTGCCCGGCGTTGTTGCCACCGTTGAACTTCACCACGTAGTCGACGCGGGCGCCGAGCTGGTCGGTCGCCTTGCCCTTGCCCTCGTCGCCCCACTGGGCGCCGACGATCACGATCGCTGGCATGGTCGGTCCTCCGAGCGGCGATCGGCGATGCTGCAGTCTCGCGGTGCGGCGCACAGGCTATCCGACCCGGAAGGGGCGCGGCCCGTAGCGTGGCCTGCTGTGGACCCGATGCTCGTCATCACCAACGTGGGCGCGGGCGGTGCCCAGGCCGGCGCCGAGGCACCGGCGATCGCCGTGCTTCGCGAGGCTGCCGAGCTCGACGTGGTGGCGACCGAGGACAGAGGTGACGTCGAGCGGGCGCTGGCCGACCACGACGGGCGCACCGTGGTGGTGATGGGCGGCGACGGCACCCTGCACGCGGTGGTGTCGGTGCTGCACGCCAGCGGCCGGCTGGCCAGCACCCCGGTCGCGCTGGTGCCGCTGGGCACCGGCAACGACTTCGCCCGCGGGCTCGGCATCCCCCTGGACTCGGCTGCGGCCGCCCGCCAGCTGCTGGCGGTGCGGCCCCGCCCCCTGGACCTGGTGCTCGACGACAACGGCGACGTGGTCGTCAACGCCGTGCACGTGGGCGTCGGTGTCGACGCCGCCGAGGAGGCCCGGGAGCTCAAACCCCACTACGGCCGGTTCGGGTACGTGCTCGGCGCCGTCCGCACCGGCTTCGTCAGCCCCGGTCAGCAGCTGCGGGTGGTCGGCGACGGCGAGGTGCTGGCCACCGGGCGCGCGCCGGTGCTGCAGGTGGCGATCGGCAACGGTCGCTTCGTGGCCGGTGGCGTCCCGCTGCTGCCGGCGGCCGTTGCTGACGACGGGCACGTCGACGTGGTCGTCAGCTTCGCGATGTCGGCGGTTCGCCGGCTGGCGTACGCGCTGCGCGTGCGGCTGGGCCAGCACCCGCGCAACCGCGACGTCGAACACCGGCGGGTGCAGCGGGTGGTCGTCGAGGCGCGCCAGAGCTTCCGGTGGAACGTCGACGGCGAGGTGCGGGGGCCGGCGCCCCGGCGGGCCTGGCAGGTCGAGCCGCGGGCCTGGACCTTCATCGCCCCCGAGTCCGACAGCTGAGCCGCCCCTTGCTGCGCGCCACGTAAAGGGATGGCGGGCCACGTAAAGGGCCCGGCCGGGAGCGACCGGGCCCGCCGTCTCAACCGAGCAGCTCGACAACCGCCTCGCGGCTCGAGTCCGCGAGCAGGTGGCGACAGCGCTCGGCCTCGTCAGTCTCCTCGATCTCCGCAGCGGCTCGCGCAAGCGCCGCCACCGCACGCAGGAAGCCGCGGTTCGGAACGTGTGACCACGGCACGGGACCGTGCCCGCGCCAACCGGCGCGGCGAAGGGCATCCAGCCCACGGTGATAGCCCGTACGGGCGAAGGCGTAGGCCTGCACGTCATCACCCGCCGCCAGCGCTGACTCCGCGAGCAGAGACCACGCCAAGCTCGACGTCGGTGCCGCTCGGGCTGCGGCCGCAGGCGCGGCGCCGCCCTCGATCAGCGCTGCGGCTGGGTCCTCGGGCAGCCAGGTGTCAGGCGGTCCACCCAGCAAGTTCTCGTGTTCCATGTCGCCATCTTGCCGGGCGGCTCGGCACCAAGTTCGATCGGTCCGCCCCGGCTCCACGAGCACCTCGGCCAGCACGGCGCGCATAGTCGGTCACTTGGTGCATACGGTACCATCTTGCCGGCCGAAATGGTGCCTTACGCACCAAGTGCGGGTGCGCCGAAACCGTAGGTGGCCGGCCGGCCGGCGTCAGCCGAGCTTGGTGCCGGCCGAACGCAGGTGCTGGCAGGCCTCCACCACACGCCCAGCCATCGACTCCTCGCCGGCCTTGCCCCAGGCCCGCGGGTCGTACAGCTTCTTGCTGCCGACCTCGCCGTCGACCTTGAGCACGCCGGAGTAGTTGGCGAACATGTGGTCGGCCACCGCCCGGGTGAAGGCGTACTGGGTGTCGGTGTCGACGTTCATCTTCACGACCCCGTAGTCGACGGCGTCACCGATCTCCTGCGCGGTCGAGCCGGAGCCGCCGTGAAAGACCAGATCGAACGGCTGCGCGTCGGCACCGAGCTCGAACTTGTCGGCCACCACCTGCTGGGCCTCCTGCAGGATCTCCGGGCGCAGCTGGACGTTGCCGGGCTTGTAGACGCCGTGCACGTTGCCGAACGTCAGCGCCAGCAGGTAACGGCCGCGCTCGCCGAGCCCCAGCGTCTCGGCGGTGCGGACCGCGTCACCGGGCGCGGAGTAGAGCTTCTCGTCCATGTCGCCGACGATGCCGTCCTCCTCGCCGCCGACGACGCCGACCTCGACCTCGAGCACCACGTTGGCCTTGGCGGCCTTGTCGAGCAGCTCCTCGGCGATCTGCAGGTTCTCTGCCAGCTCGACGGCCGAGCCGTCCCACATGTGCGACTGGAACCACGGCGTCCCGCCACCGGCGACCCGCTCACGCGACAGCTCGAGCAGCGGGCGTACGAAGCCGTCGAGCTTGTCCTTGGGGCAGTGGTCGGTGTGCAGCGCGACGTTGACCGGGTAGTTGCCGGCCACCTCGTGCGCGTACGCCGCGAAGGCAACCGAGCCCGTGACCATGTCCTTGACGGTGGCGCCCGACAAGAACTCCGCACCGCCCGTTGACACCTGGATGATGCCGTCGCTCTCGGCCTCGGCGAAGCCGCGCAGGGCGGCATTGAGGGTCTGCGACGACGTGACGTTGATCGCCGGGTAGGCAAAGGACTTGTCCTTCGCGGCGTCGAGCATCTGGCGGTACGCGTCCGGGCTGGCGATGGGCATCGGAGCACTCCTGGTCGGCGGCTTGTCGGTGGTGGTCCCGTACGCGGCCAGTATGTCAGCGCAGCTCGCCGAGCAGGGACCGCGCTGCGACCTGGATGGGATCCCACGTGGACGAGAACGGCGGGGCGTAGGCGAGGTCGAGGTCGACGAGGTCCTGCGCGCACATCCGCGTCCAAAGCGCGGTCGCGCAGGTGTCGATGCGGATCGCCGATCCCTCCTTGCCGATGATCTGGGCGCCGAGCAGCCGCCCGGAGTACGGCTCGGCGGTCAGCCGCACCGTCATCGGCCGAGCGCCCGGGAAGTAGCCGGCCCGCGTGGTGGTCTCGATGGTCGCCGACACCGCGTCGTGGCCGGCCGCGTCGGCTTGGGCCTGGGAGAGTCCGGTGCGCGCCACCTCGAGATCGCAGACCTTGGTGACCGCGGTGCCGACGACGCCGGCGACCACCGCGTGGCCGCCGCTGAGGTTGAGCCCGACGATGCGTCCCTGCTTGTTGGCGTGCGTGCCGAGCGGGATGTAGGCGAACGCCTCCCGCACGCGGTCCCACACCTCGACGCAGTCACCTGCCGCCCACACCCCGGGCAGGCCGGGCACCGCCATGGACGGCTCGACCCGGATGCCGCC
>JBBSMN010000219.1:0-4474 GCA_038233135.1 Propionibacteriales bacterium
CCACGCGTTCATCCCCAACTCCACCCTGGGCATCGTCGAGGCCGACCAGCGGCACCGCGACCACGCGATCGTCGAGCAAACCATCGCCGAGCTCAAGCACGGACCGCTGGCGCACCTGCCGTCGGGGAGCTACCCGGCGAATGCCGCCTGGTCGCCCACGCGGTGATCGAATTCAACCTCGCCCGTGCCGCCGCCGTCCGGTGCGCGACGCTGCGGACCCGGATCAGCAACCCATGACCACAATGGAAAGCCGGTCAGGGCCGGGGGGCCAGCCACGCCCGCACCACCACCACACACCCAAACCCACTGAAATTACCGGCATCGAATCACCGTCGGTGGATCAGAGCTCAGCCGAAGGCGCGCGTGAGCCGGTCCAGCGCCTCGCGCAGGACATCGTCGCGCTTGCAGAACGCCCAGCGCACCAGCATGCGGCCGGCGTCCGCGTCGTCGTGGAACACCTGCTGCGGGATGGCCACCACCCCCGCCCGTGTCGGCAGGTCCAGGCAGAACGCCGTCCCGTCGGCATAGTCGAGCGAGCTGATGTCGGTGGTGGCGAAGTACGTCCCCGCCGGCACGTACACGTCCAGGCCGAGCGCCGACATCCCCTCGCACAACAGGTCGCGGCGGCGCTGCAGGTCCACCCGCAGGTCGACCAGCACCTGGTCGGGCAGGCCGAGCGCCATCGCGACCGCTGGCTGCAGCGGGGCGCCCGAGGTGAACGTGAGGTACTGCTTGGCCGCCGCCACCGCACCCACCAGGTGCGCCGGCCCGGTGGCCCAGCCGACCTTCCAGCCGGTGAACGAGAACGTCTTGCCGGCGCTGCTGATCGTCACGGTCCGCTCCGCCATGCCAGGCAGGGTGGCGATCGGCACGTGCTCGACGCCGTCATAGGTCAGGTGCTCGTAGACCTCATCGGTCACCACCAGCAGGTCGTGCTCGACCGCCACCTCCGCAACCGCGGCGAGCTCGTCGCGGGTGAGCACGCTTCCGGTGGGGTTGTGCGGGGAGTTCAGCAGCACCAGCCGGGTGCGGGGCGTGACCGCAGCGCGCAGGGCGTCAACGTCCAGCCGGAACTCCGGAGCACGCAGCGTGACCGGCCGCCGTACGCCGCCGGCCATCTGGATGCCCGCAACGTACGAGTCGTAGTAGGGCTCGAGCACCACCACCTCGTCGCCGGGGTCGACCAGGCCGAGCAGCGCCGCGGCCACCGCCTCCGTCGCGCCGGTCGTCACGACCACCTCGGTGCCGGGGTCGAGCTCGATGCCGTAGTACCAGGCCTGGTGGGCGGCAATGGCCGCGCGTAGCGCCGGGACACCGGGCCCGGGCGCGTACTGGTTGTGTCCCGTACGCATCGCCTCGACCGCCGCCGCCACGACTTCGGGGGGGCCGTCGGTGTCCGGGAAGCCCTGGCCGAGGTTGACGGCACCGGTGCGCAGGGCGAGCTGCGACATCTCGGCGAAGATCGTGGTGCCGAGGCCGCGCACCCGCTGGGCGTACGCGCGCTCGGAGTCGACGGCAGGCATGCCGCGACCCTAACGGCGGCGGCGGGTGACCGACGATGATGCATCCGCGGGGCTATGACCCCGCCAATGCATAGAGTCTCGGCCATGAGCACCCAGCCGGACGTGACCGAGCAGCGCGAGCAGCTCCGCCGTCAGATCGTCGACAAGGCGGTGGTGCACCAGCAGGTGACGTTGTCGTCGGGCCGCACGGCCGACCACTACGTCGACCTGCGCCGCATCACGCTGGACGCCACCGCTGCTCCGCTGGTCGGGCCGGTGCTGCTTGCGCTCACCGACGACCTCGACTTCGACGCGGTCGGCGGCTTGACGCTCGGCGCCGACCCGGTCGCTGCCGCGATGCTGCACGCCGCGGCTGCCCGCGGGCGCCGGCTGGACGCCTTCGTCGTACGCAAGGAGGGCAAGCAGCACGGGCTGCAACGCCGCATCGAGGGACCGGACGTCACGGGACGGCGGGTGCTGGCCGTCGAGGACACGTCGACCACCGGCGGCTCGGTGCTCACCGCGGTGGAGGCGTTGCGCAAGGCCGGCGCCGAGGTCGTCGCGGTGGCGGTGATCGTCGACCGGGAGACCGACGCGCGGGACCGGGTGGAGCAGGCCGGGCTGGACTACCGCTACGCCTACGGGCTGTCCGACCTGGAGCTGGGCTGAGACCTGGGGCGGGACGAGCGCCAGGCCTTGGTGCCCTCGAAGAGCATCGGGATGATCGACAGGAACACGATGAACAGCAACATCAGCTCGATGTTGTTCTTGACGAAGTCGTACTGCCCGAGCCAGTAGCCGAGCAACGTCACCGCGATGCTCCACACCAGGGCACCGACCAGGTTGTAGGCGATGAACACCCGGTAGCTCATCCGGCTGGCGCCGGCCATCGTCGGCGCGAACGTGCGCACGATGGGGACGAAGCGCGCCAGCACGATGGTGCGTGCCCCGTACCGCTCGAAGAAGCCGTGCGCCCGGTCGACGTAGGCCGGGTTGAACAGCCGCGAGTCCTGCCGTTTGAAGACCGCCGGGCCGGCACGACGGCCGATCAGGTAGCCGGTCTGGTCTCCGACGAAGGCCGCCAGCGCGACCAGCGGGATCACCACCCACAGCGACGGCAGGTAACGCCCGTCGGCGACCAGCAGGCCGGCGGTGAACAGCAACGAGTCGCCGGGCAGGAAGAAGCCGATCAGCAGCCCGGACTCGGCGAAGACGAACGCCATGATCCCGAGCATCCCGAAGCTCTGGATCAAGAAGTCCGGGTCGAGCCAGCTGGGGCCGAGCGCGGTCGTCACGGCGGCCGAGGTCACCGGGCGAGCCTACCGGCGTCCGGCGGCACCTGGTGCATCCACCGACTGCGGGGTTAGCGTCCACCGGCAGCCGGCCACCCGAACCCTCCCGACGGCTAGGGTCGGCAGCCGTGGAGGACTCCGCGGAGGTCGGTGTCGGGCCGTGGGTGGGCGACCTCCCCGCCGCGGGCTCGCCCGAGGCGGCGCGGCTCGACCCTGATCTGCTGCGTGTCGGTGACCGCCGCAACGTGGTCGACGCGTACCGGTACTGGCGGCACGACGACATCGTCGCCGACCTCGACACCCGCCGGCACGCCTTCCACGTGGCGATCGAGAACTGGCAGCACGACCTCAACATCGGCTCGGTCGTGCGCACAGCCAACGCGTTCCTCGCCGCCGAGGTGCACGTCGTCGGCCGGCGCCGGTGGAACCGTCGCGGGGCGATGGTTACCGACCGCTACCAGCACGTACGCCATCACGCCGACGTCGCGGCGTTGGCCGCCTGGGCGTCGGCAGCCGGGCTGGCGCTGGTCGGCGTCGACAACGAGCCGGGCGCGCTGCCGCTGGAGTCGACGGCGCTGCCGTACGCCTGCGTGCTCGTCTTCGGCCAGGAGGGGCCGGGGCTGAGCGCCGAGGCGAGTGCCGCGTGCGCGATCACGGTGTCGATCGCGCAGTTCGGGTCCACACGCTCGATCAACGCCGGGGCCGCCGCTGCCATCGCGATGCATGCCTGGGTGCGCGAGCACGCTGACCTAGGCTCTGCGAGGTGACGAATCGACTGGTGGTGATCGGCGGGGACGCAGCCGGCATGTCCGCGGCGGCGACCGCCAAGCGGCGGGCCAGCGACGACCTCGAGGTGGTCGTGCTCGAGCGCACCGGGTGGACGTCGTACTCCGCGTGCGGCATCCCCTACTGGGCGTCCGGCGCCGTCGACGGCCCGGAGGGCCTGGTGGCGCGCAGCCCGGAGAAGCATCGCGAGCGCGGGCTCGACGTACGCATCGGCGCCGAGGCGACCGCGATCGACACCGACGCAGGCACCGTACGGGTCCGCTCGGTCGTCGACGGCTCGGAGCAGACCATCGGGTACGACCAGCTGCTGGTGGCCACCGGGGCCGAGCCGGTCCGGCCGGACGTCCCCGGTGCCGACGCGCCCGGCGTGCACGGGGTGCAGACCCTCGACGACGGCTGCTGGCTGATCGACTCCCTCACCACCGGGGAGCCCAAGCGGGCGGTCGTGGTGGGCGGCGGCTACATCGGCATCGAGATGGCCGAGGCGTGCGTGCAGCGAGGTCTCGAGACCACCGTGATCGACAAGGCGTCCGAGCCGATGGGCACGCTTGACCCCGACCTCGGCCGGCAGGTGCACGACGCGATGGAGAAGATGGACATCGACGTCGTCACCGACACCGGCGTCGAGTCCTTCGAGGTCGGCCGCGACCGGGTGCGCGGTGTCGTCGCGGGCGGGCGCACCTACCCCGCCGACGTGGTGATCTTCGGGCTCGGGGTGCGACCGCGGGCAGAGCTGGCGGCCGACGCCGGGCTGCCGCTGGGCTCGTACGGTGGGATCCGGGTCGAGCCGTCCATGGCGGTGCCCGGCCTGCCCGGGGTGTGGGCGGCAGGTGACTGCGTCGAGGTGTGGGACCGCGTGCGGGAGGCGTTCGCCTACATCCCGCTCGGCACGCA
>JBBSMN010000220.1:0-4459 GCA_038233135.1 Propionibacteriales bacterium
ATCGCTCAGCCCGTGGCCTACCACCCTCACTCGCCGGGCCGATGCCGAGTTCTCGATCGGCAGCCCCACCGCGGCGACCATTCACGCGCTCACGTCCCGCCGCGGCCTGATGGCCCCAGCAGGGGCGGGGTTCGACGTCCTCACCGACCTGACCTCGCCAGCCGTCACCAACGCCCGGCCGCTCGCTTGGTGGCGTGACGCTGTCGCCGCCAGCGGATGGATAACAGCGATCGCCGATCTCGGTCGACCTCTGCTCGGTCAACCCGACCCCGTCGACGACCCCTGCCTGGACAGCCACGGCGTCCTCGTGCTGGTGGTGCCCGCGACCCGGCCCGGTGTCGCAGCCGCCACCCGGTTGATCACCGGCTGGGAGGACGACGGCGGCAAGTCCCACGCCGTCGTCGTCGCTGCCCTCGCCCGAGTACCCGGCTCGTGGGACCGGCGCGTGCTCGCCGACCTGACGATGCTCGAGCGGCGTACGTCGGCGGTGACCCGATTGCCTTTCGACCCTGCGCTGCACCGAGAGGGCGTCGCGGGCCTCGACCGCATGAGCCGGGCAACCAGACGAGCCGTTCACAGGCTCGCGGCCCTCGCAGCCAAGGAAACAAGCCAGCTCAGGACCCCTTCGACACCCACGGCGGTGACCTCATGACAACGCTCCTTCACGCCTACCTACGGGCGGCAGCCCTACCCAACCCGAACCCGACTGCACCACCAGGCAGCGAAGTCGTCACCACCCTGCTCGGCTGGGTGATGTGGCTGATGCTCACCGCCTGTGTCGCCGGCTTCATCACCGGCGCCGGCATGACGGCGGTGGGCAACCTCAGCGAGCGGCCGCACGTGGCCGTACGAGGGAAGTCGTCGATGCTGTGGTCGGTGGCGGGAGCCGTCCTCATCGCCATCGGCTATCTGGTCGTCAGCACCGCCTACCGAAGCAGCCGCTGAGCCATGGCGTTTGCCTCGACCACTGACCGGCGTCGGCGACGGTCGATCAGCTGGCTCGTCCTGCTCGCGTTGGTCTCGGTGAGTGCCGTGGTGGGTGTGGCGATGCTCGCGTCACTGCTGACTCGCGAAGACACAGTCGGCTCGCCGGCGCCCACAGAGACCCCGGTGTTGAGTGCGCAACCCACTGAAATCACTGGCAGCGACCGGCCCATCCAGCTGCTGCCGCCAGCGCAAATCGTCGCCGGTGTCGGCACCGACTGGCCTGACGGGAAACTCGGCGGCTTGTCGGCCGCCGCGGCGTACACAACGGCAAGCACGATCGAGCTCGACGTCCTGCGCCAGCGCCTCGCCGCCATGTACGTCGACACCCCCACGGCCGAGGCCGAGATCACGCAGGTCCTCACCGACAGCGCCCGTGGCCGGGCCCACCTCGGCGTCCCTCCCGGTCCCACCTCCGGCGCAGCCGACGTGGACCTCACCGCCCTGGCAACGAGTTACCGCGTGTCCAACACGGGTTGCATCGAGGGGTACGTCCTGGTCCGCCGCCAGCTGGTGACCTACACCGGCCAGCGGCTGCCCTCAGACGTACTGCCGGTGCCGTTCGTGGTCCAGCGCGTCGACGGCGACTGGAAGCTCACCGCCGACGGCGTCTCCTGGGCACCTCCACCCGCACCCACCGACGGCGCAGCTACGGGGGAGGGTTGGCATGAACTGGTCCCGGCTCGTTAGCGCGCTGCTGGCCACACTGGTCCTGTCTCTGGTGTCGGTGTCACCGGCGTACGCAGGCAACCGGGTCGCCAACGACGACGACGGCACCTCGGCCGGAGACGTGCTCGGCGTCCTGACAGACCCCGCCACCCTGGGACTCGTCGACGACGTGACGAAGACGGCACTGACGTCCGCCGCCACCGAGGGAGCCACCAACGTCGCCAGCAGCGCGGCGGGAAGCCTCGCCGGCTCCATGGCCGACGGGGCGATCTCCTTGCTGACCGAATTCGCGAGCTGGTGGACCAGCTGGACGATCATCGACCTGCGCGACGCCGGCATCGACTCACCCCTGTCGCTCGCGCTCGGCCTGTCGATGCTGATCGCCTGGCTGCTGCTCATCCTCGAAGCGGGCCGAGCCGCCTACACCGGGGACGGAACCGCGATCGGCAACGCACTCGTCGGACTGCTCAACACCACGGTGGTGGTGGCCCTGCTCGTCCCGTTCGTCCAAGGGCTGCTGCTCGCATCCGACGCGCTGACCAACTGGATCGTCGACGACTCGTTCGGCGGCATGGACGGGCTGAAGGCGAAGCTGACCGGCCTATTCACCTTCGACCCCGTCCTCGGCATCGGCCTGATGTTCGTGTTCGGGCTGGTCGGGATCCTGCTCGTCCTGCTGTTGATGTTCGAGTTCGTCCTGCGCCACGCCGGCATCTTGATCATGCTGTGCGCGGCCCCGATCGCCGCAGTTGGGATGCTGTCGCGACCGACGTCGAACTGGTGGCCCAAGGCCGCCAAGGGTTTGCTCACCCTCGTCCTGCTCAAACCGGTCGTCGCCTTCATCTTCGCGATCGCCTTCGGCATCCTCGGCGACTCCAACGGCGTCAAGGACCTCGTGGTCGGCATGGCCGCGCTGGTGGCAGCCGCGGTCGCCTGGCCAGTCGTCGCTTCGTACTTCACGTTCACCTCGATCGGGTCCGGCGGCACCGTCGGTGCGGCACTAGCCGGTGGAGCCGCCGGCTGGCTCGGCGGTCGAGCGGCCGGCGGACGGGGACCGTCGGGCTCAGCCGGAGCCGCGGGTGCCCAGCACTCGATGGCGGTCGAACGAGAGTCAGACGCCGACCAGACCGGATCCCAGATCAGCCGCTCGGGTCCTTCTGGGCTCATCCGCCACTCGAGCGGGCGAAGCGCCGGTCCGGGTGTCGCCAAGGCGGGCGGGTCCAGCGGTGTTGTCGGCAAGGGTGCGGGCGCGGGTGGGAGCGCTGCCGCGGGTGGTGCCACGGCTGCGCTGCTGGCCGCGACGGCAGCGGTCGAGGCCGTACGCGGCGGCATCAACAGCACCAACGCGGGTCTGACCGACATGGCCCGGCACGCCGACCTGGCGACGCCCTACCCGGCAAGCACCACGCGCAGGCACTCCGGAGGAGCACCTCAAAGTCGGCACCCTCACGAGCATGAGCGCGACAGCGCCGACGTCCCCGCGCTGTCGCCTCTTTCGGACCAGCCGCCACACGCCCCGGGCCCAGACCCGGCCACCAGCGAGGAGCAGGAATGAGCGGGCACGTGAGCACCTTCGGAGGCTGGCAGGAAGAGAAAAGCGGCTTCCTCGGCCGTCTCGACCTCGTCGGCACCATGCTCGTCACCGCGGCCGCCAGTTTGATCGTCACCGCTCTGCTGGCGCGCTCGCTGACCGCTGTCGCGATCTGCGGCCCCGCTGCGGCGACGCTGGTGGCGTTGGCGACCGTCCGCGTGCACGGCCTCACCGCGCACGAGTGGCTGCTGTTCGCCGCCCGGCACCAGTACGCCGGAGCGCGACAACGCACCAGGTTCCTGTCCGGCGTTTTCGCCCCGCACCGGCCCACCGACCAGGAGCAAGGCATCGACCTGCCCGGGACCGCGGCGGCCTTGCGCTTTCTGCAGGTCCCCGACGGGCGAGGTGGACAGCTCGTTGTCGTGCACGACCCGTTCGCCCGCACCTACACCGCCGTGCTGCAGGTCCGCTACCCCGGCCTGGCCCTGGCGGCCACCGACCGGCAGGAACGCCGGGTCGGCGCCTGGGGTGCGCTGTTGGAGAGTCTGTGCGTCGACGACACCCCCCTCGTACGGCTGGGAGTGCTGGAGCGGTCGTGGCCCGACGACGGAGCGGCCCTGCGCGGCTGGGTCGAGGCCAACGTCGCGGCCACCGCGCCGGCCACGGCCGCCGCCAACCTGCAGACCCTGCTCGGCACCGTCGGGCCGACCGCCAACCGACGAGAGACGTTCGTGACCGTCACGCTGTCGCGGGACCGCTGCCGCAGCGCCATCCGTGCCGCCGGCGACGGTGACCTCGGTGCCTGTGCCGTGCTGGTACGCGAGCTCACCGCGCTCACTCCCACCCTGACGGCTGCCGAACTCAACGTGGAACACCCACTCGACCAGGCCGCGCTGCGCGACGTGCTGCGCACCGGATACGACCCCGACGCCATCCGCGACCAACACCGCGCCTTGTCCGACATGGACGAGCCGGCCGTCCAGGTTGCGGACCTGTCGCTCACGGGACCGGCAGCGGCCGAAGCGGCGTGGGGCGTCTACCGCCACGATGGAGCGTGGTCGCTGACGCTGCAGGTGCGCGGGTGGCCGCGTACCGAGGCGTTCGCCACCTTCTTGCAGCCCCTGCTGCAACCGGCTGAGGCGTCGCGGCGATCCGTCGCCCTGCTGTACGAACCGATGGGACCCACCCGGGCACGCCGTGAGCTGTCACGCGACCGCACCCGCCGCACGGCGGCTCGCGCGTTTCGGCGCAAGACCAAGAAGATGGACTCCTTCG
>JBBSMN010000221.1:0-4342 GCA_038233135.1 Propionibacteriales bacterium
GACCCTCCGCCTCGATCGTTGCCATCTGCGTGTCCTCCCCACGTCAGGCCCGTCTGCCAGCCTGCTGCGCTGGCGCCCCCAGCCTGCCGTACGCGCGATGGCGAGTCGATGGCCGGGCGGTGCGGGCCCCCGTACCGTGGTCGTCGATGACCACTCCCCAGCCCACCACTGCGCGCACCACTGAGCCCACCACTGCGCCCACGACTGCGCGCACGCTCGCCGACACGTTGCGAGGCTGGAGCGATGCTGCCCTGGCCGCGCTGGTCGAGGCGCGCCCGGATGTCGCCAGGCCGACACCGGCCGACATCTCCCAGCTGGCCGCACGCGTGGCGGGCCGGGGGTCGGTGACGATGGCCGTCGACCGGCTCGACACCGCACACCTGTCGGTGATCGAGGCGCTGGCCCTGCTGCCGGACCCGGCTGCCGCCTCGGACGTGCAACGGCTCGTGCACGCGTCGCCGACAACGGTCGACGCCGTGCTGGACCGCTTGCTGGCGCTGGCGCTGGTGTGGGGGGACGGAGCAGACCTGCGGCTCGTCCGTCCCGCACGAGAGGTGCTCGGGCCCACACCCGGCGGGCTCGGCCCGAGCCTGATGTCGCTGCTGTCCGCGAGCAGGCCAGGTCTGGTGGCCGACCTCGCCACCGACCTCGGGCTCGAGACGAGCGGCGACCCAGTGGCCACCGCGGGCCGCGTCGCGGCGGCGTACGGAGACCCGACCTGGGCGCAGGCGCGCGTCGACGCGGCCACAGACGCCGGTGGCGAGGACGTGGAGCGGCTGCTGGAGCGGCTGGCACCGGGACCGCCGACGGGGCGCCTCGACGTCGTACCGGCCGGCGCCCGCCTCGACACCGCCGCCAACGCCTTGGAGCACCTGCTCGCACGCGGCCTGCTGGTGGCCGTCGACGACCACACCGTTGTGCTGCCGCGCGAGATCGGCCTGCACCTGCGGGGTGGCTGCACCACCACGGCACCGGTCGACGTCGCGCCCGCGCCGACCACGCGGCCCGTCGACCGCTCGCTGGTCGACCGCACCGGGGCCGGTGCGGCGTTCGAGACGGTGCGCAGCGTGCAGCTCGTGCTCGAGGCCTGGGGGGTGAAGCCACCGGCGGTGCTGCGCTCGGGCGGGGTGGGCGTCCGCGACGTGCGAGCGGTTGCCGCCGAGCTGGACACGAGCATCGAAGAGGCGGGCTTCCTGCTCGAGCTCGCCCGCGCCGCCGGCCTGCTGACGGCCGGTGACGACGCCGAGCTCGACGAGGTGTGGCTGCCCACCGACGACTTCGACCGCTGGCGGGAGCTGCCAACCGCGCAGCGATGGGCGCACCTCGCCGGCGCCTGGCTGGACACCGCCCGAGCGACCGTGCTGATCGGCGAACGCGACGCCCGCGGCCGCCCGGTCAACCCCCTGGGGCCCGACCTCGAGCGCAGAGGGGCCGCCGCCTGCCGCCGGGCTGCGTTGGCCGTCGTCGCCGACGCCAACCCGGGGCAGTCGGTGGACGACGCCGAGCAGGTGGTGGCAGCCGTCGCGTGGCGCCGTCCGCGGCGGGCGGTGCTGCGCGACGCGCTGACCCGGCGCAGCCTCGTCGAGGCCGCCAGGCTCGGGCTCACCGCCAGCGGTGCCATCACCCCGCCCGGCCGGGCACTGCTCGCCGGTGCCGGGGCCGGTGCCGGTGCCGGGGCGGCTGCCCGGCTGCTGGAGCCCCTGCTGCCCGAGCCGGTCGATCATGTACTGCTGCAGGGAGATCTCACCGCGGTGGCGCCAGGGCCACTCGACCCGCAGGTGGCACATGGGCTGGCCCTGGTGGCTGACATCGAGTCGCGCGGCGGGGCAACGGTCTACCGCTTCTCGGCCGACTCGGTGCGCCGGGCGCTGGACGCCGGCTGGCCCGCGAGTCAGGTGCATGCGTTCATCGAGGCACACTCCCGTACGCCGGTGCCGCAGGCGCTCTCCTACCTCGTCGACGACACAGCCCGCAGGCACGGGCAGCTGCGCGTCGGCACCGCCAGCGTCTACGTGCGCACGGACGACCCGACCGAGCTCGACACGCTGCTGGCCGACTCCGAGCTTGCCCCGCTCGGCCTGCGCCGGACGGCACCGACGGTGGCGCTGTCCGACCTGCCGGCAGACGTCGTCCTCAGCCGGCTGCGGCGCGCCCACCGGGCGCCGGTTCTCGAGACAGCCGACGGGCACGCCGTGGGCGTCACCTCGGACAGTCACCGGGCCCGCGCGGAACGCGTCCGGCACGATCCCCCCGTGGACGTGCACCGGATGGATGCGGCCCAGGCTGCGACGGCTGTGGGTGCGATGCGGGCCGGCGAGCGTGCCCGCACCGCACGGCCGGGCGGCGCGACCACACCCGGCCCGGCCCGGCTGATCGACGAGCTGCGAGCGGCCGCCGGCGAGGGAAGCACGGTATGGCTGGCCTACCTCGACGACGCCGGCACGGTCTCGGAGCGAGTGGTGGAACCGTTGCGGGTCGACGACGGCCGGCTCACCGCATACGACCACCGGAGCGCGACCAGGCGCAGCTTCTCCCTGCACCGCATCAGCCGAGTCGCTGCCGTCGGGTGACGGGTCCGTGTCGCCGCTGGAGCGGTGGCACGCGAGGATGCGCGGATGACCGCACCGAGCGCGAACCGCACGATCGGTGTCGAGGAGGAGCTGCTGCTCGTCGACCCGACGACCGGCGTTCCCCGCCCCGCCGGTGACCGCGTGGTGGACTCCGCAGACAGCGCCGAGTCGCAGCACGGCGGGGTCGAGCACGAGCTGAAGCGCGAGCAGGTCGAGCTGGGCACCGAGGTCCACCACCGGCTCGACGACGTCGGCGCGGACCTGCAGAAGCTGCGCGGCCGCCTGGCCGCCGCCGCCGAGCGCCACGGCCTGCGCCTCGCGGCGCTGGCCACCAGCCCGCTGCCGGTGCAGCCGACGCTGACCGCCGACGAGCGCTACGAGCGCATGGACCGGGTCTATGGCATGACCGCCCGCGAGCTGCTGTGCAACGGCTGCCACGTCCATGTCTCGGTGGACGGGATCGACGAGGCTGTCGGTGTCCTGGACCGGATGCGGCCGTGGCTGGCGGTCCTCACTGCGCTGTCGGCGAACTCGCCGTACTGGCACGGCGCCGACTCCGGCTACGCCAGCTATCGCCAGCGGGTGTGGAGCCGGTGGCCGAGCTCGGGGCCCAGCGAGCTGTTCGGTGACGTGGCCGGCTACCGGCAGGCGATCGACCAGATGGTGTCGTCCGGGGCGGCGATGGACGAGGCCATGGCCTATCTCGACGCCCGGGCCTCGCCGCAGTGGCCGACCGTCGAGCTGCGAGTGCTCGACGTCTGCCTGGACCGCGAGGACGCGGTGCTGCTGGCCGGTCTGAGCCGAGCCCTGGTGGAGACCGCGGCGCAGGAGTGGCGGGCGGGGCAGCCCGCGCCGCTCGTACGGATGGAGGTGCTGCGTGGAGCCGCCTGGCGGGCCGGGCGGTTCGGGCTGTCGGAATGGCTGGTGGATCCGCTGACCGCCACGACCGTGCCGGCACACACGCAGGTCGAGCGGCTGCTCGACCACGTCACTCCCGCGCTGAAGGCGTACGGGGATCTCGAGCGCGTCCGCGGCCGGCTCGAGCACGTGTGCGCACGCGGCACCGGTGCGGATGCGCAACGCGCCGCCTTCGAGCGGCGGCGCGAGATGTCCGACGTGGTGGCCGACGCCGCCGACCGCACCGTCGGCTGACGTAAGGTGCTGGTGTGGACTTCGTCCGTTACGCCGAGCGTGCGGCCAGGCTTGTCAACGCCCCGTTGGAGCGTTCCGAGGACCTGCGGGCCTTCCTCGCCGACCGGGACTGGTTGCTGCCCGAGCTGGCCGAGCGGGACCACACCGCGCTGCGGCGGTTCGCCCGCGAGCTGCGGCCGGTGTTCGAGATGTCCCTGGACGGGGCCGACGACGTGGTGGTCGGCCGGCTCAACGCGTTGCTGGGCAAGCACCCGGTGTCGCCCTACATCGCCGGCCATGACGCGCAGTCCTGGCACCTGCACGTCGGCAACCGGTCCTCCTCGGTCGCCGAGCTGCTGATCGCGGAAGCGCTGATGGGGCTCGCCGTCGTGGTCTGCGACCTCGGTGCGCTCCGGCTCGGTGTCTGCCAGGCGGACGGCTGCACCGACGTCTTCGTCGACACCTCCCCCAACCGGTCCCGGCGCTACTGCTCGGAGCGGTGCTCGTCGCGCGCCAACGTGGCCGCGTACCGTGCTCGCCAGCGAGCCCAACAGGCCAAGCGAGCCGCCGAGAAGGAGACCGCGTGAGTGACGGACCGCTGATCGTCCAGTCCGACAAGACCCTGCTGCTCGAGGTGGACC
>JBBSMN010000222.1:0-4312 GCA_038233135.1 Propionibacteriales bacterium
GAGCCGCGGGCCGCCGCGTCGTCGGCGCCCATCGCGAGCAGCACGTGGCTGGGCTGCGGGACGCCCGCGGTGCAGGCCGACCCGGTCGAGCACTCGACGCCCTGCGCGTCGAGCAGCATCAGCAGCGCGTCCCCGTCGCAGCCGGGGAAGGTCAGGTGCGCGATGCCCGGCGACCGTGCCTCCTCGCCCGCATCGGCCGGCGGGCCGTTGAGTACGACGTCCGGGACGGCCGCCCGGATGCCGGTGACCAGCGCGTCACGCAGCCGGCGCAGCTGCGGCGCCTGAGCGGGGCGGCGGCGCACCGCCTGCTCGACGGCCACGGCGAAGGCTCGGATGCCGGCCACGTCGGCGGTGCCGGATCGTACGTCGCGCTCCTGACCGCCCCCGTGCAGCAGCGGCACCAGGTCGAGCTCGCGTCGTACGACCAGCGCGCCGACACCCTGTGGCCCGCCGACCTTGTGACCGCTGATGCTCACCGCGTCCACCTCGAGCTCCGCGAGATCGACCGGCAGGTGGCCGACCGTCTGGACCGCGTCGGTGTGCACGGGGATGCCGTGGGCGTGGGCCAACGAGGTGACCTCGGCCAGTGGCTGCACCGTGCCGACCTCGTTGTTGACCCACATGCACGACAGCGCGGCCACCGAGCCGGGGTCAGGGTCCAGCGCCGCCGCTAGCGCGTCGAGGCGCAACGCTCCGGTGCTGTCCACCGGCAAGAGCTCGACCTCGGCGCCCTCGTGCCTGGCCAGCCACTCGGCCGGGTCGAGCACGGCGTGGTGCTCGACCGCGGTGGTCAGCAGCCGCCGCCGGTCGCCGCGGGCCCAGAACAGGCCCTTAACCGCCAGATTGTCGGCCTCGGTGCCACCGGCGGTGAAGACGACCTCGCTGGGGCGGGCATGGAGCGCCGCGGCGACCTGCTCGCGGGCCTCCTCGACCAACCTGCGTGCGCGCCTGCCCGATGCGTGCAGCGAGGAGGCGTTGCCGACGTCGCCGAGGCGCGCGCGCATCTCGTCGACGGCAGCGGCGACCATCGGCGTGGTCGCGGCGTGGTCGAGGTAGTGCGTACCGGGCCCGGACATCGCCGCCCAGCCTAATGCCAGCGCCGACCGGGGCTCCCCCGCTTCCGCCCCGATCGGCCGACAGACCCTCGAGTGGCGCAAGAACGGCAGCGAACGCCGACCCAGCCGACCGTCTTGCGCCACTCGGCACTCGGCAGGTCGGGGTCGGCCACACGCTGGGCCTGGACCACCGGGTCGTCACCTTCGTCACCTGGGCCTGAGCCCGCCCCCGACAGCGGGTGCGGCGCCCGCCTCAGCCCTTGCGCTTGACGACCTCCTCGGTCGCCTGCGGCAGCACCTGCTTGAGGTCGCCGACGACGCCGAAGTCGACGAGCTCGAAGATCGGCGCCTCGGCGTCCTTGTTGACCGCGACGATGGTCTTGGCTGTCTGCATGCCGGCCCGGTGCTGGATGGCGCCGGAGATGCCGTTCGCGACGTAGAGCTGCGGTGACACGGTCTTGCCGGTCTGACCGACCTGGTACGAGTGCGGGTACCACCCCGAGTCGACGGCGGCACGCGAGGCCCCGACCGCCGCGCCGAGGGCGTCAGCGAACGCCTCGACATCGGAGAAGTCGCCGCCGGTCCCCCGGCCGCCCGACACAACGATCGCGGCCTCGGTCAGCTCGGGTCGCCCCGACCTCGTGCGCGGCTCGCGCTTGACCACCCGGGCGGTCTTGGCCGCCTCCGACACCGTCACGTCGACCCGCTCCTCGACGCCCGCGCCCCCCACCTGCTCGGGGGTGGCCGAGTTGGGCTTCACCACGATGATCGGTGTGCCACGGGTGACCGACGCCTGCACGGTGAAGCCGCCTGCGAAGACCGACTGGGTCGTCACCGGCGACCCGTCGGAGCCTGGCTGAACGTCGACGGCGTCGGTGATCAGCCCCGACCCGGTCTTGACCGCCAGCCGAGCCGCCACCTCGCGAGCCTCAGGGGTCGAGGACACCAGCACCGCGGCCGGAGCCGCCGACGTCACCAGCTGGGCCAGCGCCTCGGCCTGAGGTGCGACGAGGTAGTCGGTGAGATCGGGCGAGTCGAGCACGTAGACCTTCTCGGCGCCGTATGCGCTGAGCGTCTCCCGGGCGGCGTCGATGCCGGGCCCGACGAGCACCGCCGACGGCTCGCCGAGGCGGCGGGCGATCGTCAGCAGCTCGGAGGTGGTCTTACGGACGGAGCCGTCGACGTGGTCGACGAGCACGAGGATCTCGGACATGGCGGTGGGGTCTCCTTCTCAGATGAACTTCTGCCCGGCGAGGTAGTCGGCCAGCTGCCGACCCCCCTCACCCTCGTCGGTCACGACCTCGCCCTGGCTGCGTGGTGGCCGAGGCGTGACGGCCTGCACGGTGCTCCACGCCGCCGACAGCCCCACCTCGGCCGGGTCGATCCCGAGTTCGGCCAGCGACCATGTCTCGATCGGCTTCTTCTTCGCCGCCATGATGCCCTTGAAGGAGGGATAGCGCGGCTCGTTGATCTGGTCGGTCACGCTCAGCACCACAGGCATGCTCGCCTCGACCGTCTCGGTGGCGACGTCGCCGTCGCGGCGAGCGGTGACCGTGCCACCGTCCACGCTCACCGAGGCGGCGAAGGTGACCTGAGGTACGCCGAGCCGCTCGGAGAGCATCGCCGGCACGATACCCATCGCGCCGTCGGTCGAGGCCATCCCGCACAGCACGATGTCCACGGGGGTCTCGGCCCCGATCCTCTCCACAGCCCTCGCGAGCACCAGCGAGGTCGCGAAGGCGTCCGACCCGTGCACCGACGCGTCGAGGACGTGCACGGCGGCGTGCGCACCCATCTGCAGCGACTTTCGGGCCGCGTCCAGCGCCTGCTCCGGGCCGATGGTGAGCACCACGACCTCACCGTCGTGTGCCGCGGCGATGGTCAGGGCCTCCTCGACCGCGTACTCGTCCAGCTCGGACAGCAGGCCGTCCACCCCGGCCCGGTCGACCGTGTGGTCGGCTTCGTCGAACGAACGGTTGGCGGTGGCGTCGGGGACGTGCTTGACGCAGACGACGATCTTCATGCCTGGAGATTACCCGCCGGTAATCTGCGTCACGGGTCCCCGGGTGCGCCCCCGCGGAGGGCGCCCGTTCACGGCGTGACGGAGACCTCGATGAGGCTGCTCCACGGGTCCTCGAACCGCAGGGTGGCGCCGTCGTCGCGCACCGGCACCGATGCTTGGCGCAGCCGATCGGCGAGGGCATCGAGGTCGTCGCGCCCGGGCAGGGTGATCGCCACCTGGCCGAGACCCAGGGTTGCTGCCCGCGGCCCGGCGCCGAGGCTGGCCCACGTGTTCATCGCCATGTGGTGGTGGTAGCCCCCGGCGGAGACGAACAGTGCGCCCGGCATCTGGTACGTCTGCTCGAATCCGAGGGTGTCGACGTAGAACGCGCGGGCCGCCGCGAGGTCGCCAATCTTGAGATACACGTGCCCTACCCGACCCGGACGCTGTTCGACGTCGCCGAGGGCCACCTCGGTGAGGTGCCGCTCGAGGAACTTCTGCGGGTCCAACGGCAGGCTCGCCATCCGCAGGCTGCCGTCGGGCGATCTCCAGGCACTGCGCGGGCGATCCCAGTAGAGCTCGATGCCGTTGCCTTCGGGATCTGCGAAGTAGAAGGAGTTGCTCACCAGGTGGTCGGCGCTGCCGACGTACCTCGTGGCCGGGTGCCGGCCGGCGGTGACCACCGTGGCCGCCAGGCTCGCCTCGTCGTCGAACAGAAGGGCGGTGTGGAACAAGCCCGCCTGGCCGGGTGCGGCGACCGGCAGGTCGGGCTCAGGGTGCAGCTCGAGGAAGGGTGTGCGCCCGCGGCCCAGCACAGTGCCGCTCGAGCCCGCCGTCTCACCCAGCACCGTCAGCGCCAGGGCCTCGCGGTAGTAGGTGGTCATACCGGCAGATCCCGAACGTGCAGCTTCACCGTCCCCATCGCTGTCGCGTCGGCCAACAGGTCACTGGCCGCGCCCGGCTCCGACAACTGATACATCATTCAACCACTATACCCGGAAGCCGTATCGGCTAGCTGCCGGTGAAGCGCGCCTTGCCCGGGCCGTCCTGCATGAACGAGGCCATGCCGGTGCTGCGGTCCTCGGTCGCGAACAGCGCGGCGAACTGCAAACGCTCGACCTCCAACCCGCTGCCCAGGTCGACGTCGAGACCGTGGTCGATGGCCTCCTTGGCCGCCCGCAGCGCCAGCGCGGGGCCCTCGGCGAACTGGGCGGCCCACGCGTACGCGGTGTCGTAGACGTCCGCGGCCGGCACC
>JBBSMN010000223.1:0-4275 GCA_038233135.1 Propionibacteriales bacterium
CGGCGGGGGAGTACATGGCCGGCCACACCTCGTTCGTACGCCGCGAGCCGGTCGGGGTCTGCGCCCAGGTGACCCCGTGGAACTACCCGATCATGATGGCGATCTGGAAGATCGCCCCCGCGCTCGCCGCGGGCAACACGATCGTGCTGAAGCCCAGCGACACCACCCCCGCCTCCACGACGCTGCTGGCCGAGGTCGCGGCCGAGTTCCTCCCCGCCGGGGTGCTCAACGTCGTGTGCGGCGACCGCGACACCGGCCGGGCGCTGGTGTTGCACCCGACACCCGCGATGGCGTCGATCACCGGCTCCGTACGCGCCGGCACCGAGGTGGCGCGGACGGCCGCCGACGACCTCAAGCGCGTGCACCTGGAGCTCGGCGGCAAGGCGCCGGTCGTGGTGTTCGACGACGCCGACGTGGCGGGCGCCGCGGAGGCGATCGCGGTTGCCGGCTACTTCAACGCCGGGCAGGACTGCACCGCGGCCACCCGAGTGCTGGCCGGGCCGCGCGTGCACGACGACTTCGTCGCCGCGCTCACCGAGCAGGCGCTGGCCACCCGTACCGGTCTGCCAGACGATGCCGACGCGCTTTACGGCCCGGTCAACAACGTCACCCAGCTGGAGCGCGTCAGCGGCATGGTCGACCGGTTGCCCGACCACGCCTCGCTGGGCGCGGGCGGCGAGCGGATCGGCGGTGACCTGGCCGACGGGTACTTCTACGCGCCGACCGTGGTGTCGGGTCTGCAGCAGGACGACGAGCAGATCCAGGACGAGATCTTCGGCCCGGTGATCACCGTGCAGCGATTCTCCGACGAGGACGAGGCGGTCCGCTGGGCCAACGGCGTGCAGTACGGCCTGGCCTCGAGCGTCTGGACCAAGGACCACGGGCGGGCGATGCGGATGTCCAAGCGGCTCGACTTCGGGTGTGTGTGGATCAACACGCACATTCCGCTGGTCGCGGAGATGCCGCACGGCGGCTTCAAGCACTCGGGCTACGGCAAGGACCTGTCGATGTACGGGCTCGAGGACTACACCCGCGTCAAGCACGTCATGACCAACCTCGATGTCTGACCCCGAGAAACCGCCGATGCGCATCCTGGTGGTGGGTGCCGGCGGGGTCGGCTCGGCCTTCGTCGCCATCGCGGTTCGTCGGGGGTTCTTCGAGGCCTGCGTGGTCGCCGACTATGACCGTAGGCGTGCCGACCTGGCCGTCCAGCAGGGCGACGACGGTCGCTTCAGCGCCGCCCAGGTCGACGCGTCGTCGGCCGAAGCGGTGGCCGCACTGTGCCGCGAGCACCGCATCACCCACGTGCTCAACGCTGTCGACCCGCGCTTCGTGATGCCCATCTTCGACGGGGCGCACGCCGCTGGCGCGGACTATCTCGACATGGCGATGTCACTGTCGCGCGCGCACCCCGAGCACCCGTACACGCAGACGGGCGTCAAGCTCGGCGACGATCAGTTCGCTGTCGCCGACGGGTGGGAGTCGGCCGGGCGGCTGGCACTGGTCGGCATCGGTGTCGAGCCGGGGCTGTCGGACGTGCTGGCGCGCTATGCCGCCGACCAACTGTTCAGCGAGATCGACGAGCTCGGCGTACGGGATGGGGCCAACCTGACCGTGGAGGGGTTCGATTTCGCGCCGTCGTTCTCGATCTGGACCACCATCGAGGAGTGCCTCAACCCGCCGGTGATCTGGGCGGACGGGCGATGGGCGACGACCGAGCCGTTCAGCGATCCGGAGGTGTTCGACTTCCCCGAAGGCATCGGGCCGGTCGAGTGCGTCAACGTGGAGCACGAAGAGGTGCTTCTCATGCCGCGCTGGATCGATGCCAGGCGGGTGGGGTTCAAGTACGGCCTCGGCGCGGAGTTCATCGGCGTGCTGCAGACGCTGCACAAGATCGGGTTGGACCGCACCGATCCCGTCCGTGTCGGCGGCGTCGAGGTCAGCCCGCGCGACGTGGTTGCTGCCTGCCTGCCCGACCCGGCGACCCTCGGCAATGCCATGCGCGGCAAGACCTGCGCCGGGGTATGGGCCAGGGGCACGGGCACGGACGGCCAGCCGCGCTCGACGTACCTCTACCACGTGGTCGACAACGAGTGGTCGATGCGCGAGTACGGCCACCAGTGCGTGGTGTGGCAGACGGCGGTCAACCCGGTTATCGCGCTCGAGCTGCTCGCCACCGGCGTGTGGAGCGGGGTCGGGGTGCTTGGTCCCGAGGCGTTTGACGCGGTGCCGTTCGTCGACCTGCTCACCGCGTACGGCTCCCCGTGGGGCCTCCGCGAGCAGTAGGCGGGTTCGTCCCGCCCCGGTGTCGCGCTACGTATTGGTGGGCGCGCGGCCCTGCACGCGGCTGTGGCAACGACCACTCGGTGCGTTCGGCACCACCGGCGCAACGAAAATGGTGCCGAACGTACCGAGTGAGGTGCCCGCCAAGAAACGCGGACGACACGCAGGCGCAAGGCCACGAAAATCGTTGCAGAACCGTGGCTTGACGCTCGGAACCGTCGCCGATTGACTGCTCCCGTCGTGTTCTTCTGCGTCAAAGGGCGGTATGAGTGGCAAGCGTGGAACACGTCAAACCGGCTGTCGGCCTACGCGGCCTGGTCAAGCGCTTCGACGACGTCGAGGCCGTCGCGGGCGTCGACCTGGACATCGCACCCGGTGAGTTCTTCTCGATGTTGGGCCCCTCCGGCTCCGGTAAGACCACCGTGCTGCGGATCATCGCCGGCTTCGAGCAGCCGACCGAGGGCACGGTGAGCCTGGCCGGCACGAACGTCACTAGGTTGGCGCCGTTCGAACGGGACGTGACGACGGTCTTCCAGGACTATGCGCTCTTCCCGCACATGAGTGTGATCGACAACGTTGCCTACGGCCTGCGGGTCCGCGGGGTCCGTCGTGGCGAGCGCCGCAGGCGTGCCGAGGAGGCGCTGGAGACCGTACGCCTGCGCGGGATGTCGACGCGCCGCCCAACTCAGCTGAGCGGTGGCCAGCGGCAGCGGGTGGCGTTGGCGCGAGCCCTTGTCGTGCGTCCTTCGGTGTTGCTGTTGGACGAACCGCTGGGAGCACTGGACCTCAAGCTGCGTGAGCAGATGCAGGTCGAGCTCCATCAGATCCAGCGTGACGTGGGTGTCACCTTCGTCTTCGTGACCCACGACCAGGAGGAGGCGCTCAGCATGAGCGACCGGGTCGCTGTGTTTGACTCCGGCCGGATCGTGCAGGTGGCGCCCCCCCGGGAGCTGTACGACCGGCCGGCCACCGAGTTCGTTGCTGGCTTCGTGGGCACCGCGAACCTGCTGAGCGGGGAGAACGCCCGACGGCTGGTCGGCACCAGCGACCTGCACACGGTTCGGCCCGAGCGCATCCAGGTTCACTCGCAGGACCGGCCGGCGGGCGGCGATCGCGGCGACACCGTGGAGGTGGACGGCACCCTGGCCGAGGTGATCTTCGCCGGGCCGGTCACCCGGTACCTCGTCGACACCGACGAGGGGCTGCGGCTGGTGGCCACGGTGCCGCACGCCGACCCGGACGCGTCAGACCTGCGCCGCGGCGACCGGGTCACCCTCAGTTGGTCACGCGTTGCCGCCGTACCCGTGCGGGGCCGCGATCAGCGGCCGGAGGATTCCGGACCTGATCGCGCGCACCCACCCCCCCAGCCACCCGATCAGACCGACAATCAGGACCCGTCACAACCCCAGCCGCAGGAGACGTCATGACCACCCTCCCCACCTCCCCCCTGACCCCACCCGCACGGGCCCGATGCTTGGCCGCAGTCGCCGCGATCGCGCTCCTGCTCGCCGGCTGCGGCACCCAGAGCGAAACCAGCAGCTCCGGCGGTGACAAGCAGGAAGGGTTCACCCCACCGGACCTGCCGATGCTCGACAAGCTCGGTGAGCCCGAGGGCCAGCTCAACGTGCTGGCCTGGCCCGGTTACGCCGAGGACGGCTCCACCGACCCATCGGTCGACTGGGTCAGCCCGTTCGAGGACAAGACCGGCTGCCAGGTCAACGTCAAGGTGTTCGGCACCTCCGACGAGGCGGTGAGCCTGATGAAGTCCGGCGGCTACGACGTCGTGTCAGCCTCCGGCGACGCCTCGCTGCGCCTGATCGCTGGCGGCGAGGTCGAGCCGGTCAACACCGACCTGCTCGCCAGCTACGACGAAGTGGCCCCGTTCCTCAAGGACCGCGCCTGGAACTCCGTCGACGGGCAGATGTACGGGATCCCGCACGGCTGGGGAGCCAACCTGTTGATGTACAACACCAAGGAGGTACAGCCCGCACC
>JBBSMN010000224.1:0-4266 GCA_038233135.1 Propionibacteriales bacterium
CCACGAGGAGTTCTTCACCCTCCAGGTCAAGGACCTGACCGAGTCCTACCGCGACCTGCCACTGTGGATCTACCAGATCCAGACCAAGTACCGCGACGAGCCGCGGCCCCGCGCCGGCATCCTGCGCGGTCGCGAGTTCGTGATGAAGGACTCCTACTCCTTCGACGTCTCCGACGAGGACTTCAAGGCGTCGTACGAGGCACACCGCGCGGCCTACGTCCGGATCTTCGACCGGCTCGGCCTCGACTACGTGATCGTGGCCGCGATGTCGGGAGCAATGGGTGGCTCGGCGAGCGAGGAGTTCCTCGCCACCGCCGCCAACGGCGAGGACACCTATGTGCGGTGCACGACGTGCGACTACGCCGCCAACGTCGAGGCCGTACGGGTGCCTGCCCCGCCGGCCCAGGACAGCGCCGGCGTGCCGGCGGCCCATGCCGAGCAGACCCCGGGCACGCCGACCATCGACACCCTGGTCGCCCACCTCGACGAGGCGTTCCCGCGCACGGACCGCGCCTGGACAGCGGCCGACACGCTCAAGAACGTGCTCGTCATGCTGCACCTGCCCGACGGCAGCCGTGAGCCGCTGGCGGTCGGCGTTCCCGGGGACCGCGACGTCGACGAGAAGCGCCTGCAGGCGCAGGTCGAGCCGGCCCAGCTCGCGGCGTTCACCGATGCCGACTTCGCGGCGAACCCGGCCCTGCGCAAGGGCTACATCGGCCCCGGCGTGCTCGGCGCGGACAACGCCTCGGGCATCCGCTACCTGGTCGACCCCCGCGTCGTCGACGGGAGTGTCTGGGTGACCGGTGCGGACGCGGAGGGCAGCCATGTGCTCGACCTGGTCGCCGGTCGTGACTTCCACGCCGACGGCACGATCGAGGCCGCCGACGTGCGCGAGGGGGATCCCTGCCCGATCGACGGCGGCACGCTGGTCACCGCACGGGGCATCGAGATGGCGCACATCTTCCAGCTCGGCCGTCGCTTCGCCGAGGCTCTCGACCTCAAGGTGCTGGACGCGGACGGCAAGCGCGTGACCGTCACGATGGGCTCGTACGGTGTCGGCGTCTCCCGTGCGGTCGCGGCCGTCGTCGAGAACTCCCACGACGCGTTGGGCATCGTCTGGCCGCGCGAGCTGGCCCCCGCCGACGTGCACATCGTCGCCACCGGCAAGGACCCCGGCGTCTTCGAGGCGGCGGAGCGCATCGCGGTGGGACTGCAGGAGGCGGGTGTCGAGGTGCTCTACGACGACCGGGCCAAGGTCTCACCCGGCGTGAAGTTCAAGGACGCCGAGCTGATCGGGGTGCCCACCATCGTCGTCGTCGGCCGCAACCTCGCCGAGGGCGTCGTCGAGGTCCGCGACCGAGCGAGCGGCGCGCAGGACGAGGTGCCGGTCGCCGAGGCGGTCGACCGGGTGGTGGTTACCGTTCGGTGAGCCCGGGAAAGGCGCTGGCCTGGGCACCCCAGCCCAGGGCGCGGGTGGCAGCGTCGCCCAGCCAGTCGACCGCCCGTTGTCGGCTGGACCCGGTGGTCGCGCGCACCAGTCCCGCGTACGCGGCCGCGCACCTGTCCTCCACCCCGCGAGACAGCTGTGCCGCCGAGGCGGCGTCGTCGACCGGCCGCGGCAGCTCGTAGCCGGTCAGCGCCGGCACCGGGTCGATGCCCTCGCCACGCAGCTCCTGCTCGAGACGCTCGCGGCGGGACCGGTGAGCCAGGTAGGCGTCCCGGGTCCCGACCCAGGCCGGCGAACCGGGCTCGAGGACGCCACCACACACGCCGTAGGCGTAGACCGCAGCGTGCTCGGCTGCCAGCACCCGCTGGGCGGCCGTGCGCGCCTCGTCGCCGCTCATCGAAGCTCGTCCACAGCCTGCGCGAGCAGGACCTCGTGCTGGGCGAGCCCGGCTGCGCAGGAGGCGAGCGCGGCGGCCAGCTCGGCACTGGTCACCCGAACCGCCGCCTGCTTGGCGGCCGTGGCGGCTCGCCGCTCAGAGCCCACCAGTTCGCGCAGCGCCTGCTTGGCGTCTGCGGGCACCCGGCCGCCGGCGCGGCCCTCGACCCGATCCCCCTCAGCGGTGAACGCCCGGAGGTGATCATCGTGCCGCCGAGCCATCGGCAGCAGCATCGTGCGCAGGCCCCGATGCGCCCGCACGGTCGCCGTCAGCCGGGCGGCCAGGTCTGCCGCGTTCGCTGCAACACGCCGAGCTGCGGCAGGGTCCGTCCGTGCAGTGTCGCCGGCGCCACCGGTGGCCCGACCGGCTGCGGCGCCACCGCCACAACCGGTCAGCGTCGCGGCTGCCAGGCCGCCACCCATCGCCGTGGCTGCTGAGCCCAGCAACCGGCGGCGGCTGAGAGCGGGGTCGGTGGCGGGGCGTTGCACGACATGGACGCTACCCGTCCCGGTGGCCGTATAGGCTGACATTCGCGCCCTGGCGGCTCGAGGCAGAACCCATGACAACCGCACAGCGAGGAGGTTGACGATGACACGGGCGTCCACCGAGGACCTCGCGGAGTTGTTGTCGCCGCGCGTTGCTGAGGTCGGCGCCGACCTCGACGCCGTCGAGATGACCACGGCGGGGAGACGGCAGGTGCTGCGGCTCGTGGTCGACAGTGCCGGTGACCTGACCCTCGACGACATCGCGGACGTGACGAGGGCTGTGTCCAAGCAGCTCGACGCGACCGGTGTGATGGGGGAGCGCCCCTACACCCTCGAGGTGACCAGCCGCGGAGTCGAACGACCGCTGACGCTGCCGCGGCACTGGGCGCGCAATGTGGGCCGGAAGGTGTCGGTGACCATCGTCGAGCACGCACCCGAGCCGCGGGCGCTGACCGGTCGTCTCGTGGCGACCGACGAGGAGGGCGCCGATCTCGACGTCGGGGGGAGCAGCCATCGCGTCCCGTACGCCGATGTCAAGCGAGCCGTCGTGCAGGTCGAGTTCGCCCGGAAGGAGGGCTGAGCCAGATGGACATCGACATGGCCGCGCTGCGGATGCTCGAGCGGGAGAAGGACGTGCCGTTCGAGGTGGTGGTGGCCGCGATCGAGCAAGCCCTGCTGGTGGCCTACGAGCGCACCGACAGTGCCCACCCGCACGCCCGCGTCGAGCTGGACCGCAAGACCGGGCACGTGGTGGTGTGGGCGCGAGAGGTGCCGGCCACCGGATCCGGCACTGGCACCGACACCGACACCGACCGGGCGAGCACGACCGAGTCCGAGAGCGATGCCGGTGCGGCGCCCCGGGAGTGGGACGACACGCCGACCGGGTTCGGTCGGATCGCCGCGACCACCGCCCGCCAGGTCATCTTGCAAAGGCTGCGCGACGCGGAGGACGAGCAACGTTTTGGTGAGTTCTCCGGACGCGAGGGCGACCTGGTCTCCGGCACCGTCCAGCAGGGACGCAACCCCGACGACGTCCTCGTTGACCTGGGGAAGCTGGAGGCCCTGCTGCCCGCCGGTGAAAGGGTGCCGGGTGAGCGGTACGACCACGGCTCGCGGATCAAGTGCCTGGTTGTCAGCGTGCGCAAGGGAATGCGTGGCCCGCAGGTCATGCTGTCTCGCAGCCACCCCAACCTGGTCAAGAAGCTGTTCGCTCTCGAGGTCCCCGAGATCGCCGACGGCAGCGTCGAGATCGCCGCGGTCGCCCGGGAGGCCGGCCACCGGACCAAGCTGGCGGTGCGCTCGACAGTGCCAGGGCTCAACGCCAAGGGCGCATGCATCGGACCGATGGGGCAACGGGTCCGTAACGTGATGACCGCCCTGCACGGCGAGAAGATCGACATCGTCGACTTCGCGGACGACTCGGCGGAGTTCGTGGCCCACGCGCTCTCGCCCGCGCGGGTGTCATCGGTGCAGGTCGTGGACGCAGCCAGCCGCTCGGCGCGAGTGATCGTGCCCGACTACCAGCTGTCCCTGGCCATCGGCAAGGAGGGTCAGAACGCCCGGTTGGCGGCCCGTCTCACCGGTTGGCGCATCGACATCCAGCCCGACAACCCCGGCGCCTCGGACTGACTCGCCCTCTCCGCTACCATTGGCGCCGATGGCTCGCGCGTTGACGCGTACGTGTGTGGGGTGCCGGCAGCGAGCGAGCGCAACCGATTTGATCCGCGTGGTTGTGGTCGGTGCCGACACCCCTCGGGTGCTGGTTCCCGACCCTCGCAGGTCGATCCCGGGCCGTGGGGCGCACCTGCACCCCACGACAACATGTTTGGACCTCGCCGAACGACGACGCTCCTTCGGCCGTGCCCTCCGCGTTGAGGGACCGGTCGATCTTGCCCGCG
>JBBSMN010000225.1:0-4252 GCA_038233135.1 Propionibacteriales bacterium
ACGGTGCGACTCGAGCCGGCGGTCGGCGTGGTTGCCGGCTTGCACCCGGGGGTGCTGGGTCTTGACCGGGCCGTCCTGGCACTGGGGGAAGCCGGTGAGGTCCTCGACGGGGGTCACCGGCACCCCCGCTGCCGCGAACCGGGCAGCGGTCGACCCGGTCGACACGATCGCCACCCCGGCCTCGTGCAGCCCGACGGCGAGCTCCTCGAGCCCGGTCTTGTCGTAGACGCTGAGCAGTGCCCGGCGCACCGGCACCTGCCCCGGACCGGTCTGTTCGTCAGCGGTCACGGGTGCACACCTTCCTGTTGTCGACTGTCCATCCCTCGCGGACCATCCGGCCGACGGTGTCGACAAGCTGGCGCCGCTCGGCCACCTTGACCCGCTCGGTCAGGCTGTGCTCGTCGTCGTCGTCGAGGACCGGCACGGCGACCTGCGCGACGATCGCACCGGTGTCGACGCCGGCATCGACGACGAACAGGGTCGCACCGGTCACCTTGACGCCGTACGCCAGCGCGTCCCGTGGCGCGTGCATGCCGGGGAACGACGGGAGCAGCGCGTTGTGCGTGTTGACGTAGACACCCCCGAAGCGGGCGAGGAACGCCGGTCCGACCAGCTTGAGGAAGCCGGCAGAGATCACCATGTCCGGAGCGAGCGAGGCGACCTCGGCGGTGAGGGCGGCATCCCAGGCGGCCCGGTCTCGATGCTCTGCCACCGCGCAGGTGAAGGTCGCCACCCCGACGGCGGCGGCACGCGCCGCGGCGCCGGTGTCGGGCCGGTCGGCGCCGACGCCCACGACCCGGGCGCCGTAGGCCGGGTCAGCGCTGGCGCTCAGCAGGGCCTGCAGGTTGGTGCCGGAGCCGGACACGAGCACGACCAGCCGGGCCGGGCCGGGCGCGTACGGTCCGAAGGTGTCGGGCACGGTCGCTGACCTTAGCGACGCTCAGTGTGCGCGACGCAGCCAGCCGGGTCGACGCAGCCAGCCGGGCCTACGCAGCCAGCCGGGGAGCCAACCGCCCAGCGCTCCGTGTGCCACCGCCCCAGCGGCAGCGGCCACCGTCAGCGTCAGCATGCCGACGAGGAGAGCTGCCGGGACCGGACCGGTCTGCTGCATCCGTTCGGGACCGACACCGCCGCCTGCGGCAAGCATGAGAAGTGCCAGCACGAGGCCGGCCAACAGGCCGGCCGCGCCCCCGGCGCGCATCCGCAGCCACCAGCTCACCGCCCCCAGGCTGCGGCCGGTGATGACGCCGCCGAGCACGCCCACCATGATCGGGACGACCGTGAGCACTGCCGCCCACGCAGGAGCGGGACCCGTCCCGGGCAGGGCACCGAACAGCGGAGCCGCGGGCAGCGGGCCTAGCACCACCACGTCGGGAGAGACGATCGTTGCGGGGCCGATGGCGAACCCCGGTCCGAACAGGTACGCAACCGTCCACAGCACCGCGTTGGGCAGCGTCGCCACGCAGAGCGCGACCAGCCCGATGCGGCCGGAGGTCCCGGGGGACAACGCTGACCCGATGGCAAGCACCCGCTCGGTTGCGAGCGTCATGGCGACAACGACGACGACCGCAGCCGCGGCCAGCATCGCGACGACGCCGGCGGCGGCGCCGCGTACGACGGCGCGGAGCCCCACCCGGTGAGCCGTCAGCTCACGCCAGCTGCCGTCGGCGACGCCCAACCCGAGAGCCAGCGTGAGGGTCACCACCGCGGCGCTCAGGATCGCGCCGCGCAGCACGTCGGCGCCGAGTGCGCCCGGCACCGAAGTCTGGCTCACCCCCCAGCCGACGACGATGAGAACAGCGCAGTAGCAGCCAGCACCGACCACTGCCGCGAAGGACACCCGCAGGCCGGCCGGCAGCACTCCCGACCCGGGCGCCGACGAGGCGACCGCCCACCGGCAGCCGCGCAGGAGCACGAGCCCGATCAGCAACGGTGCCAGCAGCGGCACCAGGGACAGCGTGACCGATGCCACCGAAAGGGACGCCCCGTGCGCGCCCAGCCACAAGACGGCACCGGCCCGCACCGCCGAGACGCTGGAGCCGCCCGCACCGGCCACGAACGACGACACGACGGCCAGCCCGGTGGCGAGGACCAGGCCGGCAGCCGCCACCGCGATGGCCAGCAGGCAGGTGGACACGGCAAGTGGCCGGGTGGCGGTGGGCTCGGTCTGGTCGACCGGCGCTGGCCGCTCGGGTGCGTGGGCAACGGGCATCGGGTCCATGCTGGGTCACGGCGGGCGCCGCACCGGACCGCCGCGCCGAGACACGCCCCGCCGGCTCAGCCCATCGACTCGACGACCGAACGCATCAGCTGCGCCGTCTCGCTGGGCGTCTTGCCGACCATGACGCCGGCCGTCTCGAGCGCGGTCTGCTTGGCGTGCGCGGTGCCGGACGAACCGGAGACGATCGCCCCGGCGTGCCCCATCGTCTTGCCCTCGGGGGCGGTGAAGCCGGCGACATATCCGACGACCGGCTTCGAGACGTCGGTGCTGATGAAGTCCGCGGCACGCTCCTCCGCGTCGCCGCCGATCTCGCCGACCATGATCACCGCATCCGTCTCAGCGTCGTCCTCGAACGCCCGCAGGCAATCGATGTGGGTGGTGCCGATGATCGGGTCGCCACCGATCCCGACGGCGGTGGTGAAGCCGATGTCGCGCAGCTCGTACATCAGCTGGTAGGTGAGCGTGCCCGACTTGCTGACCAGCCCGATGCGGCCCTTGCCGGCAATGTTCGCCGGGATGATGCCCGCGTTGGACTCGCCCGGGGTGATGACCCCGGGGCAGTTCGGGCCGACGATGCGGGTGGTGCCTGCCGCCTGGGCGGCGGCGAAGAAGGCCGCGGTGTCGTGCACCGGGATCCCCTCGGTGATGACGACGACGAGCCCGACGCCGGTGTCAACGGCTTCGAGCACGGCGTCCTTGGCGAATGCCGGCGGCACGAAGACGACCGACACGTCGGCCCCGGTGGCCTCGACGGCCTCCTTGACCGTGCCGAAGACGGGCTGCTCGGAGCCGTCGAGGTCGACGGTGGTGCCGGCCTTGCGGGCGTTCACACCGCCGACGATGGTGGTGCCGGACGCCAGCATCCGCCGGGTGTGCTTCTGGCCCTCCGACCCGGTCATGCCCTGGACGATGACCTTGGACGCTGCGCTCAAGAAGATCGACATGTCTGCTGCTTTCCTCGTGCTCGGTTGCGGGGTCGGTCTCAGCCGGCGGCCAGCTCGGCGGCTCGGCGCGCGGCGCCGTCCATCGTGTCGACCACGCTCACCAGCGGATGGGCGGCCTCGGCGAGGATGCGCCGGCCCTCCTCGACGTTGTTGCCGTCGAGGCGTACGACGAGCGGCTTGGTCGCCGCGTCACTAAGCATGCCCAGCGCGTTGACGATGCCGTCGGCTACCGCGTCACAGGAGGTGATCCCCCCGAAGACGTTGACGAACACGCTCTTGACCTGCTCGTCCCCGAGCACGATCTCGAGTCCGGCAGCCATGACCTCGGCCGACGCCCCGCCACCGATGTCTAGGAAGTTGGCCGGCTCCTGCCCGCCGAACTCCTGGCCGGCGTACGAGACGACGTCGAGCGTCGACATCACCAGGCCGGCGCCGTTGCCGATGATCCCGACCGAGCCGTCGAGCTTGACGTAGTTGAGGTCCTTCTCGCGGGCCTTGGCCTCCAGCGGGTCGGCTGCGGCCTGATCCTCGAAGTCTGCATGCTCGGGGTGCCGGAAGTCGGCGTTGGTGTCGAGGGTGACCTTGCCGTCGAGCGCGTCCAGGGAGCCGTCGGCCAGCCGGGCGAGCGGATTGACCTCGACCAGGCTGGCGTCCTCGTCGATGAAGACCCTCCACAGCCGCTGCGCCATCGTGACCGCAGCGTCCGCGATCTCGGCGGAAAAGCCCGCCTGCGCCACGATCTCGCGTGCTTTGGCCTCGTCAACACCGGCGCCGGGATCGATCGACACCTTGGCGACAGCGTCGGGGTTGGTGTGCGCGACCTCCTCGATCTCGACACCACCCTCGACGCTGGCGATGCACAGGTAGTTGCGGTTGGAGCGGTCCACCAGGAACGAGAAGTAGTACTCCTCGGCGATGTCGGCGGTCGGCGCCACCAGCACCCGGTGCACAGTGAGGCCCTTGATCTGCATGCCGAGGATCTCCTCGGCACGAGCGGCCGCCTCCTGCGGCCCGGCCGCGAGCTTGACGCCGCCGGCCTTCCCGCGCCCGCCGGCCTTCACCTGGGCCTTGACGACCACCTGGCCGC
>JBBSMN010000226.1:0-4237 GCA_038233135.1 Propionibacteriales bacterium
CGAAGAGACCGACTGGGACCGGGAGCTGGAAGAGAGTTTCCCGTACACCGAGACTCCGGACCAGGAGGCCGCCATCGTGGCGACCAAGGCGGATATGCAGCGCGAGCAGCCGATGGACCGGCTGGTGTGCGGCGACGTCGGCTACGGCAAGACCGAGATCGCGGTGCGGGCTGCCTTCAAGGCCATCCAGGACGGCAAGCAGGTCATCGTGCTGGTGCCCACCACGTTGCTGGTGCAACAGCACGTGGAGACGTTCACCGAGCGGTTCGCGCAGTTCCCGGTCGTCCTGGCGTCGTTGAGCCGCTTCCAGTCCGACGCCGAGGCGAAGCGGGTGCTGGCTGGCCTGGCCGACGGCAGCATCGACCTGGTCATCGGCACCCACCGGCTGCTGTCCCCGGAGGTGCGCCTCAAGGACCTGGGGCTGGTGGTGGTCGACGAGGAGCAGCGTTTCGGGGTCGAGCACAAGGAGGCGCTCAAGCATCTGCGGGCGGCCGTCGACGTGCTGTCGATGTCGGCGACGCCGATCCCGCGGACGCTCGAGATGGCCATCACAGGCATCCGTGAGATGTCGACGATCGCCACCCCGCCCGAGGAGCGGCACCCGGTGCTGAGCTTCGTTGGCGGCTACGACGACAAGCAGGTCACCGCTGCAGTCCGCCGCGAGCTGCTGCGCGAGGGCCAGGTCTTCTACATCCACAACCGGGTGCAGTCGATGGACCGGGCCGCCGAGCGGCTCAAACGGCTGGTGCCCGAGGCTCGGATCGCCACCGCGCACGGTCAGATGGGCGAGCACCAGCTGGAGCAGGTGATGATCGACTTCTGGGAGAAGCGGTTCGACGTGCTGGTCTGCACGACGATCGTGGAGTCGGGCCTGGACGTGTCCAACGCGAACACCCTGGTGATCGAGCGTGCCGACCTGCTGGGCCTGTCCCAGCTGCACCAGCTGCGGGGCCGGGTCGGACGTGGCCGCGAGCGGGCGTACGCGTACTTCCTCTTTCCGTCCGACAAGCCGCTCACCGAGACCGCCCACGACCGCCTCGCCACCATCGCCCAGCACTCCGAGCTCGGCGGCGGCATGGCGGTCGCGATGAAGGACCTCGAGATCCGGGGCGCCGGCAACCTGCTGGGCGGCGAGCAGTCCGGACACATCGCCGACGTCGGCTTCGACCTGTACGTGCGCCTGGTCGGCGAGGCGGTCGCGGAGTTCCGCGGCGACGCAACCGGTCCCGAGCCGGAGGTGTCCATCGAGCTGCCGGTCGACGCGCACCTGCCGCACGACTACGTGCCCAGCGAGCGGCTGCGGCTGGAGGTCTACAAGCGGCTGGCGGCCGTGCGTGCCGAGGCGGAGGTGGACGAGGTGCGCGCCGAGCTGGTCGACCGCTACGGCGAGCCGCCCGGACCGGTCGAGACGCTGCTGCAGGTCGCCCGACTGCGGGCCCGAGTGCGGGCATCGGGGCTGGGTGAGCTGACCGCCGCCGGGCCCAACGTGCGCTTCGGCCCGGTCGAGCTCAGCGAGTCCGGCCAGCTCCGGCTGCAGCGGCTCTATCCCCGCAGCATCGTCAAGGCGGCTGCCCGCACGATCCTGGTGCCGCGGCCGAAGACCGCCCCGGTCGGCGGCACGCTGCTCGCCGACGGACCGCTGCTGGACTGGTGCCGCGGTGTCGTCGAGCAGGTGATCGACCCGGCAGCGGTCGGGGCTGCAAACCCACCGTAGTCAGGCGCCCTCGGCCTTCTGCAAGAAGATGAACCAGATGGTGGAGGCCGCCTCGGGCGCCAGCTTCAACAACCTGCGCAGCGCCTGGTTGGCCAGCAGCGAACGCCCGGCGTCCGGTGGCGGCACGTGTCCGTACACGATCACCCGGTACCCCGGAAACAACGCGCGAAGCGCACGGGGAGTGTTCATGAGATATCGCGTGGGAAAGATGTCGCGGCCTTCACGGCGGGTCCCCATCCAGCTGAGGAGCCGATCGTGGGCTCGGTTGGACACCAGCCTCGCCCCGACGGCCCAGTGTCCCCACCTGTTGGGCGTCCGAGCGCAGATCAAGCCACCAGGCTTCAGCACCCGGTCGAGCTCGGCCGCCACGGCGGCCGGGTCGGTGACGTGCTCGAAGACCCAGTTGGTGACGACCACGTCGACCGACAGCGAATCGACGGGCACGGTGGAGACGTCCGGCATGACGCGAGCCTCGTGAACGGTTGCGTTCTGGTGCACCGCGGGATCAGGGTCCACACCGATGACCCGGCTGACGTGCGGTCGAAGATCTTGCAACGCCCGGCTGTATGCGGGCGCAGTGTCGTTGAACCGGCCCCGACCGGCCCCGAAGTCCAGCACCACGTCGTCGGCGGTGAGCAGGGCATGCACCCGCGTGTAGAAGGCAACCGAACCGTCCGAGCGGGCGAAGCCACCCGCATCCATCTCTGGGTACATCGTCCGCAGGATCGATCTGTCCATGGTCGTGTGCTCCAACCTTCCCCGGCGGCTCGTCGCCAGAGCGGCAACCATAGAGTTGTGCGGGTGTCTACCGCGTCGGTTTGGCGATTGTGGTGACTCCACCCCGGCACCCGCAGGGCTCGCGGATACGATGCGGGGGGTTTCATGGTGCAGGTGATCGACCGCGGCCGGCCGGCGGCCAAAGGCGACGGCTGGGGAGCGGCTCGGAGGAGGACGACGCGATGCATCGGAGCAGGCTGCTGGCCACCGCGGCGGTGGCCGGCCTGGTCCTCGCCGGGTGCGGGGGGATCACCCCCGGCGCTGCGGCAACCGTCGACGGCGAGGCGATCCCCCTGAGCCGGGTCGACGAGATGGCGCGGGCATTCTGCGCTGCCGACCTCGCCGCGGCCCGGCTGCAGGACCAGCCGCCGCAGGCACAGGGAACCGCCGACTACCGCAACCGGGTGCTCGCCACGCTGGTGAATGCACGGGTTGCCCAGGAGGCCGTCGACGACCTGGGCGTGGACGTGCCCGACTCCGCCGCGCAGGGGGACCTGAGCCAGTTCGACGACCTTTTCGCCGAGCTTTCCGAGGATGAGGCCACCGCCCTGCGCGACTACATTGAGGTGTTCGGCGTGCTGGACGCCAGCACCCAGGCCATCGGCCGCGAGGAGGGTGGCCCGAAGGCCGCCGACAGCCCTGAGGCGGCCGCTGCCGCCGGCCAGGACTTCCTGCGCGAGCAGGCCAAGAAGAGCGACATCGAGCTCGACCCGCGTTTCGGGGACTTCACCGACGGGCAGGTCGTTGCCGGGAGCGGTTCGCTGTCCGTGCCGGCCAGCGGGCAGGGCGAGGACGCCGCGCCGGCTCCGGATGCCCCGGCCAGCCAGAGCTGCGGCTGAGCGTTGACCGCCGCGGTTGAGGGGGGCGGGGCTCGGGTCCCCGCGCTTGTGGAGCTGGTGGTAGTCATGGACCGGTTGCGTTCGCCCGGCGGTTGCCCCTGGGACGCCGAGCAGACCCACAGCAGCCTGGCGACGTACCTGCTCGAGGAGACCTACGAGGTTCTCGACGCACTCGACGGGGGTGATCGGGCGCACCTGCGCGAGGAGCTCGGAGACCTGCTGCTGCAGGTGGTGTTCCAGGCTCGGGTCGCCGAGGAGCACCCGACCGACCCCTGGGGGATCGACGAGGTCGCGCGCGGCATCGTCGACAAGCTCGTCGCGCGGCACCCGCACGTCTTCGCCGGCGCCGTGGTCGACGGTGCCGCCGACGTCGAGGCGAGCTGGGAGTCGCTGAAGGCCGCCGAGAAGCAGCGCGAGTCCCTGCTCGACGGCATCCCGGCGGCGCTGCCCGCACTGGCGCGGGCGGACAAGGTGCTGGGCCGGCTCGCCCGCTCGGGACTCGACGTGGTGCTGCCGGCCGACGGCTCGTACGGTGCGCGGCTGCTGTCGCTCGTCGCCGAGGCACGCACCGCCGGCGTCGACCCCGAGAGCGAGCTGCGGCATACGACCGCCGCGCTGGAGCAGCGCATCACCACCGCCGAGGGCGAGGCGGTCCGCCGGGTGGGCCTCCGGTCTGGATAGCCTGGCAGGGTCCGTGCACGCACCCGCGTGCAGCCGCCGCAGCGTCCGTACGAGGAGCAGTCCGTGGCCAGCATCGAGGCGGTGGGAGCCCGCGAGATCCTCGACTCCCGAGGCAACCCGCCCGTCGAGGTCGAGGTGGCCCTCGACGACGGGACGCTTGCCCGTGCCGCTGTCCCGTCCGGGGCGTCCACCGGCCAGTTCGAGGCGGTGGAGCTGCGCGACGGCG
>JBBSMN010000227.1:0-4234 GCA_038233135.1 Propionibacteriales bacterium
CAGGCCTGCTCGAGCTCGTCGAGCGGCCCGATCAACGCCTCGGGCATGAATCGGCCACCGAAGCGGCCGAAGTGCCCGGTGGCGTCAGGTCAGGTGGCGTCCGGTCCGGTGGCGCCGGGGGTCGCGGTCTCGGGGGTGGCTGCGTAGGTGGTCATGGTCGTCGCCGGACTCTCACAATCGTGGCTGGTGCGCGGGTGGCTGCTGCATCACGAGCCCGCTCAGTGCCGGCTCTTGAGGGCGGGATGCACTCCGGCCGCCACCAGGTCGGCCACTGTGCTCCGTGGGTCGTCGCCGGTGACGAGCGTCTCCCCGACCAGGACCACATCGGCACCGCAGCGGGCGTAGTCGATCACGTCGTGCGGGCCGCGCACCCCTGACTCTGCGATGCGCACAACCTGCTCGGGGATGCGCGGCGCCAGCCGGGAGAACGTCGTCCGGTCGACCCGGAGGGTCTTCATGTTGCGCGCGTTGACGCCCACCAGCTTGGCGTCGGCGTCCAGCGCCCGCTCCAGCTCGGCCTCGTCGTGCACCTCCACCAGCGGTGTCAGTCCGATCGACAGGGCCCGCTCCACCAGGGAGACCAGCGCGGGCTGGTCAAGCGCGGCGACTATCAGCAGCACCATGTCGGCACCCGCGGCGCGGGTCTCCCACAGCTGGTACGACGACACGATGAAGTCCTTGCGCAGCACCGGTGTGGCCACGCGGGCCCGGACACTGCGGAGGTCGTCGAGGGAGCCACCGAAGCGGCGGCGTTCGGTGAGCACGCTGACCGCGGCCGCGCCGCCGGACTCGTACTCGGTGGCCAGTGCGGCGGGGTCGTCGATGGGCGCCAGTGCACCCTTGCTGGGGCTGGCGCGCTTGACCTCGGCGATCACGGAGATCCCGGACGCGCGGAACGTGGGCATCGGGTCGAGGGCCGGGTCCTGGCGAGCGGCCAGCGCCTTGACCTCGCCCAGCGACACCTTCGCCTCACGATCGGCACAGTCGAGCCTGGCCCCAGCGACGAGCGTGTCGAGCACGGACATGGCTGACCCCCGGAAGAGACGGTACGTCGGACACCTCAGAGTACGACTCGGACAGCCGGGCGTGAACGGCGCCCAGCGGTGCTGAGCGACGGGGTGGGTCAACGGGTGGGGTCGCGACCCTCGTCCATCTCCCGCCACAGGTCCTGGGCATCGGTGCGCGCGTCCATGTCGTCTGGTCGCTCGGCCCGCGGCTGAGCGGCGGCGCGGTCATATCGACGACCCATGGCCGGCCAGCGTGCGCCCCGGGCCGTCACGGCGACTCCGGCGGCGAGCACCAGCAGGGCAGCTGCCACCCCCACCCACTGCCAACCACCGTGTGCGGCGGTGCGGACTGCCGCGTCCACGGCAGCCGGTTCGGTGCCGGCCGCGGTGTCCCGGGCCGCGGACCGTACGGCGGCGTCGACAGCCGGACCGGCCCGCAGGGTGCCCGCGACGACCGCCACGCCGGCCACTGCCACGACGACCCCGGTCAGTCGCCGCCACCAGCCGCTCGTCGCCAGCGTGGCGGCCATGCCGGCAAGGACCACTAACGCCAGCGGGCGCAGCCACCCGACGGCGTCGGAGCCCGCCACGGTGACGTCGACCCGCGGCATGCCGTCGGTCACCACCGAGCTCTCCGCCCACGGCTGGCCGGCTGCGAGCAGCAGCATTGCGGCGGCTGCGGCACCGACGGCGAGGGTGGCCGCGAACTCGGCGCCCGCACCGCGGCCCTGGCTCACGAGTCCGGACCCCCCGGAGGTCGATGCGGCGCCGAGACCTCCTGCGAGGGCAGCAGCCCGGCGTCGAAGCAGGTGCCGGCACCGGTGTGACAGGCCGGTCCGTCGGCATCGACGCGGACGAGCAGGGCGTCACCGTCGCAGTCGAGGCGCACCGAGCGCACCCACTGGCGGTTGCCGGACGTCTCCCCCTTGACCCAGGGCTGCTGTCGACTGCGACTGAAGAAGGTGGCCCGTCCGGTGGTGAGGGTGTCGTGCAGGGCGTCGCCGTCCATCCAGCCGAGCATCAGCACCGCTCCCGACGTCGCCTCCTGGATCACCGCCGCCACGAGCCCGTCGCGGTCCCAGCGCACGCGCGTGGCGACCTGGGGGTCGAGGCGTGTCGACGTGGCGTTCATGCCGAGACCTCCCCTCCGAGCCGTGACTGCGCCACCCACGAGGCGTGCAGCCGGGAGTACACCCCACCCTGGTCTACCAGGCGGTCGTGCCGGCCGCGCTCGACGAGCGCTCCGTCGTCGAAGACCAGCACCTCGTCCGCGGCCTCGGCCGTGCTCATCCGGTGGGCGACCGTGACCGACGTACGCCCCTCCAGCAATCCGTCGAGAGCCCGCGCGATCATGGTCTCGGTCTGCGGGTCGACCGCACTGGTCGCCTCGTCGAGCACGAGCAGGTCGGGGTCGGCCAGGGCGGCGCGAACCAGTGCGACCAGCTGACGCTCCCCGGCCGACATCGACTCGCCGCGTTGCCCGACCTGGGTCGAGAGGCGGTCGGGGAGGCCCGCGAACCACGCGCCGAGACCGAGCCCGGAGACAGCAGCGGCCAGGACCTCGTCGTCGGCGTCCGGGCGGCCGTACCTCAGGTTGTCGGCGAGCGTGGAGTCGAAGAGGAACCCCTCCTGCGGCACCATCACGACCCGGCTCCGCAGGGAGTTGAACGGCACCGCGCGCAGGTCGACGCCACCCACGCAGACGCGGCCGCGGGCCGGGTCCATCAGACGGGTCAGCAGCTTGGCGAAGGTGGTCTTGCCCGACCCCGTCTCGCCCACCACCGCCACCCTCCGGCCGGGTGCGATCGTGACGTCGACGTCGCGCAGCACGTCAGGACCGCCGGGGTAGGCGAACCCGACGCCCACGAACGCGATGTCGAGCGGTCGGTCCGGCAACACCGTGCCGGACGGCCCGGGGTCGGACACGTCGGCCGGGGTGTCGAGCAGCGCGATCACGCGACGCCACGACGCGACGGCGTTCTGCGCCTCGGTCAGCACCTGCGTCGCCATCTGCACCGGCCCGACCAGGAGCGACACGAGGAAGGCGAACGCGATGACGGTGCCGATGCTGAGCTGGCCGGCCACCCCGAGCCACACCCCGACGACGACAACCCCGGCGCTGGCCATGCCGCCGGCGAGCCCCGCCGAGGCGAAGGTCACCGCCACCAGCCGCTGCGCCTCGACCTGTCGGCGGTAGTTGGCATCGATCGCGGCATCGACCCTGCCCTGGGTGCGGTCCTCGATGGCGTACGCCTTGACCACAGACGCGCCGACCACGGGCTCGGCGATGACCGCGAGCATCTCACCGACGCTGCGGCGCACCCGCCCGTACGCCGCGGTCATCCGGCTGGTCACCGACCGCAACGCGACCACCAGCGGCAAGAAGCACACCCAGACGACCGCGGTGAGCTCCCAGGAGTAGAAGACCATGATGACCGTCGCCACCAGGGCTTGACCGATCGACACCACGAAGAAGACGCCGCCGAACTGCAGGAACAGCGAGACCTGGTCGATGTCGCTGGTGACCCGCGACACGAGCGCACCCCGGCTCTCGCTGCTCTGGGTGAGGACCGGCAGGTCGTGCACGTGGCGGAACGCCTGCACCCGCAGGTCGGCGAGGCCGTTCTCGCTGGCGACGAACAGCCGCACCTTCATGGCGTACGCGGCGCCGGCGGTGACGACGACCACCAGCAGCGACCCCAGCACCAGGCCGAGCACCGTGCGCTGGTCGATCGCGCCCCCACCGGTGAGCCCGCGGTCGATCGTCTGCTGGACGACGACGGGGACGACGGCACCACCGACCGTCGAGACCACGGCGAGCGCCAGCGTGCCGACGATGCCCTCCCGCAGGCTCGGGGACAGCTGGACCCCCCGGCGCAACGTCTGCCAGGCGCCGGCGTCCTCGCCGCTGCCGACGGCGGTGTCGTGACGGGTGGCCGCCGAGGTGGCCCCACTCATGCGGGCACCGTCGCCGCACGCGGGTCGTCGTCACCGGCGGCTGACTCGTCATCGCGGGCGCGGGCCTGGGCGTAGGCGTCCACGAGGTCCCGGGAGGCCGCCGAGCGGGCGACCAGCTCGACGTGGCTGCCGCGGTCGACGATGCGACCGCCGTCGAGGAACAGCACCTCGTCGGCCAGCGCGATCGTGGCCTTGCGGTAGGCCACCACCACGGTGGTGGGTCCACCGGTGCCGGCCCGCTCCCGCAGCCCCGCCAGCACCGCACCCTC
>JBBSMN010000228.1:0-4234 GCA_038233135.1 Propionibacteriales bacterium
ACGCTGACCTGCCCGGTCGTCCACCTCTGACCCGCCACGCGATCCTGACGCTGACGCTGGCGCTCGTGACCAGTGCCGCCTGCACGAGCCAGGAGCCACTCGCGGCCCCCGATCCGGTCGAGGTCCCGGTGCGGTCCTCCGCCGGGGACGAGTCGGTGCGCGCGATGTGCGCGGCGCTGATCGCGGCGTTACCCGACGAGATCGACCCGGGGGTGAGCCGCCGGGCGGTCACCGGTGACGCCACCCGGACGGCGGCGTGGGGTGACCCGGCCGTGACGCTGGAGTGCGGTGTCCCCGTCCCGGACCGGCCGGACCAACCGGCTCAGGTCAACGGCGTCGTGTGGTCGGTGCGCGACATCGGGGCCGGCTTCCGCTGGACGACGAGCGGGCTGGCGGTCCCCGTCGCGGTCGACATCCCCGACGCCTACGAGAACGGCGCCGAGCTGGTGAACCCGCTCGCCGGGCCGCTGAAGGCAACGCTCTCGACCGGCTGAAGCGACAAGCACCCTCCACCTCGGGGGTGGCTGCGGGGAGCCACGCTCGACCCGGCCTGGGATCTGCCGGGGTGGAGGGCGCGCGTCGCTACGGGGCCGTGGGCCTAGCGCGTCGGCCTACTAGCGAGAGCTGGGCGAGCGCAGGACTAGCGCAGACCGGTCCGCCGACGTAGCGCGGCCTGCACGAGGCGGTCGACGAGCCCGGGATAGTCGACGCCCGAAGCGGCCCACATGCGGGGGAACATCGAGCTCGGCGTGAACCCCGGCATGGTGTTCACCTCGTTGACGGTCAGCTCGCCGGCCGGCCCGACGAAGAAGTCGACCCGGGCCAGGCCCTCGCAGTCCAGCGCCGCGTAGGCGGCGCGGGACATCGCCTGGATGCGCGCGGTCAGCGGCGGCGGAAGCTCGGCCGGCACGTCCAACTCAGTGCCGGCGTCGAGGTACTTGGCCTCGAAGTCGTAGAAGCCGCGGTCCCCGACCACTCGGATCTCTGCGGGCAGGCTCGCCTGCGGCCGGCCCTGGTCGTCGTCGAGGATCCCGCACTCGACCTCGCGACCGGTGACCGCCGCCTCGACGAGGACCTTCGGATCGCAGTGCAGCGCGTCCTGCATCGCCTGGGCCAGCCCGACCAGGTCGGTCACCCGGGTGATCCCGATGCTGGAGCCACCCCGCGCCGGCTTGACGAAGACCATCGGACCGAGCGCCGCCACCGCCTGGACGACCGCGTCGGCGTCGTCGGCCCACTGCGCCGCCCGGACGACGACCCCGGGCGTCACCGGCAGACCCGCGGCGGCCAGCAGCGTGCGCGCCACCGTCTTGTCCATGGCCGCGGCGCTGGCCAGCACACCCGAGCCGACGTAGGGCACGCCGGCCAGCTCGAGCAGCCCTTGCACGGTGCCGTCCTCGCCGTAGGGCCCGTGCAGGACGGGGAAGACAACATCGACCCGCCCGAGCAGATCCGGACCGGTATCGAGCGGCACCAGGCCACCGGCGGTCGGATCGCCGGGCAGCGCCACCGTCCGGCCGTCCTTGACCTCGGGCAGCTCCCGCCCGGACAGCGCCCACAACTGCGGGTCGTCCGGCACCAGCACCCAACGGCCCTGCGGGGTGATCCCGACGGCCAGCACCTCGTAGCGCTCGCGGTCCACCGCAGCCAGGATGCTGCCGGCGCTGACGCAGGAGATGGCGTGCTCGGTACTGCGGCCGCCGAACACGACCGCGAGCCGCGTCTTACTCACGCGGCGACCCTAGCTTCCAGGACAGCGAAACCCGGGTCATGACCATCGCCGGCCCGGCGAGCGGTCCGCTCACCGGTGCACCGTGGCGGCGAGCTCACGCACCGGCGGCTCGTACGCTTCGGCGAAGGTCGGGAAGGCGTGGATGACGTCGGCGAGGACCGACAGCGGCACCTCGGCGCGGATCGCGAGCGTCGCCTCGCCGAGCCACTCGTCGGCGCGCGGCCCGATGGCCGCCGCGCCGATGAGCACGCCCCGGATCCGGTCGGCCGTCAGCACCAGCCGTCCGCCGCCGGAACCCTCGGTCAGGCTGCGGGCCACCTGGCCGAGGTCCATCACGGCGGTCGCCGCGTCGATCCCCTGCTCCCGGGCCTGCTGCTCGGTGATGCCGACGCTGGCGACCGCCGGGTCGGTGTAGACCGCCCGCGGGACGGCGCGGTAGTCGGCGGTCCGCTCGCGACCCAGCAGGTTCTCACTCACGACGCGGGCCTGGTAGTTGGCGGTGTGGGTGTACGGCGCCTGGCCCGTCACGTCGCCGGCCGCCCAGACATGCTGCTGGCCGTGCACCCGGCAGTGCGCGTCGACCTGCACCGCCCCCGACCCGTCCGGCTCGATACCCAGCACGTCCAGCCCAAGGTCGGCGGTGGTGGGCGTGCGACCGACGGCGACCAGCACGCGTTCGGCGTCCGCCGTGGTCCCATCCGACAGGTGGGCCCGCGCCAGCCCGTCCGCGGTCAGCTCGGCCCGCTGCACCTCGACGCCGAGCCGCACGTCGACGCCGTCACCCCGCAGCACCTCGGCGAGCAGCGCCGCAATGCTGGGCTCCTCCTTGCCGATGACTTGGGGACCGGCTTCGACGAGGGTGGTCCGGACCCCGAACCGGACGTGCACCTGGGCCAGTTCGCAGCCGACCGCTCCCCCACCCATCACCAGCAACGACGCCGGGCGGCCCTGGGCTGACAGCGCCTCGTCGCTCGTCCAGGTAGGCACCCGGTCCAGCCCCTCGATCGGCGGGCGCACGGCCTGTGACCCGGTGGCCAGCACCAGGTCGGTCCACCCCAGCTTGCGTCCCTCGACGTCGAGAACCCCTGCCCGCAGGAGCTTCCCACGACCGCGCACGAGCGTGATGCCCGCCTTCACCGCCTCGGCCGCCGCGCCGCTGTCGTCGCGCTGATCGGCAACGCCGTCACGGCGCTGCACCGCGGCCCGGAACGCGAGGTCGTCGTCGTCGAGCGTCGGGCGCACCGAGGCGCCGGCCAGGTCGTCGAGGACGCGGGCCTCGGCGCGGGCCTGCGCGCTGCGCAGCATGGACTTGCTGGGCATGCAGGCAACGTAGGGGCACTCGCCGCCGACCCGCAGCCGCTCGACCAGCGCGACGGACCGCCCACCCTGGGCGAGCGCCGTCGCGATGGACTCTCCCGCCGAACCCGCGCCCAGCACGACCACGTCGAAGGTCTCGATCAACTCAGCGGTCTCGATCGGTTCAGCGACTCCCATGGCCGACCCTTCGCCCGAGGCGCCCCGGTCTACACCTGGGGCAGTCCATCCAGGGCCTGTACGAGGTCGGCGAGCAGGTCCTCGGCGTCCTCCAGTCCGACGCTGATCCGGACGGTACCGGGGTCGATTCCCGCCGCGGCGAGCTCGCCGTCGGACAGTTGCCGGTGCGTGGTGCTCGCGACATGGCTGACCTTGGAGTGGGTGCCGGCCAGCGAGGTCGCCACGGTGACGAGCCGCAGCCCGTCGCACAGCGCCATGCCCGCTTCGCGACCACCATGGGGGGTGACGGTGACGATGCCGCCGTACCGGCCGCGGTCGAACAGCCGCACGGCCAGCGCATGATCGCGGTGACTGGGCAGGCCGGGATGGTCGACCCGCACCACGCCCGGGTGCTCGACCAGCGCCTCCGCGACCACCAGCGCGCTCTGGCAGTGCCGCTCGACGCGCAGTGGCAGGGTGGCCAACCCCCGGTGCAGCAGGAACGCCTCGTCCGGTGCGAGCATTGCGCCCAGGTCGATGCGGTCGTGCCGGACCCGGGCCATCAGTTCGGCCGACCCGACCACGACGCCGCCGGTCGCATCGCTGTGCCCGCCCAGGTACTTCGTCGCGGAGTGCACGACGACATCGATGCCGTGCTCCAGTGGCCGGCAGATCGCCGGGCTGGTGAAGGTCGAGTCCACGACCGACGTCAGACCGGCTTCCCGGGCGATCGCCGCGAGACCCGGCAGGTCGGCCACGCTCATCGTCGGGTTGGCCAGGGTCTCCCCCCAGAGCACCGTCGTCTGGGGACGGATCGCCGCGCGTACGGCATCGAGGTCGGTGGAGTCCACGAAACTCGTCGCGACCCCGAAGCGGTCGAGCACGCTGGTCAGCAGGGCGTACGTCCCGCCGTAGATCTCGCGGGGGGCGACGACGTGCGCGCCGCTCCCGGTCAGGGCCATCAGGACGGTCGAGATGGCGGCCATGCCCGACGCGAAGGGCTGACCGACCACCTCGCGATCGAGGTGC
>JBBSMN010000229.1:0-4003 GCA_038233135.1 Propionibacteriales bacterium
GGCATGACCCAGGACGACGCCCACATCTATAGCACCCGGGACCAGCTGGGCGCCGAGCTTGCCTCGCTGCTGACGTTCGTGCTTGACCTCCTCCGCGACTACGGGCTCGACGACTTCTACCTCGAGCTGTCCACCAAGAACCCGGAAAAGTACGTCGGCGACGACTCGGTGTGGGACGAGGCCACCGCCGCACTCGCGCAGGCGGGCGAGGCATCCGGTCTCGAGCTGGTGCCCGACCCCGGCGGGGCAGCCTTCTACGGACCGAAGATCTCCGTGCAGGCGCGCGACGCCATCGGCCGCACCTGGCAGATGTCCACAATTCAGGTGGACTTCAACATGCCTGAACGCTTCGGCCTGGAGTACGCCGCGGCCGACGGCTCGCGGCAGCGGCCGGTGATGATCCATCGGGCCCTGTTCGGGTCGATCGAGCGCTTCGTCGGAGTCCTGACCGAGCACTACGCCGGCGCGTTCCCGCCGTGGCTGGCGCCCGTCCAGGTCGTCGCGATCCCCGTCGCCGAACGCCACCTCGACCACCTGTACGCAGTGGCCGGGCGTCTCAAGCGGGCCGGAATCCGGGTGGAGGTCGACGCGGCAGGCGAGCGGATGCAGAAGAAGATCCGCAGCGCCCAGCTGCAGAAGGTGCCGTACATGCTGCTCGCCGGCGACCGGGACGTCGAGGGGGGAGCGGTGTCGTTCCGCTATCGTGATGGGGAGCAGGACAACGGCGTGCCGATCGACGACGCCGTCACCCGCATCGTCGACGCCGTCGACTCCCGGGCGGCCGGGTGAGCACTCGATGAGCGCCGGCGACCTGCTGCAGCGCCTGTGGGCACCGCACCGGATGGCCTACGTCACCGGCGACGACCCGAGCTCGCCGGAACAGGACGAGCAGTGCCCGTTCTGCCGCATCCCGGCGGGGCACGACTCCGACTCGCTGGTGCTGGCGCGCGGCGAGCTGGCGTACGCCGTGCTCAACCTGCACCCTTACAACCCGGGGCACCTGATGGTCGTGCCGTTCCGGCACGTCGCGGCGTACGAGGACCTCACACTGGCCGAGGTCGCCGACGTGGGACTGCTCACCCAACAAGCTCTGCGCACCGTGCGCCAGGTGTCGGCGCCGCACGGGTTCAACGTCGGGATCAACCTCGGCGGCGTCGCGGGCGGGTCGGTGGCTGACCATCTGCACCAGCACGTCGTGCCGCGGTGGTCCGGCGACGCCAACTTCATCACGGTTGTAGGGGAGACCAAGCTGTTGCCGCAGCTGCTCGCCGACACCCGCAGCCTGCTCGCCGGGGCATGGGTCGCCTGACGCCGTTCGGCGACAAAACTGACGGACGGCGGGTTAGAAACTCACGGATCGCCGGTGAGAAACTCACGGATCGCGGCTAGGAGGGGAGCGGTTCGTAGCGGGCGAAGGTGCGCGAGAACGAGCCGGTGCCGTGACTGAGCGACCGCAGCTCCACCGCGTAGCGCACTAGCTCTGCGGCCGGCACCTCGGCCTGCACGACCGTACGCCGGCCGGGGGCCGCCTCGGTGCCGAGCACGCGGGAGCGCCGGGCCGACAGGTCGCCCATCACCGCGCCGACGTCGTCGTCGTCGATGAGCACGTCGACACGGTCGACGGGCTCGAGCACGCGTACCTCGCCGTCGGCGCCGGCTTGGCGAAGCGCCAACCCGCCGGCGGCCTGGAAGGCCATGTCGGAGGAGTCGACGCTGTGCGCCTTGCCGTCGAGCAGTGTGACCTGGATGTCGACCATCGGGTGGTCGGAGACGACACCGCGGGCCATTTGCGCGATGACGCCCTTCTCGACGCTGGGGATGAACTGCCGCGGCACCGCACCGCCGACGACCTTGTCGATGAACGCGAAGCCCGCCCCGTGCGGCAACGGCTCGACCTCGATGTCGCAGACGGCGAACTGACCGTGCCCGCCGGACTGCTTCACGTGCCGCCCGTGCCCGGTCGCAGGTCCGGCGAAGGTCTCCCGCATCGCGACCGTGACCTCGCAGCGGTCGACGCTGACCCCGTACCGGTTGTGCAGTCGCTCGGTGAGGAGGTCGGCGTGTGCCTCACCCATGGTCCACAGCACCAGCTGGTGGGTGCTGGCGTTCTGCTCGATGCGCAGCGTGGGATCTTCGGCGGTCAGCCGCATCAACCCTTGGCTGAGCTTGTCCTCGTCGGCCTTGGTGCGCGCCTCGACCGCCACCGGGAACAGCGGCTCGGGCAGCTGCCACGGCTCCATCAGCAGTGGCCGCTCCTTGTCCGACAACGTGTCGCCGGTCTCTGCTCTCGTCAGGCGCGCCACGGCGCAGATGTTGCCCGCTACGCAGTGCGGGACCGGCCGCAGCGCAGCCCCGAGCGGCGAGGACAGGGCGCCCACCTTCTCGTCGACGTCGTGGTCGGCGTGCCCAGCATCGTCACCTGAGGGCGCGATGCTCGGCTCGGGCCGGAATGAGGAGGCGTGGCCCGAGACGTGCACCACCGTGTCGGGTTGCAGCGTGCCGGAAAAGACCCGTACCAACGACACGCGGCCGAGGTACGGGTCGGTGGTGGTCTTCACTACCTCGGCGAGCAGCGGACCCGACGGGTTACAGGTCACCCCAGCGGACCGGGCGCCTGCCACCGTGAACACGGCGGGCAGCGGGTGCTCGGTCGGGGCGGGGAACGCCTGGGTCATCACCTCCATGAGCTCGACCAGCCCCAGGCCGCCCTGTGAGCAGACCGGGATGACAGGGAACAGCGTGGCGCGGGAGATGGCGGTCTCGAGGTCGTCGATGAGGATCTTGGTGTCGATCTCCTCGCCGGCGAGATAGCGGTCCATCAGGCCCTCGTCCTCCGAGCCCTCGATGACAGCTTCGATCAGCGTCCCGCGGGCACCGTCCACCTGGTCGGCCTCGTCCGCCGTGGCTACGCGCTCCGTACGGGATGCCCCGGAGTAGTCCTGGACCTGGCGCGACAACAGGCCCGCCAGCGCGTCGGCCGGGGCGCCGAACGGAAGGTACAGCGGCACCGCGGACGCACCGAACGCCGACCGCACGGCAGCCAGGGTGCCCGCGTAGTCGGCCCGCGCGTGGTCGAGCTTGGTGATGACGACCGCGCGTGGCATGCCCACGGCCTCGCACTCGTGCCAGCACGCTCGCGTCACGCCGTCGATCTGGTCGGTGGCCGAGACCACGAACAGTGCGCAGTCCGCCGCGCGCAGACCGGCACGCAGCTCACCGACGTAGTCGGCATAGCCGGGAGTGTCCAGCAGGTTGACCGTGGTGCCCTCGACGGGGAGCGGGGCCAGGGCCAGGCCGACCGACCGCTGCTGGCGTACGGCGGCCTCGTCGTGATCGGTCACGGTGCCCCCGGTCTCGACCGACCCGGCCCGGTCGATGACGTCGGCGGCCAGCAGCAGGTGCTCGACGAGGGTGGTCTTGCCCGAACCGGACGGCCCCACCAGTACCACGTTGCGGACCTCGTCGGGCCGATCGGGAACGCTCGCGGGGGCTCTGCTCCGCGACGCCGATGGTCTGTCCGCCATGCTGGCCCAACCCTTCGCGCGATGTGTGGGCCAGCCAACACCGGTGTGACGGCCGGCACAAGACCAGTCCTCGCTAGCCTTGCAGCACGATGCTCGAACGTTTCCGGCAGTTCTGGACGGCCGTGCTCGCTCCCGTCGCTGATGCCTTGCTGCGGGCCGGGGTCAGCCCCGACGCGGTCACGCTGGTCGGCACCGCCGGGGTGAGCGCCGGCGCACTGATCTTCTTCCCGCAAGGGCTGCTGTGGCCGGGCGTGCTGGTTATCGGGGTTTTCGTGTTCTCGGACCTGATCGACGGCTACATGGCGCGATCGTCGGGCCGTTCCTCAGCCTGGGGCGCCTGGCTCGACTCCACGCTGGACCGCATCGCCGACGCCGCGATCTTCGGTGGCCTGGTGCTGTGGTTCGCCGGTGGTGGCGACAACCGGGTGCTGAGCGCCGTGGCGCTGTGGTGCCTGGTGATGGGCTCCGTGACGTCGTAC
>JBBSMN010000230.1:0-3964 GCA_038233135.1 Propionibacteriales bacterium
CACCACTCGACGCTGCACTCCCCCATCGACAAGATCCACCCGATGCCGTTCCCCGGCCTCAACATCGACAACCTCCCGTTCTTCGCCGTGATCGCCGCGCAGGCAACCGGGTCCACGATGCTGCACGACTGGGTCTACGAGGACCGCGCGCTGTATCTCACCGAGCTCAAGAAGCTGGGCGGCCGGGTGCAGCTGCTCGATCCGCACCGGGTGCTGATCGAGGGGCCGACCCGCTGGCGCGCCGCCGAGGTGATCTGCCCGCCGGCGCTGCGGCCCGCTGTGGTGATCTTGCTGGCCATGCTCGCCGCCAAGGGGACGTCGGTGCTGCGCAGCGTCTACGTCATCAACCGCGGCTACGAGGACCTGGCCGAGCGGCTGAACGCGCTCGGCGCCCAGATCGAGACGTTTCGCGACATCTGAGGACACCTGAGCAGACCATGACCGTCCGCACCTTCGAGACCACCAGCACCGACCCGTACGAGCGCGGGCACGAGCTCGGGGCCGGCTGCCGGGACGGCGTCCGGCGTGCGTGGGAGCGCTACTGCGAGCTGTGGGACGCGTTCGCGGTCACCCCCGACGAGGTGCGGGCGGTCGGAACCGCCGTGCTGGACCCGGTCGAGGCGTTCGCCCCCGACCTGCGTGCCGAGATCGCCGGAATCGCCGCCGGCGCCAGCCTGGACCAGTGGCAGGTCGGCGCGCTGAACGCCCGCACCGAGCTGCTTGCGCTCGGCGACCAGCGACTGCTCGCTGCCGGTGCCCTGGCCGGCGAAGGCGTCAGCGAGTGTTCGACGCTGGTGCGCCTCCCCAGTGGCGGTGCACCGCTCACCGCCCAGACCTGGGACTGGCACTCGACACTGCACGACTCGTGGTTCGTGTGGACGCTGCGACTGCCTTCCGGGCGTACGGTCCCCACGCTCACCGAGTACGGCATCGTTGGCAAGATCGGCCTCGGGATCGACGGGGACGGCGGGGCGCCGGGCAACGCCGTCGGGGTGCACTTCAACGCCCTGCGGCACCGGGACGACTCGGGGGTCGGAGGGGTGCCGGTGCACGTGGTCGCCCGACGCGTGCTCGACGAGGCACAGACCTGCGACGACGCGGTGGCGATCGCCCGCGCGGCCACCGTCACCGCCTCTGCCGCGGTCACCGTGACCGCCCCGGCTGACGACGGCGGCTGGTCGGCACGCGCGATCGAGCTGCACCCAGGCGGCCCGTCGGTGCTCGACGTCCGGCCGGAGGGCGATGGGTGCTGGCTCGCCCACACCAACCACTTCGACGCCGCGGATGCCGCTGATGCGGGGCTGACGTCGGAGGTGTCCACCACCCACGAGCGGCTGGACCGGGTGGTGGCGCTGGCCCGCCGCACCGGAGGCACCACCGATCCGCAGACCATCGCCGAGCAGCTGGCCATGCACGATCTCGGCGAGCGCAGCGTCTGCGTGCACGGCTTCCCCGACGCCCCGGTCGGCCAGCGCTCGGCCACCCTGGCGGTTGTCGTCGCCGAGCCGGCCGCCGGCCGGCTGAACGTGCACGCCGGCAAGCCCTGCGAGGCCCGCGCCGACTCGTGGTGGTCCGGCTGAGACCGAACCGGCGGTCAGCCGAAGAGAGCGTCGACGAACGATCGTGCCGACCGGCTCTCGCCGGTGGGCGCCGCATCCGGCGGAGCCGACATGTCGGGGGTGATCCGCGGCAGCGGCTGGGTGCGCGGACCCCGCGAGACGTGCCAGTCGTTCTCAGTCTCGATCAGGTCGGCAAGGCTGGCACGCGGCAAGAAGATGCCCTGGCAGGACTGACACTGCGTCACCGGCACCCGCAGCCTTTCGTGGACGGCCATGGACCCCTGGCAGGCCGGACAGGTGATGCTGAGGGTGTCGTCGTTGCTGGTGTCGTCGTTGCCGCCAGGCTCGTCGGTGCTCATCCTCGTCACGGTAGCCCTTTGTGACCCTGCTGCCACGCCTCCACGCCCACTCCCCCGGCACGGCGAGTGGCTGGAGGCTGCGACCAGGTCGGATACTGGCCAGATGCCGGGCGCGCCGACCAGCGACGTCTTCCGCGACATGCGGCTCCCGTTCGCGATGGCACACCGGGGCGGGACCGGATTCTCGCCCAACGCCGGGATAGAGAACACCCTGTCGGCGTTCGCGACCGCCTGGGCGCTAGGGCTGCGCTTCTTCGAGACCGACGTACGTTCCAGCAGCGACGGGGTGGCGGTCGTCGTGCACGACGAGCACCTCGACCGGCTGTGCGACGTGCCGGGCCGAGTGGCCGACCACACCTGGGCGGAGCTGTCCCGGCTGCGCGTCGACGGCCGCGAGCCGCTGGCGCGGCTGGCTGACCTGCTGGCTGCCTTCCCCGACGCCCGCCTCAACATCGACGTCAAGGCAGACGACGCCGTCGCGCCGACGGTGGCGGCGATCAGCGCCGCAGGTGCGGGTCACCGGGTGTGCCTGGCGACGTTCTCGGACCGCCGCATCCGCCGGCTCCGCCGCCTGGCCGGCCCCGAGGTCGCGACCTCGTGCAGCAGCCTGGAGGTGGCGATGCTGCGCCTCGGCCCGCACCGGCGGGTTCGAGGGCTCGGCGGCCGCCGCGGGGCGCTGGCCGCCCAGGTGCCGTGGCGCACCCGCGGCGTCACCGTGCTGACGCCCGGGTTCGTCCGGAACGCGCACGCCCTGGGCCTGCAGGTGCACGTCTGGACGGTCGACGACCCCGCGGCCATGCGTACGTTGCTCGCCCTCGGCGTCGACGCGTTGATCACCGACCGGATCGACCTTGTCGGCGCGGCGCTGACCGGGATCGGACCCGGCCTGTGAGCACCCCGACCGGCGTCCCGCCTGCGGGGACCGACGCTGCGCGGCACGCCGAGCAGCGTGCCTGGTCCTGGTACGACTGGGCCAACTCCGCCTACGCCACCACGATCGGCGCGGTTCTTTTCGCTCCGTACCTCACCAGCGTCGCCGAGGTGGCGGCCTGCGGGCGGGCGGGGACCGTAGCCGACCCCTGTCGCCAGGACCTCAGCGTGCTGGGCCTGACGGTCTCGCCCGGCTCGCTGGTCTTCTACGTGATCACGCTGTCCACGGTGCTGTCTGCCCTCGTGCTGCCGGTGGTCGGAGCAGTCGCCGACCGCAGCTCGTCGAAGCGCCGGCTGATGTGCCTGCTGGCGTGGACCGGCGCGGCGCTGGCCACCGCCATGTTCACGGTCACCGGCGGCGCCTGGGAGTGGGGTGCGCTGCTGCTGCTGGCTGCGAACGTCGCGTTCGGCTCCAGCCTGGTGGTGTACGACGCCATCCTCTGCGAGATCGCCACCCCCGACGAGCGGGACGCGGTCTCGTCGAGGGCGTGGGCGTTCGGTTATCTCGGCGGTGGCCTGCTGCTCGCAGTCAACCTGGCCATCGTCACCGGGCACGAGTGGCTGGGAGTGTCCACCACGACGGCCGTGCGAGTCAGCCTTGCCTCCGCCGGGCTCTGGTGGGCGCTGTTCACGCTCGTGCCCTACCTGGGGCTGCGGGACCGGCCGCCGCAGCATGTCGTGCCCGCCACCGGCCCGCTCGTCCGGCGCAGCTTCGGCCAGCTGCTGGCGACGCTGCGCGAAGCCCGCCAGTATCCGATGACCTTGACGTTCCTGCTGGCGTACCTGTTCTACAACGACGGAATCCAGACCGTCATCGGCACCGCCAGCGTCTACGGCGACAAGCAGCTGGGCTTCCCGACCGGGGTGCTGATCGCCACCATCCTGCTGGTGCAGTTCGTTGCCTTCGGTGGCGCCTTGCTGTTCGGCCGGGTGGCGGCCCGCTTCGGCAGCCGCCGCACGATCATGGCCGGGCTGTGCGTGTGGGTCGTCGTCGTCGGCGTCGGCTACCTGCTGCCGGCCGGCCAGCTGGTGCCGTTCCTCGCGCTGGCCACCGCCATCGGGATCGTGCTGGGCGGAACACAGGCGCTGTCGCGGTCGCTGTTCAGCCAACTCATC
>JBBSMN010000231.1:0-3956 GCA_038233135.1 Propionibacteriales bacterium
CAAGGAGCACCTGGCCATCGACGAGGCCAAGAAGCTGGGCATCCCAGTCGTGGCGGTACTGGATACCAACTGTGACCCCGACGACGTCGACTACCCGATCCCGGGCAACGACGACGCGATCCGTTCGGTGACGTTGCTGACTCGGGTGGTCGCCGACGCGGTCGCCGAGGGACTCATGGCGCGCTCTGGTGTCCGTACCGGTGAGGAGCAGTCCGGCGCAGAGGTCGGCGCGGACGAGCCGATGGCCGAGTGGGAGCGTGAGCTCCTCGGTGGCGCGGCGGGGGAGGCAGCCGCGGCCGCCACCACCGCAGATGCGCCTGGTGACCGTCCCGCGGCGTCGGCCGAAGCCGAGTCCGAGGCGGCCGAGGCGCTCGGCGCCACCGTTGCCGATGTCTCCGGCCAGACCCCCGACGAGCAGCCTGTCGAGCAGCCTGCCGAGACGCCGGCGTCCGAGCCCACCGAGGTCTCCGGCGCGCCCGAGGGGTCCGATCCCGCAGCCCAGGTCGAGGCCGACGTGGACTCCGACGCCGCCGTCAAGGACGCCAACGCCGAGGCGGACGACACCAGCAAGGTCTGACCCACCCGCACCATCCGCACCATCCGCACGATCCGCACCGCCAGCACTGGAAGAGACGAGGCAGCCCCCATGGCGAACATCAGCGCCACCGACGTGAAGAAGCTCCGTGACCTGACCGGCGCGGGGATGATGGACTCCAAGAACGCTCTGGTCGAGACCGACGGTGAGATGGACCGGGCCGTGGAGCTCCTGCGCATCAAGGGCGAGGGCAAGGCCGCCAAGCGCGGCGCCGAGCGCACGGCTGCCGCCGGCCTGGTCGCCACCGTCGGCCACGCCATCGTCGAGCTGAACTGCGAGACGGACTTCGTCGCCAAGTCCGAGCCCTTCCAGCAGCTGGCCCAGCTGCTGACCGAGACAGCCGACCGCGTACGGCCGGCCGACCGCGACTCGTTCACCAGCGCCGAGCTGGCCGACGGTCGCACCGTCGAACAGGCCGTCGGCGAGCTGGCCGCGGTGATCGGCGAGAAGATCGACCTCGGCCGGGTCGCGGCCTTCGATGGCCAGGTGGCGGCGTACATGCACCGCCGTGCCAGCGACCTGCCGCCGGCCGTGGGCGTCCTGCTGGAGTTCGTGGGTGACGACGTCGACACCGCCCGCGACGTGGCGATGCAAGTGTGCGCCATGCGGCCGCAGTACGTCGCACGCGACGAGGTGCCGGCGGGCGTCGTGGCCAAGGAGCGGGAGATCGGCGAGGCCACCGCTCGTGCGGAGGGCAAGCCGGAGCAGGCGTTGCCGCGGATCATCGAAGGCCGGGTCAACGGGTTCTTCAAGGACGTGGTGCTGCTCGAGCAGGCGTCGGTCAAGGAGTCCAAGTCGACCGTCGAGGCAGTGCTAGAGGGTGCCGGTCTCACCGTGGCCCGCTTCGCACGCTTCGAGGTCGGGCAGACCTGATCGGCTAGCGTCAACGCTGGACACCAACACCGGAGGGCGGCAGTCATGGGCGACGAGACGGACCAGGCCGACCGGCCGATCTATCGGCGGGTGCTGCTCAAGCTCTCCGGCGAGGTCTTCGGCGGCGGGACCATCGGCGTCGACCCTGAGGTAGTCAGCTCGGTGGCGCGGCAGATGGCCGACGTCGTCCGCTCGGGTGTTCAGCTCGGCATCGTCGTCGGTGGTGGCAACTTCTTTCGTGGCGCCGAGCTGTCCGCGCACGGGATGGACCGTTCCCGCGCCGACTACATGGGCATGCTCGGGACCGTCATGAACTGCCTGGCCCTGCAGGACTTCGTGGACAAGCAGGGCATCGAGACCCGGGTGCAGACCGCGATCACGATGGGCCAGGTCGCCGAGCCGTACATCCCGCGCCGGGCGGTCAGGCACCTGGAGAAGGGCCGCATCGTCATCTTCGGCGCGGGTGCCGGCATGCCCTACTTCTCCACCGACACGGTTGCTGCTCAGCGCGCTCTGGAGATCGGGTGCGACGCGTTGCTGCTGGCCAAGAACGGCGTCGACGGCGTCTACGACGCCGACCCTCGGTTGGACCCGACCGCGGTGAAGTTCGATGCGGTGAGCTACAGCGAGGTGCTCGGCCGCGGCCTGAAGGTCGCCGACGCCGCGGCGTTCTCGCTGTGCCGCGAGAACGACCTCCCGATCGTCGTCTTCAGCCTGGCCGACGGCAACATCGCCCGCGCCGTACGGGGTGAGAAGATCGGCACCGTGGTGTCTTCCGGTTGACGCCGGTGACTCCTGTGAGCACGATTCACCCGAGATGCCCGAGGCGAGGACAGACGTGATCGACCAGACATTGCGTGAGGCAGGCGGCAAGATGGACAAGGCCGTCGAGGTCGCCCGGGAGGACTTCGCGGCGATCCGCACCGGCCGCGCCCACCCTCAGATGTTCGCCAAGATCACTGCGGACTACTACGGCAGTCCCACCCCGATCCAGCAGCTGGCGGGCTTCCAGATCCCCGAGGCCAGGGTGGTGGTCATCTCGCCGTACGACATGGGCGCCAAACCCGCCATCGAACGGGCGATCCGCGACTCAGACCTCGGCGTGAACCCCACCGACGACGGCAAGGTGCTGCGCGTGGTGCTGCCCGAGCTCACCGAGGACCGCCGCAAGGAGTACATCAAGCTCGCACGCACCAAGGCCGAGGACGGCCGGGTGGCCGTACGCAACATCCGCCGGTCGGCCAAGCAGGCGCTCGAGCGCGCGGAGAAGGACGGCGAGGTCGGCAAGGACGACGTCACCGGGGCCGAGAAGCGGCTGGACGGCCTGACCAGGAAGCACACCGACGTCATCGACGAGCTGCTGCAGCACAAGGAAGCCGAGCTGCTCGAGGTGTGAACGGTCCGACACCGGAGTTCACCCCCGCACCCGGCTCCGGGGGGCCCGCTCCTGGAGCTCCCGGCGACCCGCAGGTGCGGCCCAGCCGAGCCGGACGGGACCTGCCCGCGGCAATCGCCGTCGGTGTCGGGCTCGGCGCACTGGTGCTCGTCTCGCTGTTCGTCGTCCCCGCAGCCTTCCTGGTGGTTGTGATCGCTTTTGCGCTCGTCGGCATCCACGAGCTGCGTGGAGCCCTGGCCACCAACGGCACCCGGCTGCCCCTCGTCCCGGTTGCGCTTGGCGGGGTCGCGATGCTGCTGGGGACCTGGACGGGTGGTGCGCAGCTGCTTGTCGTGGCGCTCGGGCTGAGCCTGCTCGGGGTGCTCGCCCTCCGGATGCCGCTGGGCGCCGCAGGCTACGTACGGGACGCGACGGCGGGGATGTTCGTGCTCACGTACGTGCCGCTGCTGGGGTCGTTCGTCCTGCTGCTGGCCCTTCCCTCCGACGGGTCGTGGCGCGTCGTGACGTTTGTGGTGGCCACGGTCGCCTCGGACATCGGTGGCTACGTCGTCGGCGTGCTGATCGGTCGGCACCCGATGGCCCCGAGCATCAGCCCGAAGAAGTCGTGGGAGGGCTTCGCCGGCTCGGTGGTCGTCTGCTCGGTGGCCGGCTGGCTCACCGTCACGTTGAGCCTCGGCGGCGCCGCCTGGGTCGGTGTCCTGCTCGGAGTGCTAACCGCGTGCGCCGCCACGATCGGCGACCTGTCGGAGTCGCTGATCAAGCGCGACCTCGGTGTCAAGGACATGGGTTCTCTGCTGCCCGGTCACGGCGGCATGATGGACCGCCTCGACTCGCTGCTGTTCGTCGCCCCGGTGGCGTGGGTCGTGCTGGAGATGCTCGTCCCGGTCGCGTGACGCGGCCCGGCCGCGCCGCTCACCCCCGCGCTGCATGGCGTCGAGTGGCGCAAGAACGTCCCGGATTCTCCGTGAGATAGTAACTACTCAGGGCCCTCGCGGCGTGGCTTGTTGATCTTGGGGCTGTGAGGGGGAGGGTGGTGGTGTTCCTGACCGCGTCTTCCCCCGCTGGCAGGTGCCTGTGCCTGAGTTGTTGTCC
>JBBSMN010000232.1:0-3939 GCA_038233135.1 Propionibacteriales bacterium
AGCGCAGATCGAGCCCGCCGCCGTGGATGTCGAACTCGTCGCCGAGGTACTTGCCGGCCATCGCCGAGCACTCCAGGTGCCAGCCGGGGCGCCCGCGCCCCCACGGCGACGGCCACGAGGCGGTCGCCGGCTCGTCGGGCTTGGCGCCCTTCCACAGCGCGAAGTCACGCTGGTCGCGCTTGCCCCGCGGGTCGGCGTCGGTGGCGGCCTCCATGTCGTCGAGTCGCTGGCGCGAGAGCTCGCCGTAAGCCGGCCAGCTGCACACGTCGAAGTAGACGTCACCGGAGTCGTCGGACGCGAGGTAGGCGTGGCCCTTGTCGATCAGCGTCTCGACCAGCTCGAGCATCTCGGGGATGTGGCCGGTGGCGCGCGGCTCGTACGTCGGGGGCAGGCAGCCCAGCACCGCATACGCCTCGTGCAGCGCACGCTCGTTGGCGTAGGCGTGCGCCCACCACTCACGGCCCGCGGCGGCCGACTTGGCGAGGATCTTGTCGTCGATGTCGGTGACGTTGGCGACCAGCGTGACGGCGTACCCACTGTGCTCGAGCCAGCGGCGAAGCACGTCGAAGACGACCTCCTTGCGGATGTGCCCGACGTGCGGCGGGCCCTGGACCGTGAGCCCGCAGTGGTAGATGCCGACCCGGCCCGGACGCACCGGTACGAGGTCTCGCACCTTGCGGGTCGCCGTGTCGTACAGCCGGATGGTCACCGACCAAGCCTAACGGGGCGGGCGCCGGTCGCGGGCCGGCCGGACTCGTCCGTCCAGACGGCGCGCGGGGCGACCGTACGGAGGATGCGCGGCAACCGAAGTCCGACATAGCGTGAGCATCATGCGTCGCATCTGTCTCGGGATCGTCGCCACTGCTGCCGCCATGCTCCTGGTCGCCCCGCCCGCGGCGACGGCGACGCCGGACCCGGCCACCCCGCCCGCGGCGGCGGCCAGTGCTAAGGCGCCGGCCCAGCGCGGCGCGGTGGCCACCGACCTGCGGCGGTTCGCGAGCAACAAGGCGCTCCGGGCCGGCAGCCGCAACGGTGTTCGCGTCGGCAAGGGCTCGCTGCGGATCGGCAACCCGGCGGGCGTGCGCCGCTACACCGACCCGTACGGAGACCGGCAGGGACTCCGGTACGCCTACGGGACCTGGACCTCGCGGTGGACGCGGTCGTCGCACGCCTACCGCGAGCTGGTGCCGAGCTGGAGCGCCAAGACCCCGGTCGGCACCTTCCTGGAGGTGCAGGTGCGGGTGCGCACCGGCGGGCGGACCGGCAGCTGGGACTGCCTGGGGATCTGGGCAGGTGGGAAGCTCGGCGGGATCCACCGCACCAGCCGCGGCAGCCAGAGCGACGACGTCGCCAGCGTGCTGACCGACACCGTACGCACCACCAGCAACGCCAGGCGGTGGCAGCTGCGGGTCAAGCTCAACCGCCGTACGGGCACCAGCCGCACCCCGGTCGTCGCCGCTCTCGCGGCCACAACCTCCCAGCTCGCGCCGAGCGGGGTCTCGACCAGCTCACCCGGTGTCGCCCGCGGCACATCGATCAAGGTGCCGCGCTATAGCCAGATGATCCACCAGGGTCACTACCCGCAGTGGGACAACGGCGGCGAGGCGTGGTGCTCACCCACCTCGACCGCGATGGTGCTCGGCCGGTGGAACTCCGGACCGACCCGCAAGCAGTACTCCTGGGTGCCGTCCGGCCACCGCGACCCGTGGGTCGACCACGCCGCCCGGATGACCTACGACTACCGCTACTCCGGTGCCGGCAACTGGCCGTTCTCCGCGGCGTACGCGAGCACCTTCAGCCTGGATGCGTTCGTGACCCGGCTCGGCTCGATGCGCGCCGCCGAGCCCTACATCGCCAAGGGCATCCCGCTGGTGCTGTCGATCTCCTTCGGCGCCGGCGAGCTGGACGGCTCGCCGATCAGCTCGAGCAATGGCCACATCCTGGTGCTGCGGGGCTTCACCAAGAAGGGCAACCCGATCGTCAACGACCCCGCCGCGGCACGCAACCCCGGCGTACGCAGGGTCTACAAGCGTGGGCAGCTGGAGCGAGCCTGGTTAACCGCCAGCGCCGGCACCGCCTACGTCATACACCCGCGGTTCAAGTCGCTGCCGCGCGGCTGACGTCCCCGATGCCCGACAATGGTCGGGTGAGCGACGACAACGCCTGCGCGTGCCGGTGAGCACCGACGTGCGGGTCGGGCTCGGGGTCGACGTGCACCGGCTCGACAGCAGCCGGGCGATGTGGTTGGCCGGGCTGCACTGGCCGGACGAGCCGCAGGGTCTGGCCGGCCACTCCGACGCCGACGTCGTCGCGCACGCACTGTGCGACGCGCTGCTCTCGGCGGCGGGGCTGGGTGACCTGGGCAGCCAGTTCGGCGTGGCCGATGAGCGGTGGGCGGGAGCCTCGGGTGTGGCGCTGCTGGCCGAGACCGCAGCCAGGCTCGCCAACGCCGGGTGCCGGGCGGGCAACCTGTCCGTGCAGGTGATCGGTCAGCGGCCCCGGCTGGCTCAGCGCCGCACCGAGGCCGAGCGGCTGCTGTCGGAGGCGGCCGGTGCGCCGGTCTCGGTGTCGGCCACCACCAGCGACGGGCTCGGTCTCACCGGACGGGGTGAGGGCGTGGCCGCGATTGCGACCGCCCTTGTGCACCGCGACACGGGCACGGGCGGCTAGCCAGCTGCCCCGTTAGCCAGCTGACCGTTAGCCAGCTCCGCCGTCCAGATCCCGGGCGACGGCTTCGGCCAGAATCAGGTCGAGCGGCCCGGTCACCTTGAACGCCAGCGCGTCACCGGCGACCACGACCACCCGGCCGCCGAGCCGTTCGACGAGCCCCGCGTCGTCGGTGACGGCCGGCGCCGCACTCGCGCCGCCGACGGCAGCGGCGTAAGCCTTGTCGAGGACGGAGCGCCGGAAGCCTTGGGGGGTCTGCACCTGCCGCAGCGACGACCGGTCGAGCGTGTCGGTGACCGCCCCGGCGGGATCGACCTGCTTGACGGTGTCAGCGACCGGGAGGACGGGAATCACGGCGTCTGCGCCCGCATCCACTGCGGTTAGCACGCGGCGCACGACGTCGGCGGGGACGAAGGCCCGGGCCGCGTCGTGTACCAGCACCACCTCGACGTCAGCGGGGAGCGTGGCCAGGCCGAGCTCGACCGACCGGGAGCGGGTGTCACCGCCAGCCACCACGCTCCACCGAGCGCCCAGACCGGCCGCCGCGACCAACCGGTCCACGTCCGCGCAGGACTCGGGCGCGGCCACCACGACCCCGACTTCGACCAGCCCGCTGCTGTCGAGGGAGCGCACCGCGCGTACGACGAGCGGCACACCCGCCACCGGACGGACTGCCTTGGCCGCGCCGGGACCGAGCCGGGTCCCGAGCCCGGCCGCGGGCACGACCGCGGCCACTCGGGTCAGGAGGCGAGCACCTCGTCGAGCAGGGTCTCGGCCTTGTCCTCGTTGGTGTGCTCGGCCAGAGCCAGCTCGGAGACCAGGATTTGGCGGGCCTTGGCGAGCATGCGCTTCTCGCCCGCCGACAGGCCGCGGTCCTTCTCGCGACGCCACAGGTCGCGCACGACCTCCGACACCTTCATCACGTCACCGGAATGCAGCTTCTCGAGGTTGGCCTTGTAGCGGCGGGACCAGTTGGTGGGCTCCTCGGTGTGCGGCAACCGCAACACGCCGAACACACGCTCGAGGCCTTCCTTGTCCACCACGTCCCGCACGCCAACCAGATCAAGGTTGCACGCGGGCACCCGGACGACGAGGTCGTTCTGCGCCACGATGCGAAGCACGAGGTACATCTTGTCCTCGCCCTTGATCTGCCGGGTCTCGATATCCTCGATGACGGCTGCTCCGTGATTGGGGTAGACAACCGTTTCGCCGACAGTGAAAGCCATGTATTTGTACCCCTTCCTGGGTGACCAGGGTAACACGGCCTGAGAG
>JBBSMN010000233.1:0-3915 GCA_038233135.1 Propionibacteriales bacterium
GCAGGCAGACCAGCGCCGTGGCGTCGTTGACCAGGCTCTCGCCTTCGAGGATCGTGACGACTCGTCGTGGCATCCCCACCCGACGCGCGATCGCCATCGCCGCCACCGCGTCCGGCGGCGCGACCACCGCTCCCAGCGCCAGTGCGGCAGCCAGGGGCACCTCGGGTAGCAGCGCCTTGGTCAGCAGCCCGATGCCGACGGTGGTGAACACGACGAGACCGACCGACAGCAGCCCGATCGGACGCTTGTTGCGCCGGAAGTCGACGAGCGACGTACGGATCGCCGCGCCGTACAGCAGCGGCGGCAGCAAGCCCAGCAGCACAACCTCGGGCAGCAGCTCGATCTCGGGCAGGCCGGGCACGAAGGATGCCGTGATGCCTACCAGGACGAGCAGCAGCGGCGCGGAGACCGAGAAGCGACCGGCGAGCGCGTTGAACGCCGTGACTGCTGCGGCGAGCAGCACCACGAGCAGGGCAGTCTCCACGCGACCATTGTCTCAGGCGGCGTACGGCCTACGGCGTGCCTGGGATCAGGCGTTCGGCTGCGAAGCTGTGGGCACCGCGACCGGTTCGGCCTCCCCCGACGCAGCGGCCGAGCCGTCCAGGCCGTCCTCCAGACTGTCCTCCAGACTGGCCATGAGCAGCACCAGCCCGAGCAGGCCGAGTGGGAACAACGCCACAGCCGCGAGCACCATTATCATTTCTGTCTCCCCCGTATGATCCTTGTGAACGTCACCACGATGCCGCATCTGCTTGGTCAGGGCTACCGGCCGTTCGGCCATTGCTCGCTCCAGGAGGCTCCGGATCCCCTCGGTGATACGACGCGCGGAGTCGGTCAGGGGTTCCACAGGTCGAGCATGACGGCGGCCACCCGGCCGCGGTCGTCGAGGAAGAGCTCCACCAGGTACCAGTCGGAACAGTCATCGACCCACCGCGGCTGCACGCTCAGCTGCCGGAGCCTCGCGAGCTCGTCGGGCAGGTCCAGCGCCGGTGACGCGCACTGCGGACGTCGGCCGGGCCGGACGTCTTGGAACGCCGGACGCGCCAGCTCGTGGAGTGCTGAAAAGGGTCCGACCCGACCAGCAAAGCCCTTCTCGTCGATGAGCCAGCCTCGCCGCCGCTCGAGCTGGTCTGCTGGCACCCGGCGCCGATCCGGTTGCCGAGACCGAGGCTCACCTCGTCCGGCAACGGCAGCTCTGTGCCGAGCGTGGATCTGGAGCCGGCGGCGAAGCTGACGAGCTGGGTGACCAGACTCCGCTCCGCTGCCGTCGGCCCCTGTGCCGCGTCGACATCGGTCTGGGCGGGGCGGCCCTCGAGAGGCCGCATCAGGCCTTGGACGGTGGCCACCTCACCTGCCGTCGAGGCGCGGCAGACCAGCCCGCCAGCCGGGGATGCCCAGGAGCCCACGGTGCGGAAGGTACGCCCGGTCTCTGCCACCACCGCACCATCGGGACGACGCACCTGCACGGTGCCCGGCGACGGGGTGGTTGCGGTGAAGCCCGCTGGCCAAACGATGTCACTGCCACCGACATGCAGGCAGCCGGCGTCGTTGGCCTTGAGCGTGCCAGCTATCAGAGCGAGCCTGCCGCCGTCACCGGGCTGCCAGGCGCTGGTGCTGATCGGGACGTCGGTGCCGCTGCCCAGCCGTGGACCGGGCGCGGTCTCCACCAGATCGCTCGGCCCGGGCCCCGCCGGGTCGACCGTGGTCGGGGTCGCCCTGTCGTCGGACCCCAACCACCCCCCAGCCACCAGGGCGACCACGAGCACGGCGACGGTCGCAACCAGCGGCACGACGCGCCTGCGCAGCCGCGAGCGGCGGCCGCGGCGCACGAGCGCGGTGGTGGGCGGCGGGCCGACGGGGACATCGTCAGCCGTCCGGTGCAGCAGGTCCCGGAGCTGGTCGTCGGTGCTCACGATGAACTCCTCGGCGAGCTGCCTTCGAGCTCGAGCGCCAGACGCTTCAGCGCCCGCGATGTGCGGCTTTTCACGGTGCCGGTGGCGACGCCGAGCACGTCGGCCACCTGCTGCTCCGACAGGTCGGCGTAGTAGCGCAGCACCAGCACCGTGCGGTGGTCGAGCTCGAGCGCGCTGAGCGCACCGAGCACCATTCGGCGCTCCGACGTGTCGGCGGCAACGTCGTCGGCGGCGGTAACGGCAGCGGCGTCGTCGGGTGGATGCGCGCTCGGTTGCTCACCCCACCAACGCCGCCGGCGGCTGCTTGCCAGGCAGTGCACGAGCACGGTGTAGACGTAGGCGTCGGGCTCCCTGGCACCGCGCACGCGATCCCATGCCTGGTAGCACCGCTCCAGCGCCACTTGCACCAGGTCCTCGGCGTCTTGTCGCGAGCATCCCAGCAGCACGGTGGCGCGCACCAGACCGGACCAGCGCGCCTCCACGTACGCGCCGAAGTCCTGGTCGCGGTCCACGCCAACCCTCCCCACCTTGCTGGCCTACCCGTGACCGTACGACGCGCCAGCCTCGCGGATCGGTTCCATCGTGGCGCGAAGGAGCTGCCGCGAACAGGTCGAGTGCGGCGTTGGTGGTCAGCATGGGCTGCCGCGGTGACCACCAACACCGCAGTCGATTCGACTCACGGCACCGCGACCCCGCCCCACCAAGCTCAGCCGGCGACCCCGTCCGCCAGCCTCTGCGCCTCGGCGGCCAGCGTGTGCGCCCGGTCCGGGCGCGGGTCGTCGCCGAAGGCGGGCCGGCCCGCGAGGTTGACGCCCACCAGCACCGCGGCGCTGCGAGCAGCCCCGGCGCCCAGCAGCGCGGCGGTCACGGCGTCGCCACGCAGCCGCGGGTTGCCGTCGCGGGCCAGCCGGCAGGCATGCTCGACCACGTCGCCGGCCAGCTCGACCAGGCTCATCGGGACGTCAGTGGCGGCCGACAAGGTCTCGACCATCTGCGCGGCCCGGCTGTCGTCCTCGTGGGGCAGCCGCGCCGCCTCGAGGTACGACCCGTACGCGGTGGCGTCCGCGTCGGCCAGCGGCTCCAGCCGCCGCGCCAGCCCGTCACACACCGCGGCCGTCACCTCGTCGTCGGAGAACCGCGCGACCATCGCCGCCAGGGCAGCGGCCAGCGACGCCGTGACCCCGGTGACCGCGCCCGCGCCCGGCGCCGGTGTGCGCGCCGCCACCGCGTCGAGCAGCGCGCCGACGCGCTGCTCCGGCGTCGGCCGGGGGCCGTCTGGGTCACTCAGGACAGACCGACGATCTGGCCGGCGTCGTCCATGTCGACGCGGTGCGCAGCCGGCGAGGCGCCGAGGCCGGGCATCGTCTGCATCTCCCCGCAGATCGGGTAGACGAAGCCGGCGCCGACCGACGCCCGCACCTCGCGTACCGGCAGCCGCCAACCGGTCGGCGCCCCCTTAAGGGCGGCGTCGGACGAGATCGACAGGTGTGTCTTGGCGATGCAGACCGGCAGGTGCCCGAAGCCGTTGCGCTCGTAGGTGTCGAGCTGTCGCCCGGCCGCCGGGCTGTAGTCGACCCCGTCGGCGCCGTAGACCCGGGCGGCCACGGTCTCGATCTTGGTGCGTAGCGACGCCTCGTCGGGGTAGAGCAGGGCGAACTCCGACGGCTCGTCGGCCGCCTCGGCCACCACCTCGGCCAGCTCGGTCGCTCCGCGACCGCCGTCGGCGAAGTGGGTGCAGACCGCCACGCGTACGCCCAGCTCGGCGGCGATCTCCCGGATCGCCTGGTGTTCGGACGGGTGGTCGCCCGGGAAGGCGTTGATCGCCACGACCGGCGTCACGCCGTGCACCCGGATGTTCTCGACCTGCTTGCGCAGGTTGGCTCCGCCGATGTGCACCTCCTCGGGGTTCTCGGCGAGCATCGCCTCTGGGATGGGCTTGCCAGCCACCACCTTGTGCCGCCCCGAGTGCGCCTTGAGCGCCCGTACGGTGGCGACGACGACC
>JBBSMN010000234.1:0-3909 GCA_038233135.1 Propionibacteriales bacterium
CGTCAGGATGCGTTAGAACGCACCCTGACGGTGACAACTCGAGGCGGAAGCGGGGTCAGAGGCGGGCGGCGACGAGCTCAGCGATCTGCACCGTGTTCAACGCGGCGCCCTTTCGAAGGTTGTCGCCACTGACGAACAAGACCAGCCCGCGGTCACCATCGACAGCCGAGTCCTGCCGGATGCGGCCGACCAGGCTCGCGTCGCGGCCCGCCGCCTGCAGCGGCGTCGGCACCTCGACCAGCTCGACCCCAGGCGCCGCGGCGAGCAGCTCCGACGCCCTCGCCACCGTGAGGGCCCGCTCAAACTCGACGTTCAGGGACAGCGAGTGTCCGGTGAAGACCGGCACGCGCACGCACGTGCCGGACACCCGCAGGTCGGGCAGGTCGAGGATCTTGCGCGACTCGTTGCGCAGCTTCTGCTCCTCGTTGGTCTCGAAGCTGCCGTCGTCGACGACCGTGCCCGCCATCGGCAACACGTTGTACGCGATCGGCGCGACGTACATCTGCGGGGCCGGGAACGGCACCGCCGAGCCGTCGTGGGTCAGCTCGGTGGCCCGGTCGACGACCTGACGCATCTGCTTGTCGAGCTCGTCGATGCCGGCCAGACCGCTGCCGGACACCGCCTGATAGGTCGATGCGGTCATCCGGACCAGCCCGGCCTCGTCGTGCAGCACCTTGAGGACGGGCATCGCGGCCATCGTGGTGCAGTTGGGGTTGGCGATGATGCGGGCCGCACCCGGTGCCAGGGCGGAGTCGATGGCACCGGGGTTGACCTCGCTGACGACCAGCGGGATGGCCGGGTCCTGCCGGAACGCCGACGAGTTGTCGATGACCACGGCTCCGGCCGCCGCGAACCGCGGCGCCTGGACCCGCGAGGTTGCCGCCCCCGCCGAGAACAACGCGACGTCGAGCCCGGAGAGGTCGGCGGTCTCGGCGTCCTCCACGACGACGTCTGCCGCACCGGCGCCGATGCCCGGCAGCCGGCGGCCGGCCGAGCGCGCCGACGCGAAGTAGCGGACCTGGTCGATCGGCAACGCCCGCTCGTCCAGCAGCCGGCGCATGACGGCACCGACCTGCCCGGTGGCGCCGATAACACCGACCCGCAACCCCTCGGCTCGGAGGCTCATCGGTCCGACCCGCCGTAGACGACCGCCTCGACCTCGTCGGAGGCCAGCTCGAAGGCGGCGTGCGCCGCGGCGACCGCGTCGTCGACCTGCTCCTGGTCCACGACGACGGAGATCCGGATCTCCGAGGTGGAGATCATCTCGATGTTGACGCCCGCAGCGGCCAGCGCAGTGAAGAAGCGCGCCGTGACGCCGGGGTGGCTGCGCATGCCTGCCCCCACCAGCGACACCTTCCCGATGCGGTCGTCGAAGAGCAGCTGCTCGTAGCCGACCTCATCGCGCAGGTTCGCCAGGGCGGTCATGGCCACCGGCCCGTCCGAGCGCGGCAGGGTGAACGAGATATCGGTGCGGCCGGTCGCCGCTGCGGAGACGTTCTGCACGATCATGTCGAGGTTGATCTGCGCAGACGCCAGGGCGTCGAAGATGCGCGCCGCCTCGCCGACCTTGTCGGGCACCCCCACGAGGGTCACCTTGGCCTCACTGCGGTCGTGGGCCACTCCGGTGATTATGGCCTGCTCCACGGTCCCTCCTGGGGTGTGCTCTGGTCGGTCGGTGACCCATGTGCCGGGGTGGTTGGAGAAGCTCGAGCGTACGTGGATGGGCAGCTGGTACCGCCGGGCGTACTCCACACAGCGCAGGTGCAAGATCTTGGCCCCGCAAGCAGCCATCTCGAGCATCTCCTCGGTGGAGATGGTCGCCAGCCGGTGTGCGGTGGGCACGATGCGCGGGTCGGCGGTGTAGACGCCGTCGACGTCGCTGTAGATCTCGCAGACGTCGGCGCCGAGCGCTGCGGCAAGGGCGACCGCGGTGGTGTCCGACCCGCCGCGGCCGAGCGTGGTGATGTCCTTGCCGACCTGGCTGACGCCCTGGCAGCCGGCGACGATAGCGATGGACCCAGCGGCGAGCGCCTGCTCGATGCGCCCCGGGGTGACGTCGATGATCTTGGCCTTGCCGTGCGAGGAGTCGGTAATCACCCCGGCCTGCGAGCCGGTGAACGACCGTGCCTGGTGGCCGAGGTTGCCGATCGCCATCGCCAGCAGGGCCATCGAGATGCGCTCCCCTGCGGTGAGCAACATGTCTAGCTCGCGGCCCGGCGGCAGCGGCGACACGTCGTGCGCGAGGTCGTATAGCTCGTCGGTGGTGTCGCCCATCGCGGACACGACGACCACGACGTCGCTGCCGCCCTTACGGGTGGCGGCGATCCGCTGCGCCACCCGCTTGATGCCGGCTGCGTCGGCTACCGAGGAGCCCCCGTACTTCTGCACGACGATGCCCACGAGTCTCCTTCGAGTCGGTGCCGTACGCGGCGAGGAGTCTATCGAGCGTGCCGCTCGTGAGACGTTGGCGTCAGCCGGTCTCGGTGTCCAACTGCTCGGCGATCGCGATCCGCTCCATCTCCATGGTGGCGTTGCGGTCCTCGTCGAGTCGGTCGTGCGCGACCACCGACTGCAGCGCACGCAGCACCGCGCTGGCCTCCGAGCCCCACGAGGAGACATAGCTGAACTGCCACCACCACAGCGCCTCGGCCGCGCGGCCGGCCCGGTGGTGCGCCAGCCCGTGCACGAGTCGCTCGGCGATCGCCGTCACGTCGTCGGAGATGCGGCTGGGCACCAGGTCGGGGGCTTCGGCGTACGGGTCGAACACCTCGACGTACTCGTCAGCAGCGCCCAGCAGCTCCGCCAGCTCCTCGCGGATGTGGTCGAGGTCGGGGTCGGGACCGGTCTCGGCCTCGTACTGCTCGCTCGGGACCAGGTCGATCATCACGCCCAGCCGCGCGCCGGCGAGCAGAAGCTGGCTCACCTCGAGAAGCAACAGCGGCACCGCGGTCGCTGTGTCACCCCGGTGGGCGAGCTCACGCAGTGCGATCAGGAAGCTCGCCACCTGGTCCGCGACGCCCTGCGCCAGGTCCTCCAGGTCACTCGGGAGGTCTCCGGACGTGCTCGTCGCGTCGTCAGTCATCGACACTGCGCCTCCCTTCGAATGCCCGACCCAGCGTGATCTCGTCGGCGTACTCGAGATCTCCCCCGACCGGCAGTCCACTTGCCAGCCGCGTAACGCGCAACCCTAGCGGCCGTAGCATCCGGGTGAGATAGGTCGCAGTGGCCTCGCCCTCGAGGTTGGGATCGGTGGCCAAGATGACCTCGGTGACCGCCCCGTCGGCGAGTCGGGACATCAGCTCGCGGACCCGCAGCTGGTCGGGTCCGACACCGTCGATCGGTGAGATCGCCCCGCCGAGGACGTGGTAGCGGCCACGGAACTCGCGGGTCCGCTCGATGGCGACGACGTCCTTGGACTCCTCGACGACACAGAGCACGGCAAGGTTGCGCCTGGTGTCGAGGCAGATGCGGCACTGCTCGGCCTCGGCCACGTTGCCGCACACCGAGCAGAACCGCACCGTGTCCTTGACCTCGACCAGGACGTGAGCCAGCCGCTTGACGTCGACCGGGTCGGCGTCGAGCAGGTAGAACGCGATGCGCTGCGCGCCCTTCGGGCCGACCCCGGGCAGCCGGCCGAGCTCGTCGATGAGGTCCTGGACGACGCCTTCGTACACAGCAGTGGACCGATCGACTCAGAAGCCGGGTGACCGCTGTGCCGGGCCGCTCTCGTCCAGCTCGGGAGCGGAACAGCCGCCGAGGACACCGCCGAGACCGCCCAGCCCCTCGAGCCCGCCGGCCAGCGGACCCAGCCGCTCCGCGGCGAGCTCCTCGGCGCTCTGGGTCGCGTCCCGGACGGCGGCGACAACCCTGTCGCCAAGGGTCTCGGCGTCGTCGGGGTCACACGCCTCA
>JBBSMN010000235.1:0-3859 GCA_038233135.1 Propionibacteriales bacterium
GACCCGCCGCCCGTCGTCGTCCTCACCTCCAACCGCACCCGTGAGCTGCACGACGCGCTCAAGCGGCGCTGCCTCTACCACTGGATCGAGCACCCCGGGCTCGCGCGCGAGGTGGAGATCGTGCGTACGCGGATCCCAGAGGTCAGCCAGCAGCTCGCCGAGCAGGTTGCCGGCGCGGTGCACCGCCTGCGCGACGGCGCCGACCTGCTCAAGCCGCCCGGTGTGGCCGAGACGCTGGACTGGGCGCGCGCCCTGCACGCCCTCGGTCGTGACCGGCTCGACCTCGCGGCCGCCGCGGCGACGCTGGGCGCGGTGGTGAAGTACCGCGAGGACGTCGAGCGGGCTCGTGACCAGCTCGACCGGGTGCTGGCGGGCTGACGGGTGGCTGCTGCGGTCGGGGCCGACGAGCTGCTGCTGGGGTTCGGCGCGGCGCTGCGTGCCGCGGGCGCGACCGTGACCCCGGACCGCGGCCAGCAGTTCCTGCGGGCGGCAGCGCTGGCGGGGGCGGGCGGCCGCGACGCCGTCTACTGGTCGGGGCGGGCCACGCTGTGCGGCGGCACCGACGACATCGACCGCTATGACCGGGTGTTCGCCTCGTGGTTCGGAGCCGAGCGCTCGTCCGGCCGGGTCACGCGCGGCAAGCCGCGTACGGTCCGCCAACCGGACCTCGCCCCGGACGGCGCCGGCGACCCCGACAGCGGTGCCGGTGGCGACGGTCTGGCGCTCCGGGCTGTCGCCAGCGGGGCGGAGCTGCTGCGCCACCGCGACGTCGCCGACCTCGGCCCCGCTGATCGGCGCCGCCTCGACCAGCTGCTCGACCGGCTGAACGTGCGCCCGCCGTCGCGGAGCAGCCCCCGGATGCAGCCCAGCCGCCGCGGCCGGGTCGACGCCGGCCGTACGCTCCGCGACCAGCTGCGCCGGGCCGGCGAGCCCGGTCCCCTGCGGCACCGGCGGCGCAGCACGCGCCGGCGTCGGGTGGTGCTGCTGGTCGACGTGTCCGGGTCGATGGAGCCCTATGCCGACCACCTGCTGCGCCTGGCGCACCGGGTCGTGCGGTGCGCCCCGGCGACCACCGAGGTGCTCACGATGGGCACCCGCCTGACCCGTGTCACCAGCGCGCTGCGACTGCCCGCCGCGACCGCCGCGGTCGCAGCGGCCGGACGTGCCGTGCCGGACTGGTCCGGCGGCACCCGTCTCGGCGAGGTGCTGCGAGTGTTCCTCGACCGGCACGGTCAGCGCGGCATGGCGCGGGGCGCGGTGGTGGTGGTGTTCAGCGACGGCTGGGAGCGCGGGGACACCGCACTGCTGGCCGAGCAGGCGTTGCGGCTGCGGCGGCTCGCGCACCGGCTGGTGTGGGTCAACCCGCACCGCGGCAAGCCCGGTTACCTGCCGGTGCAAGGTGGCATCGTGGCGGTGGCGCCGGCCATCGACGAGCTGCTGGCCGGGCACTCGCTGGCGACGTTCGAGGAGCTGTTGGAGGTGCTGGCGCGTGCGTGAGGTCCTTGGTGAGCTGCTCGAGTGGTGGCGCGCGGGCGACGACGTCGGCGTGGGCACCGTGATCGCGACCTGGCGGTCGGCGCCGCGGCCGGCCGGCGCCTCGATGCTGGTCGGCCCCGACGGCACCGCGGTCGGCTCGGTGTCCGGCGGGTGCGTGGAGGGGGCCGTTTACGAGCGGGCGCAGGCCGTCGTTGCCGACTCGCGGCCGGTCCTGGAGCGATACGGGGTGTCCAACGGTGACGCGTTCGCGGTCGGCTTGACCTGCGGCGGCGTGATCGACGTGTTCATCGAGACCGTGTCGCAGCAGACCTTCCCCGAGCTCGGCCAGGTCGCCGCCGACATCGACGCCGGCCGGCCGGTCGCCGTGGTCACCGTCATCGAGCACCCCGACCCTGACTGGCTGGGGCGGCACCTCGTCGTGCGCTCGGGCGGCGAATCGGGCGACGGTGTTCCGGACGGGAGCCTCGGCTCTGAGCGGGTCGACGCGGCGGTCGTCGACGACGCCCGCGGGCTGCTCGCGCAGGGCCGCAGCACCGGGCTCACGTACGGCCCCGACGGGCAGCGTCGCGGCGAGGGGATGCGAGTGTTCGTTGCCGCGCACGCACCCAAGCCTCGGATGCTGGTCTTCGGCGCCATCGACTTCGCGACCGCGGTCGCCCGGGTGGGAGCGTTCCTTGGCTACCGGGTCACGGTCTGCGATGCCCGTCCGGTGTTCGCCACCGCCGCTCGCTTCCCCGACGCCGACGAGGTGGTCATCGACTGGCCGCACCGCTACCTACGTCGTCACGCCGAGGCCGGCGACCTCGACGAGCGCACCGTGATCTGCGTACTCACCCACGACCCCAAGTTCGACGTGCCGCTGCTCGAGGTCGCGTTGCGGCTGCCCGACGCACACCGGCCCGCCTACGTCGGCGCCATGGGCTCGCGGCGCACCCACGACGACCGGCTGGCTCGGCTGCGCGACGCCGGCCTGTCCGACGCCGAGCTCGACCTGCTCGCCAGCCCGATCGGCCTCGACCTCGGGGCCCGTACGCCGGAGGAGACCGCCGTCTCGATCGCCGCCGAGATCATCGCCCAGCGGTGGGGTGGACGCGGCGAGCGGTTGTCCCGTACCGGTGGTGCCATTCACCACCACCCCGACCCCGACCCCGACCCCGACCCCGGTCCCGATTCCGACCCCCCGCCCGGGCCCGACCCCGCGACGCGCGCCACGTAAACGTGGCACGCGGCCCGCAGCGACCGACCGCTACCGAGCGTTGCCCTGGGGGTTGATTTCTAACTAGTTTCGTGCCAGCACTTGTCGTGACGCCGATCACGTCGTTGGATCAAGGTCCGAGGTTTCGACGAGGAGGCGCAATGGCGCAGATCGATGTCAAGGTCGACGGGGTTTCGTACTCCGACGACGTGGAACCCCGCCTGCTGCTCGTGCAGTACCTGCGCGAGCGGCTCGGCAAGACCGGCACCGTGATCGGGTGTGACACCAGCAACTGCGGTGCCTGCACGGTGCACCTGGACGGTCGCAGTGTGAAGTCGTGCTCCGTGCTGGCCGTGCAGGCCGATGGGCACGAGGTCACCACGGTCGAGGGCCTCGCAGTCGACGGTGAACTGCATCCCATGCAGCAGGCCTTCCACGAGTGCCACGCGCTGCAGTGCGGCTACTGCACGCCGGGGATGATCATGCAGTCGATCGACCTGCTGACCGACAACCCGGACCCGTCCGAGCAGGAGGTGCGTGACGGACTCGAGGGCAACCTGTGCCGCTGCACCGGATACCAGAACATCGTGACCGCCGTGCGATCCGCCGCGCAGACGATGAGCGACTCCGCCACCTCCGCAGGGAGCTCGCGATGACCGCCGTCGAGGACCGGCCCGCCACCGACGCGCCGCAGGGCGAGGTCGGTGCGTCTCGCCGCCGCAAGGAGGATCAGCGGCTGATCACCGGTCGCACCCGCTGGACCGACAACATGACGCTGCCGGGGATGCTGCATCTGGCGATGGTGCGCAGCCCGATGGCGCACGCAACCATCACGTCGGTCGACGTCGAGGCCGCACGCAGCGCGCCCGGTGTGGTGACGGTGATCGCGGGCAGCGACCTGGCCGACGAGCAGGGCACCCTGCCGAACGTCTGGAACATCACCCCGGAGCAGAAGACTCCGACACATCCGTCGATGGCCGTGGACACCGTACGGTTCGCCGGCGAGATCGTCGCGTGTGTGGTGGCCCGCTCCGCGGCCGCCGCCCGGGACGCCGTCGAGCTGGTCGACGTCGACTACGACGACTTGCCGGTGCTGCTGGACACCAGGGAGGCGCTCAAGGACGAGACGGTCATCCACCCCGAGATCGGCACCAATGAGAGCGCCCA
>JBBSMN010000236.1:0-3769 GCA_038233135.1 Propionibacteriales bacterium
CCCCGCTCGGCCTCGCCCATCGGGCCGGCACCAACCCGGCTGCCGCGGATCGCGGATCCTCCAGCCACTTCACTGTCTCCTCGTGGTCGTCACGCTTGAGTGGTACGTGGGGCCTGTGCAGATCAATGGTGCGCTCAAGCACCGGCCTTGAGCAAGATGCCGAGCGCAAAGACACACAGCGCCCACACCACCCCGATGCCGACGGTGATGCGGTCGAGGTTGCGCTCGGCCACCGACGAGCCGCCCAGGCTGGACGACATGCCGCCGCCGAACATGTCGGACATGCCACCGCCGCGTCCCTTGTGCAGCAGGACGAGCACGATCAGCAGCAGGCTCGCGGTCATCAGCACGATCGACAGGGTCACAATCACGGTGGCGCAGCCTCACTCGCACGCTTGTCCAGTCACAGCACGGGCAGGTCGTAGAAGCGGCAGATGCCGGCGAACTCGTCCGCCTGCAGGCTGGCCCCTCCGACCAGTGCCCCGTCCACGTCCGGCTCGGCCATCAACGCCACGATGTTCGCCGCCTTGACCGAGCCGCCGTACAGGATACGCACCTCCGTCGCCGCGTCGACTCCCCACACCCGCTGGACGTGCGCCCGGATGGCGGCGCAGACCTCCTGCGCGTCGTCGGGAGTCGCGACCTCGCCGGAGCCGATGGCCCAGATCGGCTCGTAGGCCACGACCAGGCCGGCCACCTGGTCGGCGCTCGACCCGGCCAGCGATGCGTCAACCTGGTCCAGCACGTGCTCGACGTGACGACCGGCCTCGCGCACCTCTGGTCCCTCGCCGACGCAGACGATCGGTGTGACGCCCGCGGCCAGCGCGCGCCCGGCCTTGGCGGCGACCAGCGCGTCGTCCTCGTGGTGCTGCTCGCGGCGCTCGGAGTGCCCCACCACCACATAGCGGCACCCGAGCGCGGCCAGCATCCCAGCCGTGATCTCCCCGGTATGGGCTCCGCCGTCGTGCGCGGACACGTCCTGCGCACCGTACGAGAGCGGCAGCCGATCGCCGTCGACGAGCGTCTGCACGCTGCGCAGGTCGGTGAACGGCGCGATGACGGCGGCCTCGGACCTGGCCGGGTCGTGCCCCTTGTCGCGCAACGTCCACGCCAGCCGCTGCACGAGGACGACGGCCTCGTGGTGGGTGAGGTTGGACTTCCAGTTGCCGGCCATCAGCGGCAGCCGGCCGGGTCGCGGGTCAGCCATCGGGGGTCAGTCCGCCAGCACCGAGAGGCCGGGCCGGATCTTGCCCTCGAGCAGCTCCAGACTGGCTCCGCCACCGGTCGAGATGTGGTCGAACGCGTCCTCGTCGAACCCGAGCCGCCGCACCGCGGCTGCCGAGTCACCGCCGCCGACGACGGTGCGGCCGGTGCACTCGGTCAGCGCCTGCGCTATCGCACGGGTGCCGTGTGCGAACTGGTCGATCTCGAACACCCCCATCGGACCGTTCCAGAACACCGTCGCCGCCTCGCGGACGTGGCCCGCGAACACCGCTGCCGAGTCCGGCCCGATGTCCAGTCCCAAGGCGTCTGAGGGCATTTGGTCGGCCGGCACGACGCTGGCTCGCGCGTCGGGGCTGAGCTCGTCGGCGATGACGACGTCGGTGGGCAGCACGATCTTGACGCCCTCGGAGCGAGCGCGGTCCAGGTAACCGCGGACGGTGGCAAGCTGCTCGCTCTCGAGCAGGCTGCGCCCGATCGGGTGGCCAAGTCCGGCGAGGAACGTGAAGACCATCCCGCCGCCGACGAGCAGCACATCGGCCCGTCCGAGCAGGCTGTCGATCACGCCCAGCTTGTCCGACACCTTGGAGCCGCCGAGCGCCACGACGTACGGCCGCTTCGGGTCGTCGACGAGCTCGCCGAGCGCCTCCACCTCGGCGCGCACCAGCTCCCCGGCGGCATGGGGCAATCGCAGGGCCACGTCATAGACGCTGGCCTGCTTGCGGTGCACCACCCCGAAGCCGTCGGAGACGAACACGTCGGCCAGGGCCGCCAGCCGATCGGCCAGCTCGCCGCGCGCAACGTCGTCCTTGCTGGTCTCCCCCGGCTCGAAACGTACGTTCTCGAGCAGCGCGACCTCGCCGGGCGCCAGCGCCGCGACGGTCTCGCGAGCGTCGTTGGCCGCCACGTCGGCGGCCAACGGCACCTCGGTGTCGAGCAGCTCGCCGAGGCGCTGCGCGACGGGTGCCAGCGAGTAGCGCTCCTCGGGTGCGCCCTTGGGCCGACCCAGGTGCGCGGCGACCACCACCCGCGCACCCGCGGCACGCAGGTGCTGGATGGTGGGGATGCTTGCCCTCACCCGGCCGTCGTCGGTGATCACCGGCCCGTCCAGCGGCACGTTGAGGTCGCTGCGCACCAGCACTGTGCGCGCACTCAGGTCGCCCAGGTCGTCGATCGTGCGCATCAGCCCGCGGCGGCGACGTAGGCCACCAGGTCCACGAGACGGTTGGAGTAGCCCCACTCGTTGTCGTACCACCCGACGACCTTGACCTGGTTGCCGGTGGCCTTGGTCAGGCCGGCGTCGAAGACGCACGAGGCGGGGTCGGTGACGATGTCGGAGGACACGATCGGGTCCTCGGTGTAGCGCAGGAAGCCCTTCATGGTGCCTTCGGCGGCGGCCTTGACCACCGCGTTGACCTCGTCGGCGGACGCCTCGCGTGACAGCGTGACCGTCAGGTCGGTCGCCGATCCGGTGGGGATCGGGACCCGCACGGCATAGCCGTCGAGCTTGCCCTTCAGCTCCGGCAGCACCAGCCCGATGGCCTTGGCGGCGCCGGTGCTCGTCGGAACCAGGTTGATCGCGGCGGCACGTGCGCGGCGCAGGTCCTTGTGCGGGCCGTCCTGCAGGTTCTGGTCCTGGGTGTAGGCGTGGATGGTCGTCATCAGCCCGCGCTCGACCGTGAACTCGTCGTGGATGGCCTTGGCCATCGGCGCCAGGCAGTTGGTGGTGCATGAGGCGTTGCTGATCACGGTGTGCGCGGCCGGGTTGTAGTCCTCGTGGTTGACGCCCATCACGACGGTGAGGTCCTCGTTCTTGGCCGGTGCGGAGATGATCACCTTCGACGCGCCACCGTCGATGTGCGCCCGCGCCTTGGTGGCGTCGGTGAACAGTCCGGTCGACTCGACGACGACGTCGACGCCCAGGTCACCCCACGGCAAGGCTGCCGGGTCACGCTCGGCGAAGATGCGGACGTTCGCGCCGTCGACCGAGATGCCGTCGTCGTCGGCGACGACTTCACCAGGCAGCCGGCCCAGGATCGAGTCGTACTTAAGCAGGTGCGCGGTCGTGGCGTTGTCGGTGAGGTCGTTGGCGGCGACGATCTCGATATCGGCACCGGCCGCACGCGCGGCGCGGAAGAAGTTGCGGCCGATCCGGCCGAAGCCGTTGATGCCTACACGGACGGTCACGGTGGTGTCTCCTCGCAAGCGGGGTGGTCAACGGGTGCCGGCACCGCAACGTGCGCGGCCACAAGGGCGAGCCTATCGGCTGGTCGTGATGGGCCGGCCGGAGCCGGCGGCGTCTCGGATCACGGACCGGAGTCGAGCATCTCCGGGGTCAGCGAGGAGTCGGTGCCAGGCAGTCCGATCTCGTCGGCGCGCTTGTCCGCCATCGCCAGCAGCCGGCGGATGCGCCCGGCAACGGCATCCTTGGTCAGCGGCGGGTCGTGCAGCTGGCCGAGCTCCTCGAGGCTGGCCTGCTTGTGGGCCAGGCGCAGGTGCCCGGCCTCACGCAGGTGCTCGGGGACGCCTTCGCCCAGCAGCTCCAGCG
>JBBSMN010000237.1:0-3752 GCA_038233135.1 Propionibacteriales bacterium
CACACGTCGGGCGCCATGGGGGTCGGCGTGCGGGGCGGGGGTCGGGTCACGCCGTGCAGCATGCGCGCAGCAGCGGCCGCGGTCGGGGAGCCCGGGCGGGCGTGTCGCTGACTAGCGATAATGCTCTGTTCTCGATAGTCAAGACGTGGCTTGTCTCGGCGTCATGTCACCGTCGACCCGGACTCTCCCCCTCGGTCGGTCGAGGTCTCGTTGGATCGGCTCGCTCCCGAACCGGTCGCGGTGGCTGTCGATGATCTCGATTACCACGGCAGTCGTGGGGTGGGAGCTCCCGTACAGCAAAAAAGGACCTCGAGGCCCGAGCAGGATCTCGTTGGAACGCTTAAGCTCCGGCACCTTCCGCTCGTAGCCTGTCTGATCGTTCCATCCCTATGTAGGTGCGGGGGGCCGAGAAGAAGGCGGGCGAGTACCACCCTGGGGCGCAGTGACCTCCTGAGCGGGCTGGCGTTCGTCCTCTTGTCTCAGGGCACCCTGGTCACGGGCCCCCTGTTCAACCCACTGCACCAGCGTGACGCCAGGAATAGCACCAGCCGCAACCTCGTCAAGATCCACAAGGACAGTTGCGAGAGGTGCCGGAGCGCCGCGCTGCTGCGTCCGGACGGCGAACCTGAAGGCGAGGGCGTGCCCGGCCGTCGGTACCAGTTGATACCGCTGGCGCGTGTCCGGGATCCGCCTGGGTGCCGGGGTGCGACGCTTCAGTCCTCTGCACCAGGAAGGGACGAGGACCGGATGGCGGCACGCCTGGCTCGGCTGCGAGTGCGGGGTCTGCGCTGCCTGCACGGGCTGGACCTGGACCTCGACCCGCTGACGGCGCTCATCGGCGCGAACGGAACCGGCAAGTCGAGCACCGTCAGGGCCCTGCAGTTCCTGTTCGGGGAGGTCGAGCTCGACGACGACGACTGCACCGACGGGCTGGGCGACGGCGAGGTCCACGTGACCGGGGAGTTCGTGGACCTGCCCGCCATGTGGGCCGCGGCCCTGCGGCCGTGGCTGACGGTCGACGGCACGCTCGCGCTGAGCCGCTCCCGCACCCGAGACGGCTCGGGGAAGCCGGTGCTCCGGTGGTCGGCTGAACGGGCGCAGGCACCCGGGGCTGCCGAGGTCCGTGCGGCAGTGGCGGAGGGCGTGGGTGCCGAGCCGCTCAAGGCGCTGTGGGCCACCGCCCGCGAGCTGTCCAAAGAAGTGCTGCCCTCATGGCCGAACAAGCCGAAGGTGCTGGAGACCCTCAACGCGTACGAGGCCGAGCACCCGGAGGTGGCGACCGAGCGCTCCGAGGACCACTCGCTCAGGTTCGGCAAGGGCGGCACGCACGACCTGTCCGCGATGGTCGAACTGCTAGTGCTGCCCGCTATGCGCGACGCAGCGGGCGACGCCGGCGAGTCCCGCGGGAGCACCCTCGCGCGGCTCGTCGACATCACTGTCAGGTCCGGGATGGACCTCGACTCCAAGCTCGCGGACCTGTCGACCCGCACCGGGGCTGAATACGCCCAGCTCCTCGGGGAGGTCGGCGGGACGGTGCTGAAGAACCTCGCCCGCGACATCACCACTCAGATCGCGGCGTTCGCCCCAGGCACGAGCGTCACCCTGTCCTGGGACTTGAAAGTCCCGGCGCTTACCTCCCCGCCGGTCCGTGCCCGAATCGTCGAGTCCGGGCACGAGGCCGACATCGGCCGGCAGGGCCACGGTGTCCAGCGGGCGTACGTGTTCTCGTTGCTTCGGGCGCTGCTGGAGGCGCGTCGCACCGACGCCGAGAGCCGGCCCGGGCTGCTGCTCGTGGTCGAGGAGCCGGAGGTGTACCAGCACCCGCTCCGCGCTCGGTACGTCGCGCGCGTCCTCGCTGGCCTCGCGAGGGACACCGCAAGGTCGACTCAGGTCGTTTACACCACGCACAGCCCGTACTTCGTGTCCGTCGACAACGTCCCGGCGGTCCGGCTCCTGCGGCTCGTCGCCCAGGGAGTGCCGCCGGAGCCGCCACGGACCCGGGCATCGGCTGCCCGCCTCGACGCGGTCGCGGCGCGCCTCGACGAGGCGCGGCAGGGCACCGGAAAAGGCTGGACCGCGCGGAGTGTCGCCGCCCACCTCCCCGGTCTGCTCGGCTCGTCTGTGTCCGAGGGTCTGTTCGCGGATGCCGTCGTCCTCGTTGAGGGCGAGGAGGACATCGGACTGGTCGACGGTGCCGCGGCCGCCGCAGGTGTGGACCTCGCGGTGCTCGGCGTCGCCGTCATAGCGGTCGGAGGCAAGGACCCGTTGCCGCTCGCCGTCGAGGTGTTCCGGGCGCTCCGCGTCCCGGTGTACGTCGTGTTCGACACCGACGAGAAGCCCGAAGGGCAGACGACCGACGCCGGGACGCTCCGGTCGAACAGCATGCTCACGTGGCTCGCGGACGGCACCGGGCAGCAGCGGCCGCTGACGACCGTCACGCCGCTATGGGCAGCGGGCAAGCCCACGCTCCGAGCCGTGCTCGACGACGAGGTCGGGGCCGAGAAGGTCCGCGAGGCGTACGCGGCCACGGCACGCGAGATGGGCCTGCCGGAGTCGACCTGCAAGAACGGGCACCTCGTCCGCACCGCCGTCACCGCGTTGTACGAACGCAAGGCCAGGTCAGCGACCCTGGACAAGATCGTGGAGGCGGTGACGGCGATGGTGCCCAAGCCGGCCGCGCCGCCAGTCGATCAGGACGACCCGGACGGGTTGCCCGACCCGGCTGCAGAACTGTCGGAGCCGGTCGATACTGTCTGACGAGACGGACTGCGTACGCGGGAGCCGTCACCCGGAGCCGGTACTGCGTATGCGGGAGCCGGCACGGGGAGCCGGCCAGTTGGTCGGAAGTGGAGGCGCCCCCCAATTGGGAGGGCGCCTCCGCCGCTATACGGGACGGAGGGCGCTACGTGTACGTGCTCGCGCTCGACGAGTCCGGTATTCACCCGGGCGCGAAGGTGATGCTGGTGGCCGGCATCGCCGTTCACGAGGCCGACGCCCGCCGCCTCGAACGTGCTCTGCACGCTGTCGTCGTGAACAACCTGGCCGGGCTGCCCGGGTTGGACCCCCACACCCACGAGCTCCATGCGGCCGATCTGAAGACCCCGCGCAAGGGCAAGCCCGCGAGTGCATCTTTCCCACCGACCCGCGATAGCGAGTGGCTCACCGTCAGCCCCGAGCGTCGGCTCAAGATCGTCTCGGACACCTACGGGGCGATGCGCGCCTTCGAGCCGAGCGACCCATCCCTGCCTGTCCGCGTGTTCGGTGCAGTTGTCGAGCGCAGCCACAAGCAGTTCACGACGGCTGAGCGGTACGTGTACGACCACGTTCTCCACCGTTTCGACGAGATGCTCCGGCGCATGAGCAAGGAACGCAGAACTCCGGAGCGAGGTGTCGTACTTCACGACCGGAGCCCGGATCGCGAGAAGTCGATCCAGCAGATGGCCGCCGGCTGGCAGCGCGCAGGCGCGCGGCTCGAAGCCCTCGTCCAGCTTCCGCTGTTCGTGGACAGCCGCGCCAGCCGCTTGGTGCAGGCCGCGGACTTCGTGTCCCACGCGATCGGCCGGACCTACGCTGCCGACCCCGACGACACGCTAGCGAAGGACTTGTGGCCGCTGGTGGACATCGGCAGCAAGGGTGAACTCAGCGGCATCATCCACCTCACTCCCGACTTCGGCCGTTGCCCGTGCGCTCCGTGCCAGAGCCGGCGGACCCAGCCGACGATCAAGTAGCGCCAGGCCGCTCAGCTCGCCGAC
>JBBSMN010000238.1:0-3711 GCA_038233135.1 Propionibacteriales bacterium
CGTACCGTTCCTCGACCTCGACCTGATCGGGGTCGCCCAGCGGGTGCCGATCGCATGGAAGCTGCCCGGCGAGGAGGGCCAGGAGAAGGCCATCTTGCGCCGCGCGTTCACCGGCTGGATCCCCGACGAGATCCTGTGGCGCCGCAAGGAGCAGTTCGGCGACGGCAGCGGCACGTCCGAGGTGATGGCCGAGCGGGCCCGCGAGGTGGCGCCCGACGACGACTGGGAGAGCGTGTCGGTGCCCGGCCTGCCCGCCGCACGCAGCCGCGAGGAGCTCGGCTACCAACGGATGTTCGCAGCACACCTCGACGGGGTGCGCTCCGAGCGGGTTCTGGGCCGCTTCGCCACCGCTTGACGAACTCCGCCAAGACCTGAAACAACTCGGTAACACGGCTGCTCCATGCTTCAGCCATGTCCGCGTTCCCGCCCGGGCTCCCCGCCCCGGATGCCTCAGCCGGCAACACCTCGGCGCACGCCGTGGCCACCGGTGTCGCGTGCCGCCAGCGCGCCGCGGTCGACGTCGTCTCGGAGGCTCTGACCGCGATCGCGACCCACGAGCCGCAGGTGCACGCGCTGCTGCACGTGGCTGGCGGCTACGCCCTGGCGCGGGCCGCACGCATCGACCGTGACGGGGCGGGCGGTGGGGCAGGTTGGGCACCACGACCGCTGTCGGGGGTTCCGGTGGTCGTCAAGGACAACATCGCGGTCCGCGGCATGCCCCTGACCTGCGGCTCGCTGGCATGGGACGCAGCGCCGCCGGTGCGCGACGCAGCGCTCGTGCGCAGGCTCCGCCGCGCCGGTGCCATCGTCGTCGGCAAGGCCAACCTGGACGAGTTCGGGATGGGCGCCACGACCGAGACCTCCGGCTTCGGTGCCACCCGCAACCCACACGACCTGACCCGCACACCGGGCGGCTCCAGCGGCGGCAGCGCGGCGGCGGTCGCGGCCGGCGAGGTGCCGGTCGCGGTCGGCACCGACACCGGCGGATCCATCCGTGAGCCGGCGGCGCAGTGCGGCATCGTCGGGGTCAAGCCCTCGCACGGGAGCATCCCGATCAGCGGTGTCGTGCCGTTCGCGCCCAGTCTCGACCAGGCCGGGCCACTTGCTCGCAGCGTCGTGGACGCCGCCATGCTGCACCAGGCCATGGCCGGTGCGCGCCGAGGTCGTGGGTTGGTCGAGGCCGCACTCGAGGGTGGCGTCGACCTCGACCTGACCGGGCACCGGGTCGGCGTCGTGACGCAGATGGCGGGCTCGGCCAACGCCCCCGGCGTGCGGGCCCGCTTCGCAGCCGCTCTGGAGGTGCTGGCCGGGCTGGGGGCCGACCTGGTGGAGGTGTCGCTGCCTGCGACCTCGGCGGCGCTCGAGGCGTACTACCTCATCTCGTCGTACGAGGCGCTGCCGACGCTGGCGCCGTGCGCGGCCGGCGGGCTGCTCGGCGCGGAGGCGCACCGGCGGATGCTGGTGGGCGAGCAGGTCGCCGCCGACCCCGACCAGCGTGCGCTCGAGTCCGCGTGGGCGGTCGCCGACGGGCTGCGCGCGGCTGTGGACCAGACCTGGGCGGACTGCACGCTGCTGGCGTCGCCGACCCTGCCGGTGACGGCGCCGCTGCTGGGCAGGGGGCTCGACGACCCGCTCGCAACCCCGCGCACCGACTGCTGGACCGTGCTCGCCAACCTGACCGGCATCGGGGCACTGTCGCTGCCGGCCGGAACCTGCCCCGACACCGGGCTGCCCGTCGGACTGCAGCTGATGGCACCGCACGGCGCCGACACCCGGCTCTACCGGGTGGCCGCCACCGCGGAGGCTGCGCTCAGAGCTTGATCCCGACGTACTTGGTCTCGAGGTACTCCTCGATGCCCTCGGCGCCACCCTCGCGGCCGAAGCCACTGGCCTTGACCCCACCGAACGGCGCCGCCGGGTTGGACACCACGCCCTGGTTGAGCCCCACCATGCCGGTCTCGAGCTGCTCGCAGACCGTCAGCGCACGCGACAGGTCGGCGGTGAACACGTACGACACCAGGCCGAACTCGGTGTCGTTGGCCATCGCCACGCCGTCTTCGTCGTCGGCGAAGGTGAACACCGGCGCCACCGGGCCGAAGATCTCCTCGCGGAACATGCGCGCCTCGACCGGCACGTCGGTGAGCACGGTGGGTGCGTAGAAGTAGCCGGCGCCCTCACCGGGCGACCCGCCGACGGCCACCTCGGCGCCGCGCTCGACCGCGTCGTCGACGATGTCGGCGACCTTGTCGCGCTGCTTGGCCTCGACCAGCGGCCCGACGTCGACACCGTCCTCGGTGCCGCGTCCCACGACGAGTGCGCCCATCCGCTCCGCCAGGCGCCGGGAGAACTCGTCGGCGACGGACTCGTGCACGATGAACCGGTTGGCGGCGGTGCACGCCTCGCCGATGTTGCGCATCTTGGCCAGCATCGCGCCCTTCACGGCCGCGTCGAGGTCGGCGTCGTCGAAGACGACGAACGGCGCGTTGCCCCCGAGCTCCATCGACACCCGCAGCAGCCCCTCGGCCGACTGCTCGACGAGCTTGCGGCCCACCGGGGTGGAGCCGGTGAACGTCAGCTTGCGCAGCCGCGGGTCGCGGATCAGCGGCTCCATCACCGCCCCGGTGTCGCTGGTGCCGACGAGGTTGAGCACGCCCGGCGGCAGCCCCGCCTCGGTGAGAATGTCGGCCAGCGCCATCATGGTCAGCGGGGTCAGGCCGGCCGGCTTGACGACCATCGTGCAGCCGGCGGCCACCGCGGGCCCGATCTTGCGGGTGCCCATGGCCAGCGGGAAGTTCCACGGCGTGATCATCAGGCACGGACCCACAGGCTGCTTCATGGTCAGCAGCCGGGTGGCGCCGTTGGGCGCGGTCGACCAGCGGCCGGAGACCCGAACCGCCTCCTCGGAGAACCAGCGGAAGAACTCCGAACCGTAGGCGATCTCGGCGGCCGACTCCTTGAGCGGCTTGCCCATCTCCAGGGTCATCAACAGCGCCAGGTCGTCGGCACGCTCGGTGATCAGCTCGAACGCGCGCCGCAGGATCTCGCCGCGGTCGCGCGGTGGCGTCGCGGCCCAGCCGGGCTGGGCGGCCACCGCAGCGTCCAGGGCGGCGACGCCGTCGTCGGCGTCGGCATCGGCGACGTCGGTGAGGGTGCGGCCGGTGGAGGGGTCCTCGATGCCGTGGGTGCGGCCGTCGGTGGCGTCTCGCCACTCACCGCCGATGAACAGGCCCTTCGGCACGGCGTCGACGACGGCCTTCTCGTGTTCGGGGGTGATGGTCATGGGAAGCCTCCTCGTAGGGCGAGCTGGTCAGCAGACCTGCCGGAGCAGTCCGGTCTCCAGGTGGTAGACGAAACCGCCGACGCTCACTGTGCCGAGGTACGGCCACGAGCGCACCCGCTGCACGTCAGCGCGCACCGCACCGTCCTGGTCGGTGGCGGTCAGGAACGACAGGCTGCGGGTGTCGGGGCCGCCGGCGTCGCGGACGGCGGCATGCACCTCGTGCTCGCCGTCGGCCGCCATCCGGCAGCCGGTGTGCGCGACAACCATCACCCGCTCGACACCCAGCAGGTGCGACGCGAGCACGAGGGTGCGCAGCACGTCGTCGGTGACGCGGGCGCCGGCGTTGCGCAAGATCTTGGCGTCCCCGGGCACCAGGCCGAGGAGTCCCAGCGGGTCGATGCGCGAGTCCATGCAGGTCAAGACAGCAAGAC
>JBBSMN010000239.1:0-3678 GCA_038233135.1 Propionibacteriales bacterium
GCGCGGCTTCGTCGCTGACGTGCTCCCCGACAACTCCCGGATGATCCAGGTGTTTCGGGAGCAGGGCTACCGCGTGAGCGGTGAGCTGTCCGACGGGGTGCTGCGCATGACCTTCCCGATCGAGCAGACCGACACCGCCGTCGGCGTTCTCGCTGCCCGCGAGCACCGGGCCGAGGCAGTGTCCATGCAGGCGTTCTTCGACGTGCGCAGCGTCGCGGTCGTCGGTGCCAGCCGCCGCCAGGACACCATCGGGCAGCAGCTGGTGCGCAACCTGGTGCTGGGCGACTTCACCGGCACGGTGCACGCCGTCAACTCGCAGGCCGAGGCGGTGTCCGGGCTGCCCGCCTACCGCTCGGTGCAGGAGATCCCCGGTGACGTTGACCTGGCGGTGGTGGCAGTACCCGCCGAGGCCGTGACCGATGTGGTGCTGGACTGCGCCGCCAAGGGCGTACGGGGCCTAGTGGTGATCTCGGCCGGCTTCGCCGAGACCGGCGAGAAGGGCCGCCAGCGCCAGCGGCAGCTGCTCGGCCTGGCCCGCAGCTACGGCCTGCGGATGGTCGGGCCCAACTGCCTGGGTGTCATCAACACCGCCCCCGCCGTGCGCATCAACGCCTCGCTGTCCCCACTCATGCCGGCCCGCGGCCGGGTGGGGTTCTTCTGCCAGTCCGGCGCGCTGGGCGCGGCGATCCTTGAGAGCGTGGGCCGGCGGCGCCTCGGCCTGTCGACGTTCGTCTCCGCCGGCAACCGCGCCGACGTGTCGGGCAACGACCTGCTGCAGTACTGGGAGGAGGACGAGGCCACCGACGTCGTCCTGCTCTATCTGGAGTCCATCGGCAACCCTCGCAAGTTCGCGCGCATCGCCCGCCGGGTGGGCCGCCGCAAGCCCGTGGTCGCGGTCAAGTCGGGCCGCTCAACGCAGGGGATCCCGGTCGGGCACGCCGTACGCGCCAGCAGCGCGCCGCAGGCGGCCGTCGACGCGATGTTTCGCCAGGCCGGCGTGATCCAGGTCGACCGGCTCGACGAGATGTTCGACGTCGCGCAGCTGCTTGCCTACCAGCCGCTCCCGCGCGGCCCGCGGGTCGCGGTCGTCGGCAACTCCGACGCACTGGGGCTGCTCGCCGCCGATGCCGGCTCGGCGGTCGGGCTCACGGTGCGCGACCCGGTCGACCTGGGCGCCTACGCCAGCGCCGACGACTTCGAGCGGGCGCTCGACGTGGCCATCGACGACGCGGACACCGATGCCGTCGTGGTCGTCTACGCGCCGCCGCTCGAGGCCACCGGCGAGGACGTCGCCGACGTGCTGGCAACCGTGGGCGAGCAGTCGGAGAAGCCGATCGTGTCCTCCTTCCTCGGTCGCGAGGGTGTCCCGGAGCCGCTGGCCGTGGCCGACGTGGAGGGCACCGCCGGCCGCGGCTCGGTGCCGTCGTACCCGTCTGTCGAAGCGGCGGTGCGGGCGCTGGCCTGCGTCGCGTCGTACTCCAGGTGGCTGAACACTCCGGCCGGTGAGGTGCGGATCTACGACGACGTGCGCCCCGCTGTCGCCCGGAGCATCGTGGAGGGGGTGCTGGTCGGCGCACCGTCGGGGGGCACGCTTGACCGTGCGCAGACCCGAGCAGTCCTCGCGGCGTACGGGATCGAGGTGTGGGATCAGACCACTGTCGACAGCGAGGACCAGGCGGTAGCCGCGGGCTTTCGTCTCGGCTGGGACGTGGTGCTGAAGGCGCAGGCCGAACGCCTCAAGGTGCGGCCGGACCTTGCCTACGTCTGGCGCAGCATCGGCAGCGAGGCCGAGATGCGTCAGGCCTGGCGGGCCCTGACCACCGGCATGGACGAGACACGTGCGGGTGACTTCGTGGTGCAGGCGATGGCGCCCACGGGGGTGCCGGTGACCGTGCAGGGCTTCGAGGACCCGCTGTTCGGTCCGCTGGTGTCGTTCGGACTCGCCGGGGCGCCCAGCGAACTGCTGGGCGACCGCACCTATCGGATACCGCCGATGACCGACGCTGACGCGGCGGCGATGGTTCGCGAGCTGGGCTCGGCGCCGCTGCTCATGGGCTACCGCGGGAATGATCCGGTCGACCTCGCGCTCATCGAGGATCTCGTGCAGCGCATCGCCCGGCTCAAGAGCGACCTGGCCCAGCTGGTGTCGGTGGAGCTGCCGCTGGTAATGGCGTCCACGGGCGGGTTGACCGTCCTCGACGCCCGGGCGCAGGTCGCCCCCGTCGGTGACAGCCGCAGCGACCTGTTCGTCCGCCGGCTGGCCCGCATGCCCGGTGACACGATCCCGAGCTGAGGACTGCGTGCCAGACTGGTGCCATGGCGACAGGGGCGACCGAGCTGCGTACGGCGATCGAGGCCGCCGGGTACTACCCCGAGGCCGTCGCCGAGGGCGGCGAGGCCGCGGTGGCCGGTGAGCACGTCGTCGAGCACCTGGTCCACCACGAGCCGACGTTCGACCACGACGAGGTCCGCCGGCACGTCACGGTGGTGGTGCTGACACCGACCCGCATCGTGGTGGCCCACACTGACGAGCACCCACCCGACGACCTGCTGCCCGCCCCGTACACCGCGACCACCACCGAGTCGGTCGCGCTGTCGTCGGTGCGCTCGGTCGTCGTGCAGCGCATGGTGGCCCACCCTGCACCGGATGCGGGCCAGACCGGCGGTGGGCTGCCCAGCGAGGCCGTTCTCACCGTGGCCTGGGGGGCGGTCCGCCGCGTCGACATGGAACCGGCGCAGTGCGCCGACCCCGAGTGCGAGGCGGACCACGGCTACGCCGGGACGCTGACCGCCGACGACTTCTCCATGCGGGTCAGCGCCGCCGCGGACGGCGCTGACGCGGTCCAGCGGCTGCTGGCCTTCGCGCGCACGCTGTCGGACTCGACAGCCAGACTGTGACCGGTCTGCCCGATGCCCTCTCCCGACCTCGTCCTGCCTGCGCACGGCCGGTCGACACTCGCCGAGCTGCTCCCGTCGATCGCGGCCGGCTGCGGCCTGCGCGGCTTCGACGACGTCCTGGGTCTTCCCCCGGCGAGGTCCTGGGTGGTGATGCTCATCGACGGGCTGGGCGCCGAGCTGCTCGACGCACACGAGCAGGACGCGCCCTACCTCGCCGGCCTGCGCAGCGGTGAGCATCCCCCCCTGACCGCCTGCGTGCCGTCGACCACCGCCAGCAGCATCACCACCCTGGGCACCGGACTGCCGCCCGGCCGGCACGGGGTCGTCGGCTACACCTCGCGTATACCCGGCACCGTGTCGCTGCTCAACGCACTCACCTGGGCGGCCGACGTCGAGGTCGACCCGACGCAGTGGCAGCCACACCCGACCGTCTTCGGCAAGATGGCCTCGGCCGGGGCGCAGGCGACCGTCGTCAGCCGGTCGGCGTTCGTCGGGTCGGGGCTGACCCGCATCAGCCAGCGTGGCGCCGCCTACGTCGAGGCCGACTCGGCCTGGGAGCGCATCGGGTGCGCCGCGGACGCGGCAGACACCCCCGCGTCGCTCACCTACACCTACAGCTCCCGCCTCGACCACGCCGGCCACGAGCACGGTACGCGGTCCGGGCAGTGGCGCAAGGCGCTGCGCCGCCTCGACGGCGAGGCGCCGGCCTTGCGCGCGGCCCTGCCGCAGGGCACCGGCCTGGTGGTGACGGGAGACCACGGCATGGTCGACGTTCCTGAC
>JBBSMN010000240.1:0-3661 GCA_038233135.1 Propionibacteriales bacterium
GATCGGGCCGCTCGACGAGCTCGAGCAGGCCTGGCGCTCGGCGATGGACGACGACGCGTTCCGGGCGCGGCTCGACGCGATGCTGCGGGACTACGCCGGCGTCCCGAGCCTGCTCTACGACGCGACCCGGTTGTCCGAGGTGGCCGGCGCGCGGATCCTGCTCAAGCGCGAGGACCTCAACCACACCGGCGCCCACAAGGTGCGCAACGTGCTCGGGCAGGCGCTGCTCACCAAGCGGATGGGCAAGACGCGGGTGATCGCCGAGACCGGCGCCGGTCAGCACGGGGTCGCCACCGCGACCGCCTGCGCCTACCTGGACCTCGACTGCGTGGTCTACATGGGCGAGGTCGACATCGAGCGGCAGTCCCTCAACGTCGCGCGGATGCGGGTGCTCGGCGCTCAGGTGGTGCCGGTCAGCACGGGCAGCCGCACCCTGAAGGATGCCATCAACGAGGCGCTGCGCGACTGGGTGAGCCACGTGGACGACACCCACTACCTGCTCGGCACCGCTGCTGGTGCGCACCCCTTCCCGGCGATGGTTCGCGACTTCACCCGCGGCATCGGGGACGAGACCCGCGAGCAGATCCTCGCCCTGACCGGCCGGTTGCCCGACGCCGTGTGCGCGTGCGTCGGTGGTGGCTCCAACGCCATCGGCATGTTCGCCGCCTTCGTGCCCGACAGCTCGGTGCGCCTGTACGGCTTCGAGGCCGGCGGCGACGGCATCGACACCGGCCGGCACGCCGCCACGATCACCGGCGGCGACGTCGGGGTGCTGCACGGGGCACGGTCGTTCCTGCTGCAGGACGACGACGGCCAGACCGTCGAGTCGCACTCCATCAGCGCCGGCCTCGACTATCCCGGTGTCGGGCCGGAACACTCGTGGCTGGCCGAGACCGGTCGCGCGACGTACGCGCCGGTGACCGATGCCGAGGCGATGAAGGCCTTCGCGCTGCTGTCGCGCACGGAGGGGATCATCCCGGCGATCGAGTCCGCGCATGCCGTCGCGGGGGCCCTCGACGTCGCCAGCGATCTGGGTCCCGACGCGCTCATCGTCGTCAACCTGTCCGGGCGCGGCGACAAGGACATGCACACCGCGGCCGAGTACTTCGGCGTCGCCGACGCCGGCCCGGAGCTGCGTACTGGCCAGTCGGGCCCGTCGTCGTGAGCGTCGGCGCCGCGCTGGCCGGCACCCGTGCCGAGCGCCGGGCGGCGCTGATCGGCTACCTCCCCGCCGGCTTTCCCACCGTGGCCGCCTCGATCGCCGCACTGGAGGCGATGGTCGCTGCAGGGGTCGACGCCGTCGAGGTTGGTCTGCCCTACAGCGACCCGGTGATGGATGGGCCGACAATCCAGCGGGCCACCGAGGCTGCCTTGGCCCGCGGGCTGCGCACCGCGGACACGTTGGCGGTGGTCGAGGCGGTCGCCGCGACCGGGGTGCCCACGCTGGTGATGACGTACTGGAATCCGGTCGAGCGCTACGGAGTGGACCGCTTCGCCGCCAGCCTGGCGGCCGCCGGCGGTGCTGGCCTCATCACCCCCGACCTCATCCCCGACGAGGCGGCGCCCTGGTTGGCTGCCTCCGACGAGCACGACCTGGACCGGGTCTTCCTCGTCGCACCCTCGTCGACCGAGCAACGCATCTCCTCGACCGTGGCCGCCTGCCGGGGCTTCGTCTACGCGACGGCGGTGATGGGAGTGACCGGTGTGCGCGAGGCCACCAGCACCGATGCTCCGACCCTGGTCGCGCGCACTCGCGCGGCCGCCAACGGCACCGGCCTGCCGGTCGGGGTGGGCCTCGGTGTGAGTAGCGGGGCGCAGGCGGTCGAGGTGGGTGCCTTCGCCGACGCCGTGATCGTCGGGTCGGCGTTCGTACGCAGACTGCTGGACGCCGGCGACGATCACGATGCCGGTGTCGCGGCCGTCGGGGAGCTGACCCGCGACCTGGTCAGCGGCGTGCGCGGTGCGACGGCGGCGTTGGCGTGACTCGTGCTCCTCATGTGCGGCGTCTCCTCGCCGTCACCGGCACGCTGGCTCTGCTGCTCGTCGTCGGCGGCTGCGGCGGCTCTGCAGACGGCCAGGCGGGCGCCACGAACGCGTCCGGGCCGCCCGTCATCGTGCATGAGCGCTCCGACGCCGACACCCGTTTCGCCGGCACCGAGGTCGAGCCGGCGTTCGAGCTTCCCCGCGCCACCCTGACCGGCGACGACGGCACGTCCTTCGACCTGGCCGCCGACCTGGAGCGGCCGGTGACGGTCTTCTTCTTCGGCTACACGCAGTGCCCGGATGTCTGCTCGCTGGTCATGGCGGACCTGACGCTCGCACTGGCCCGGCTGCCCGAAGAGCTACGTGCCGAGGTCGAGGTCGTCTTCGTCACCAGTGACCCGGCACGCGACGACCCGGCGATCTTGCGGAGCTACCTCCGGCAGTTCAACCCTGATTTCATCGGCCTGACGGGCAGTCTGGGCACCATCGTGGACGTCGCGGAGCAGATGGGCATTGCGATCGAGCGCGGGCGCCGGCTGCCCAGCGGCGGCTACGAGGTCGGACACGGTGCCGAGCTGATCGGCTACGCCGGCGACGAGGGCGTGCTGGTCTGGGGCGAGGGAGTGTCCGTGGACGACCTGTCCGACGACTTGGCACGACTCGCGACCGCCGCCGCCGAGGGTGATCGAGCGGCTCAGGGCGGATGAGCGTCTCGATCGTGCTCGGCCAGCTCGCACCCGCCGCGATCCCGAGCCCGAGCCAAGGGGTCTGGTACATCGGGCCGTTGCCCATCCGCGCCTACGCGCTGTGCATCGTGCTCGGTGTCATCGTGTGCCTGTGGCTCAGCGAGCGCCGGTGGCAGCAGCGTGGCGGCCCACCCGGGCTGGTCTACGACATCGCGGTGTGGGCGATCCCGTTCGGCCTGCTGGGCGCGCGGGTCTACCACGTGCTGACCAGCCCCGACGCCTATTTTGGCGCGGAAGGGTCGCTCGTCAACGTCCTGTACGTGTGGCGCGGCGGACTCGGCATCTGGGGCGCGGTGCTGTTCGGTGGCATCGGCGCGTGGATCGGTGCCCGCAGGGCGGGGGTCCGGCTGCCGGTGTTCGCCGACACCGTCGCGCCCGGCATCGTGCTGGCCCAGGCCATCGGGCGCTGGGGCAACTGGTTCAACCAGGAGCTGTTCGGTCGCCCCACAGACCAGCCGTGGGGGCTGGAGATCGACGTCCTCAACCGCCCGCCGGGCTTCGAGCAGTTCACCACCTTCCACCCCACCTTCCTGTACGAGTGCCTGTGGAACGTCGGGGTGGCCGTCCTGGTCATCGCCGTCGACCGCTGGCTGCGGCTCGGGCACGGGCGGGCGTTCGCGTTGTACGTCGCGCTCTACACGCTCGGCCGGGTGTGGATCGAGGCGTTGCGCATCGACGATGCCACCATGATCGGCCCGTTCCGGCTCAACGTGTGGACGTCGGTCATCGTCTTTACGCTGGCCGCCGCCTACATCCTGGTGGTCGGCCGGTTGCGTCCCGACCGGGAGACCACTGTCTGGTTGCCCGGTCGCGCTCCCGTAGCCGACGTCGCCGGCGCCGAGTCCCCTGAGCACACCGCCGACGAGCACACCGCCGACGAGCACACCGCCGACGAGCCCACCGCCGACGAGCCCACCGCCGACGGCGCCACC
>JBBSMN010000241.1:0-3629 GCA_038233135.1 Propionibacteriales bacterium
ACCGAGGCAAGTACCGGTTGGGGGTCGGGCTGCTCCGGCTGGCCGCGGCCACCACCGCGCGGCTGGACCTCGTGCAGGAGTCGCGGGCGCTGTGCCGGGCCTTGGCGCTGCAGACCGGCGAGACCGTCAACCTGACGGTGCTGTCCGACGACGCTGCGCTTTATGTCGAGCAGGTCGCCGGGAGCTCGGCTCTGCAGCCGCACAACTGGGTCGGCCAGCGGATCCCGCTGCACGCCACGTCGAACGGCAAGGTGCTGCTGTCGGGGATGAGCGATGCGGAGGTGGTCCGGGTGATCGGCCGCAGACCTCGCGGCTTCACCGAGCACACCGTCGTCAGTGCGTCTGAGCTGACCGCCCAGCTCGGTGCCGTGCGAGCGGCCGGGTACGCCGTCGCCGTGGACGAGCTCGAGGTCGGCCTTACCGCCGTCGCGGCTCCCGTACGCAACGCCCACGACGACGTGGTGGCCTCGGTCAGCGTGTCAGGTCCGACCTTCCGGCTCCAGGACGAGGCGCTCAATGCCGCCACGCTCGCGACGGTCGAGACCGCCGACGAGGTGTCGCGCCGGCTCGGGTGGCGTCCACGGGTCGACGGCCGCGCTTGACGACGGCACCCAGACCCGCGAAACATTCTGTTGCGTGCTGCCCACTAGGTTGCACACAGCGCAACGTCCCGGCCTTGCAGCCGGGTTACCAGGGCGGAGGCACATGGGCGACCTGCACGTCGGGGGACGATGGGTGGGCGCGCAGTCGGGAGCGACGCGTGAGATCCGGTGCCCCGCGGACGGGTCGCTCGTCGCGACCGTCGACGAGGCGGGGCCCGCCGACGCCGAGGCGGCGATCCTCGCCGCACGGGCGGCCTTCGACACCGGAGGCTGGCCGCACACCGCCGCTGCTGAGCGCGGCGCCCTGCTGTGGCGGCTCGCCGACCTGCTGGTCGAGCACCGGGACGAGGTCGCGCGCGCGGAGTCCCTGGACACCGGCAAGCGTCTCGTCGAGAGCGGGTACGACGTCGATGACGTGGTGGCGGTGTTCCGGCACTACGCGGGCCTCGCCGCGTCGGGCGTCGAGGCTGGGAGGGTCGTCGACACCGGCCAGGCCGATGTGGTTAGCCGGGTCGTGCACGAGCCGATCGGCGTGTGCGGTCTGATCACGCCCTGGAACTACCCCCTGCTGCAGACCTCGTGGAAGGTCGCGCCCTGCCTGGCCGCCGGGAACACGTTCGTGCTCAAGCCGAGCGAGCTCACACCGTCGACGGCGATCCTGCTGGTCCGGCTGCTGCTCGAGGCTGGCCTGCCCGACGGGGTAGCCAACCTCGTGCTCGGCCCGGGTCCGGATGTCGGCGCCCCGCTGAGCGAACATCCCGCCGTCGACCTGGTCTCGTTCACCGGCGGCCTCGTCACCGGCCGGTCGGTGATGGCGGCCGCGGCCGCGACGGTCAAGAAGGTTGCCCTCGAGCTGGGGGGTAAGAATCCCAACATCGTCTTTGCCGACGCCGACCGCGAGACCGCCCTCGACATGGCCCTGACCGCGGTGTTCCTGCACTCCGGTCAGGTCTGCTCGGCCGGGGCGCGGCTGCTGGTCGAGGAGTCGATCCACGACGAGTTCGTCGACGAGCTGGTGCAGCGGGCCGAGTTGATCCGGCTCGGCGGACCCTTCGACGACAAGGCCGAGACCGGGCCACTGATCTCGGCCAGCCACCGGGACAAGGTCGCGTCGTACGTCGCCGACGGTGTGGCCGCCGGAGCCGTCCTGCGCTGCGGCGGGTCACCCCCGCACGATCCCGAGCTGACCGACGGCTATTACTACCTGCCGACGATCCTCGACGGGTGCACGAGTCGCATGGGGGTGGTGCAGGAGGAGTCCTTCGGGCCGGTCCTGACCGTTGAGACGTTCACCGACGAGGACGACGCGGTCCGGATCGCGGGCGACAGCCGATATGGCCTGGCCGGCGGGGTGTGGACCTCCGACGCCGGCCGCGGGCAGCGGGTCGCGGGTCGGTTGCGGATGGGCACCGTGTGGATCAACGACTACCACCCGTACGTCCCGCAGGCCGAGTGGGGTGGCTACAAGCAGTCCGGCACCGGTCGAGAGCTCGGCCTGGCCGGGCTGGAGGAGTACCGCGAGACCAAGCACATCTGGCAGCACATCGCGCCACGGCCGCAGCGCTGGTTCGGCGGCGGGGAATGAGCCCGAGGATGAGCCGGCGATGAGCGCGGAACGGGCGTACGACTACGTCATCGTCGGCGGCGGATCGGCGGGCTGCGTCCTCGCGAACCGGCTGAGCGCCGACCCCTCCACCAGCGTGCTGGTGCTCGAGGCCGGCCGCTCCGACCTGAAGATCGACCCGTTCATCCACATGCCGGCGGCGTTGCCGTTCCCCATCGGCAGCCGGCTCTACGACTGGCGCTACCACTCCGACCCCGAGCCGCAGATGGGTGGCCGCCGGGTCTTCCACGGTCGCGGCAAGCTGCTCGGCGGGTCGAGCAGCATCAACGGGATGATCTTCCAGCGCGGCAACCCACTCGACTTCGAGGGCTGGGCCGCGGCCCCGGGGATGAGTGCCTGGGACTACGCCCACTGCCTGCCGTACTTCAAGCGGATGGAGACCTGCCTGGCCGGCGCCGACCAGTGGCGCGGCGCCAGCGGACCGCTGGTCCTCGAGCGCGGTGCGGCGACCAACCCGCTGTTCGGTGCGTTCTTCGAGGCGGCCCAGCAGGCGGGCTACCCGCCGACCGACGACGTCAACGGCTACCGCCAGGAGGGGTTCGCCCGCTTCGACCGCAACGTGCACCGCGGTCGCCGGCTCAGCGCGGCGCGCGCCTACCTGCACCCCGTCCTGGATCGGGCGAACCTCACCGTCGAGACGCTCGCACACGCCACCAGGATCGTGGTCGAGGGGGATCGGGCCGTCGGCGTCGACTACCTGCGAGCTGGCCGGTTGCACCGCTCGGTGCGTGCCGGGCACGTCATCTGCAGCGGCGGCGCGATCAACACCCCGCAGCTGCTGCAGCTGTCCGGCATCGGACCAGCAGCGCTGCTGGGGCAGCTTGGGATCGGCGTCGTCTCCGACCTGCCCGGTGTCGGCGCCAACCTGCAGGACCACCTCGAGGTCTACGTGCAGCACGCGTCGAAGCTCCCGGTGTCGATCTCGTCCGGCCTGAGCTGGCAGCACCGGCCCCGCATCGCCGCGGAGTGGCTGTTCCTGCGCCGCGGCCTCGGTGCGACCAACCACTTCGAGGCCGGTGGCTTCGTCCGCACCAACGACCAGGTCGACTATCCCAACCTGATGTTCCACTTCCTGCCGATCGCGATCCGCTACGACGGCACCCAGCCGGCCGAGAAGCATGGCTACCAGGTGCACATCGGCCCGATGTACTCCGACGTCCGTGGATCGGTGACGATCCGCTCGACCGACCCCCGGCAGCACCCGTCGCTGCGGTTCAACTACCTGTCCACCGAGAAGGACCGCCAGGAGTGGGTGGAGTGCGTGCGCGTCGCGCGCGACATCCTGGCCCAGCCGGCCTTCGCCGCCTTCGACGCCGGCGAGATCTCGCCCGGCCCGGACGTCGAGACCGACGAGCAGGTGCTCGACTGGGTGGCCCGCGACGCCGAGACCGCCTACCACCCCT
>JBBSMN010000242.1:0-3618 GCA_038233135.1 Propionibacteriales bacterium
ATCGTGAGCCCGCGGTCGACCGCCAGACCCTCCACCTGCTGGAAGACGGGGGTGTGGGTGGCGTCCAACTCGTCGGTGCGAAACGTCCGGCCGGGGCAGATCACGTAGATCGGCGGCCGCCGCGACAGCATCGTGCGTGCCTGCACCGGCGAGGTGTGCGTCCGCAGCACGATGTGCGCGTCGGCAGGTTCCAAGAAGAAGGTGTCCTGCATGGTCCGGGCCGGGTGGTCGGGGCCGATGTTGAGGGCGTCGAAGTTCAGCCACTCCGCCTCCACCTCCGGGCCCTCGGCGATCTCCCAGCCCATCGCGACGAACACGTCACCGATGCGTTCGGCCAGCGTGGTGACCGGGTGCCGCGCGCCGACCGGGTCGCGGTCGTACGGGAGCGTGACGTCGACCGCCTCGTCCACGAGGATGCGGGCCTCGTGCTCGGCCTGCAGCACCTCCGTACGCGCGCTGAGGGCAGCGGCGACGTCCCGGCGTGCGGCGCCGACCCGCTGGCCGGCCTCCTTGCGCGCCTGTGGCGGCAGCGCACCGATCTCGCGGTTGGCCAGCGCCAGCGCGCTGCGGTCGCCGGCGTGCTGGAGCCGCACCCGCTTCAGCGTGTCCAGATCAGCGGCAGCTGCAATCGCGTCGAGGGCCGCTGCGCGCATCGCGGCCACCTGGTCGGCGCGCAGCGGCGTGACCTCCACCGGGTCGTAGTCGCTGCTCGGGGCGGACATCTGCTGCCTTCCTGCTGACTGTGGGCTGGCGCCCGAGCAGTCTAGGAAGCCGGGCCGGTCGCCAGTGTCTCCGGTTCCGCGACGGGCAGCCAAATCCTTATCCGGGCTCCGCCCGCCGGGCCGGAGAAGATAGAAACCTCCCCGTCGTGCGCCTCGACCAGACCGCGCACGATGTAGAGCCCCAGACCGCTGCCGTCGTGGGCACCGGTGTGCCAGAACCGGTTGAACACGCGGTCGCGTAGGTCCTCGGGGACGCCGTCGCCCTCGTCGTCCACAAGCATCGCGACCCCGGGGGTCCCGTCCGCCGCCGCCTCGGTGTGGCTCGACACCGTCACCGTGCCGCGGCCGTGCCGGTGGGCGTTGTGCACGAGGTTGGTGACGACCTGGCCCAGCCGGTCCGCGTCACCCCAGATCTCCGGCAGGCCGGCGGGGACGTCGAGCACCGTCTCGCGAGATGCCGCCGTGGATGTGCTCGCTGACACGCTGGTGACGACGCGACTGACCAGGTCGGCCAGGTCCACCGGACCGACGCGAAGTGTCAGCCGGCCCGCGTCGATGCGGGCGGTGTCGAGCAGATCGGTGATCAGGCGACCGAGCCGGTCGGCCTCGGCGTCGATCGTCTCGAGGATGAGGCGACGCTGCTGCTCGGAGAAGCGGTCCCACTTGGCGAGCAGGGTGGCGGTGAACCCCTTGACCCCGGTCAGCGGTGAGCGCAGCTCGTGGGCGACCGTCGCCACCAGATCGGAGTGCCGGCGGTCCATCTGCTCGCGTTCACGGACGGCCCGCAGCGAGACCGTCACCCGCACCACGGCGCCGAGTGGACGGTCGCGGACCAGGGCGCCGGTGACCAGCACCTCGCGGCCATCGGGTCGGTACCACCCGCGTTCGACCAGCCGGCTGCGGGTCTCGAGCCCGTCGTAGGGGCGCAACGAGTCGTACCAGGAGCACCCGCCGAGGTCATCCAGCGTGATCACGTCGGCGAGCGGTCGCCCGACCGCCTCGTCGGTGTCGGTGCCGAGCATCCGAGCTGCGGCGCGGTTCAGCAGCACCACAGACCCAGTGGCGCCAGCGACCACCAACCCATCGGCCAGATCGTCGCCGTCAACCAGCTCCAGCTCGCCCACCGTCACCCCCACGCGTAGTGGGCAGGCTAGTTGTCGACGGCGCCCGCGGCTAGTCGCTGCTCACGGGCTGAGGCGTATAGGCAGACTGCGGCGGCAGCGGCCAGGTTGAGGCTCTCCGCACGGCCGTACAGCGGGACCGCCACCGCCTCGTCCGCGAGCGCGAGAACGTCGTCGGGCAGGCCGTGCGCCTCGTTGCCCAGCAGCCAGGCCGTCGGGCGGGCCAGCAGCCCACCGATCCCGGCGGCGTCGAGGCGGACCTCGGCGGCACCGTCGGCGGCCAGCACCTGCAGCCCGGCGGCTCGCAGCGCGGTGATGGCGGCACCGACGTCGGACTCGACGGCGAGAGGCGGGTGGAACAGGGAGCCGGCGCTGGCGCGCACCGCCTTGGGGTTGTACGGGTCGACGCTCTCGCCCGCCAGCACGGTGGCGTCCGCGCCGGCCGCGTCGGCGCAGCGCAGCAGGGTCCCGGCGTTGCCCGGGTCACGGACCTCGACGCCCACGAGCACCAGCCGCGCCCCGGGCGGGAGCACCTGAGCCAGCGGCTGGTGGACGAAGCGGCAGACGGCGACCAGCCCCTGCGGGGTGACCGAGTCCGCGACGGCACCGACGACGTCGTCGCCGACCGGTGTCCAGGCGACCCCGGTCGCGGCGGCGTGGGCCACCAGCTCGGGATGCCGCTCGGTGGCACGGGCGGTCGCGAACACCTCGACGGCGATGCCGGGGCGGGCCAGCGCCTCGCGTACCGCCTGCGGGCCCTCGGCCAGGAACCGGTGCTGCTGATGCCGGACCCGACGCTGGCCGAGCCCCCGCGCCGCCTTGACCCGCCGCGATCGCGGGGTCAGAGCGGCGGCTGCAGCAGGTGCGCCGCTGTCGCTCAGGCGGCTTCGCCCGTCCTGGGTGCGTTGACGTCGCTGGGCAGGGCTTGCCGCGCGACCTCGACCAGTGCCGCGAACGCGGTGTGGTCGGCGACGGCGAGGTCGGCCAGCACCTTGCGGTCGACCTCCACCCCCGCGCTGCGCAGGCCCTGGATGAACCGGTTGTAGGTGATGTCGTGGCTGCGGGCAGCGGCGTTGATGCGCTGGATCCACAGCCGTCGGAAGTCGCCCTTGCGCGCACGACGGTCGCGGTAACTGTACTGCAGTGAGTGGGTGACCTGCTCCTTGGCCTTGCGGTACAGCCGGGAGCGCTGGCCGCGGTAGCCCGCCGCCCGCTCGAGGGTCTCGCGGCGCTTCTTTGCGGCGCTGACAGAACGCTTGACGCGTGCCACGTGGGTACTCCTTCAGACATGCTCGCCTCGGCGCCTGCCGGGGTGAGCGGGGGGTGCGGTCACTGGTCCGGCGCCCGACACGGTGATCGGGACCGGCGAGGTCACTTGCCGAGCAGCTTCTTGACCCTGCTCACGTCCGCCTTGGCGACATCGGTGGTGCCGTCGAGGCGACGGGTGCGCTTGGTCGGCTTGTGCTCGAGCAGGTGCCGGCGGTTGGCCTTCTGCCGGCGCAGCTTGCCGCTGCCGGTGACCTTCACCCGCTTCTTGGTGCCCGAGTGCGGCTTCATCTTCGGCATCGGTGTGCCTTCCTGATCGCTGTTTCAGTGGTCTGCTGCGGTGCTTGAGCGGTGTGGCTCAGACGTCGGTGTCGGCGTCCACGTTGTCGGAGCGCTTACGCGGCTTGACGGTGGTCGAGGCCGGCGCGCGGGGGGCCCGTGCGGCCGCCCCCGCGGCGTGCGTATCGGCGACATGCGCGGCGCGCGCCGCCCGGACCGCGGCCCCGGGC
>JBBSMN010000243.1:0-3595 GCA_038233135.1 Propionibacteriales bacterium
GATCGCCCACGGGCTGCTGACCAGGCCCACCCAGGACGTGGACCTGTTCACCCCAGAAGCCGGCGGTGCGGCCGCGGTCCTCGAAGCGGTACGCGGCGCCCTGGTCGGCGACGGCTTCACCGTCGACGTCACCCGAGGCCCAACCGGGCATATCGGGGACTTCGCTCAGCTACGGGTCTCGCGCGACGACTTGGTCACCCAAGTCGATCTGGGCCGTGACTGGCGGGCGCGCGAGGCGGTCACCCTCGACATCGGCCCGGTGCTGCACCTCGACGACGCGGTCGCCGCCAAAGCCACCGCGCTGCTCGGGCGAGCACTGGCCCGCGACTTCATCGACGTCGCCGCCGCGCTGGACCGCTACTCGCGATCCCGCCTGCTGCAGTTGGCCTTCGAACGCGACCCTGGCCTGCGCGTGCTGGACGTGGCCTTCGCCGCCCAACGACTCGACCGGCTTCCCGACGACCAGTTCCTGTACTACGCGCTCAGCCCCGACCAGGTGCTGAACATGCGGGCGCGCTATACCGACTGGCCGCGTGACAGCACCATCGACCAGATCGCCCAGGAGACGCACGACCGGGTCCACGGAACCGATCAGAGCCCAGCCCAGCGAGCCCGCGCCGCCTACCCCCAACCGCTCACCCAGGCGCTCCAGCACCCCGCACCTCCCCCGGCACACCCGACGGCCCGAGGCCCACGGCTCGGCCACCCCCCAGGGCGGCGGATGTGACCGCGGGCACCGCCCGGCCCGCACAAGCCCTCCTCAGACTCACCGCCGCGGAGCGGGACTCCCCAGGCCTGGTGCCAGTTGGGGATGCGACGGCAGCGGAACTGGCAGCGGCCTCGGCTGGTCGGTGATGCGCTGCCCGAGCACGGCGCGCAACTGGTCGCGGGCCGCGCCGGCGTGACTACGGGCAGCCGTCAACGCCCGCATGGTGGGGTCGACCTCGACGTTGCGGTGCCGTCGTACATCGTCCATGGCGAACTGGACCGCAGGACCCAGGCGTGAGGCGGTCCTGGCCATTTCGTCGGCGGCCCGCTGCACCGCCGGTGGCCCCTCGCGCCACGGGTTCATGTGCGGCATCACCCATGACAATGACGTCGGGTTCAGTGCCGATGGGCTGCCGGGCACCAGGAGCGACCCGGTTCGCAGGGACTCCCGAACGGCGAGCTGCAAGTTCTGGGCCAGTGCCGGTGCGCTCGCAGCGAACTCGAGTGCGGGAGCGGCGAGTCGCCGTAGGTCCTGCCGCGATGCGCCGTCGGGTAGCCGCGCCGCCAGCTCGCGCAGCGTCGCCATCCGTTGGGCGATCTCGTTCGCCCCCTCGATCACGTCCAGGTGCGCAGCGCTCGTCGAGCGGATCGGGCTGTCCCGCAGCGCCGCGGCCAGCGGCGGCAGCGCTATCAACCCGAAAACGACGTCGTCGGCGCCGCGGACGGCGGCCGAGCTGCGCTGCAGGACGCGGGTGGCGTCGCGTGAGCCGGACTCGAGCAGGCGGGCGACGGCCCGCAGGTCGGGGACTGATAGCCGGGCGGCGCGACCAGCGACAGCCCACGTGCACCCGTCCACGGCCTTGGCCAGGCCGCCGCCGGTGAGCCGGCCGGTGACAGTAGCCGTACTGGCGGGGTGCTCCGGGGCCGGGATACGCGCCCGGATCTCCCCGGCCGTGAGCCGCACCGCGTCGTGGCCAGCGGTCAGTTGGCTGTAGGCAACGGCGAGGTCCTCACCGTTCTTCAGTCCGGGCAGGACCGCCTCGGCTAGGTCGTGGTCCAGATACGGCATCGCGGCGGCGACGTCCGCCAGTTCACGCAGCACGTTCCATGCGTGCTGGCCGGGCAGTCGGCTCAGACCGGCCAGGGAACCTTCCAGGCCGATCATCGCGCGGGCCGCGCGGTGCCAGTGCTGCTCGTAGTCCGCCACGGTCAGGTCCACCTCGCCGCTCAGTTGCGCGGTACCGAACGGAACGGCGCGGGGCAGCTCGGACAAGGCCTGGTGCAGGGCTTGCCCCGGTCGTTGCACGACGTCGAACACGGTGAGTTCCCGGACCACGCCGAACCGTGGGGGCTGGCTGACAGGTCCGACGAGCTCGCGCAGTTCGACCAGCACAGCGTCTCGCGCCGCGAGCGTGGCGGGCAGGTCGCTCAGCGGTTCGGTCCGGACGGGGCCCTCGGCGAGCAGGGCGGCCGCTGCCGGCGCCAGGTCCTCCATGCCCTGGTCCCAGCCGCTCACAGCACACTGCCGTCGTCGTACACCACCGGCAGCGGTGGACCGGCCAGCCACGGCTGGCGGTTGACCGCCTCGCGCCACAACGAGTCCGCCAGACCGGCAGGGTCTCGCTGGCAGCGGATCGCCAGGCACAGCTCCCGCCCGACCCGCGCCAGCTCGAACTTGGCCGCCACCCCTGGGATCGTCTGGATGCGGCCGGACAGCCGCGCGGCGATCCGCTCCAGCGCCGCGAGGTGGTCGCGGTCCGGCCCGGTCGGCGGCGCGGCAGGATCCGGCCAGGACTCGCCCCCCATCGACCACTGCAGCAGCGCGCCGCAGATGTAGCCGGTGCAGTCCCGCGACAGCTGGTCGGAGCACTGCAGCCAGGCGAGCTCGGCGAGATCATCCTCGAACGGGGGCAGCGGATCAGCCGGCTGCCGGTCGTAGGGCAAGAACACGTTGTCGGTCACAGCAGTCTCCTCGAGCATCGGGGTCGCAAGGCGCGGACGGGCTCGACCCACACGGTGTAGGTCCGAACCCGGTCCGAGACGACCAACACCGCAAGCTGGGGATAAACGCGTCGTCCACACGCCGGCCGAACCGCAGCGTCGGACGCTCGACGCACCCGCAGTCCCGGCCGTCACCCCTGAGAGGTGCGGTGAACCCGGTCGTGTGACATCAGCGCGCAGCAGACACCCTGAACGGCGTTGGGATGCGACGCCGGGCCGGTCGGTGCAGTCCGCGCGCGCCCTATATCGGCTCGGTGGACGCTCCAGCAGCAGCGCGGATGCTCCGGGTCCCCCACTTCGCGAAGTTGGCTTCTGCCGCTCGTGGGTGGACGTCTCACCCGGCTTGGCGACGCCGCCGGAGCTGGCCCGGGGCGGCGCGGGCGTGAGGTGGGAAGTGGGTCGGCGTGAGCTGATGCGCAGCGGCTGGGTGGTGCCGGGGCAGGGGGGTGTTCATGATGGCTTCCTGCAACAGCTGGTCCTGCAGGGCCCCGCGTCGTTCGGCGTCGACACGGAAAGTCTTCACGTCGACGTGGACGACGACCGGAACGCGCAACAGCTGCCGCCGGCTGACAGCGCTCTCGATCTGGGTCTTGAGCGCCTGCCCGTACTCGGTCCAGTCCCGCTGGCGCTGGTTGTCCAAGCGTTCTTCGAGTTCGGCTAGCTCGTCGAGCCGTTGCTCTTGCCCGACAGTGGACGTCGTCATCTCTGACGATTCTGCTTTTGTCGCGCTGGTGCAGTCGGCGTAGCGCCGGGTCAGCTCCTGCTGGGCGTCGTCGTAGGCCTTCCACATCCCGAGGTCGACCATGATCTCGTCGACGAACACGTCGACGACGACAGGCTCGGTGCGGTGGCCGAGCAGCTGCTGTTCGTCCGCACCGACGGTGCA
>JBBSMN010000244.1:0-3548 GCA_038233135.1 Propionibacteriales bacterium
CCCCGGCTCCTTGCCCAGCTTGCAGTAGTAGTCCTTGTTCTGCTGCCAGTACTGCATCTTCCAGCGGCGGTCGGCGATCCGGCCGCTCGCCTCACCGGGCAGATCGACCCCGGTCGGGCTGCCGAAACCGGCCGACTTCGCCGCCTCGACCAGCGGGTCCTGGGTCCGAACGGGTGCGTCCTCGCCACCGGCCCGCACCCACAGGTCGTACCCCACCCGGTAGAAGAAGGTGTTGCAGGAGACCTGCATGGCACGGTCGAACCCGATCAGGCCGTACGCCCCGGACTCGAAGTTCTTGTACGCCCGGTTGCCGACGGTGAACGACGATGAGCAGTTGAGGCGGGTCGCGGGCGAGAAGCTGTCGGTCGACAGGGCACCCATCGCCATGAACGGCTTGAACGTCGAGCCCGGTGCCAGCTGGGCCTGGGTGGGTCGCGACAGCAGTGGCTCGGCGGCCTGCTTGGAGTAGAGCCCGGCAAGCTCCTGGTCGTTGATCCCACCCACCCACACCTCCGGGTCGTAGGTGGGGTAGCTGGCCATGGCAACGATGCGGCCGTCGTTGGGATCCAGCACCACGGCCGCGCCGGCGGGCGCCTCGTACAGGCGACCGGTGACCTTGTCGACAGTGCGCCGCGCACCCATGATCGACGTCTTCAGCTCACGCTCGACGACGGACTGCACCCGCGCGTCGATGCTGGTCACCAACGTGTCACCGGCTCGGGGGCGGCGACTGTCGTCGGCGCCGAGGACGCGGCCCTGCGAGTCGACCGCCATCCCGTCCGAGCCCGGCACGCCGCGCAGCCACCGGTCGTACTGCTTCTCGACGCCGGCCCGACCGACCTGCGACTGCGCGGTGATCGTACGATCACCGTCGGTGCGGGCCTGCTCGTACTCCGCGGCGGTGGCCGGGGACAGGTAGCCGAGCAGGTGGGCGGCGTTGATGCCGAACGGCGAGGGATAGTCGCGCACCGGCTGCTGCTCGGCGAGCACGGCGGGAAAGTCCTCGCGCCGCTCCTGGATGTCGACTGCCACCCGCTCGTCGACGTCCGTGGCCACCGGCACCGGCTGGTAGGGCGAGCCGTTCCAGCAGCGTGGCGGCGGCGGCGCGTCCTCGGCGCCGCACAGCAGCAGGCGTTCGCGGATCGCTCGGTAGGGGCGGTCGACCATGGTGGCCACCCGGCGGAGCAACCGGTCCTGCTGGCGCTCGCGGAGGCGACCCAGCAGTGTCCGATCGACGCTGACGACCCACGACTGGCGGCTGGCGACGAGCGGGCGCCCCATCGCGTCGACGATCAGGCCACGCTGCGGTGGCACGACGACGTCGCGGACGGCGTTGTCGGCCGCCTGCGCCTGGTAGGCGTCCCCGGTGACCACTTGGAGGTACCACAACCGGCCCAGCAGGGTTGCCATCAGGGCGATCACGAGGACCTGGATGACCACCAGCCGGGTGCGCGACAGGTCGTAGGCGCGCGATCCAGCCTGTCGTGATCCAGCCTGTCGCGATCCTCCCGCGGTCACCGGGTCACCACCGTACGGGCGTCGGGTCGAGCTTGCGCAGGATCACCATCACCACCGGCACGACCAGCGGTGTCACCGCGACGTCGTACAGCAGGGCCACCGGGAGCACCTGTAGCGCGCTCGCCACCGTGACACCGGGCTCGGCGAGGAGCAACCCGCTCAGCGCGTAGATGGAGGTCGCCGCGAGCGAGGAGACCGCGACCGTGACCAGCGTCGCGAAGGCCGACTGCCGCGCGTCGCCGCGAGCCTTCCCGGCCAACCACCCTGCCAGCGCCAACGCCAACGCCCAGCGCCCGATGACACCGTCGGCGGGTGGTGCGAGGTCCACGGCAAGTCCCGCGAACAGCCCCAGCACGGTGCCGTAGGCGGGACCGCGGACTATCGCCGCAGCGACCACGAGCAGCAGGGCCAGGTCAGGCACCACACCGGCGATCGACAGGTGCGCGAAGAGGCCGACCTGCACGGTGACCGCGACGAGCAGCAGAGCTGCCGTCACGAACGTGCGCAGCACGCTCATGACGCACTCCCCAGACGCGGGGGCGACGACCCGCCGGACCGCTCACCAGTGACGACGCCGACCAGATCGAGCGCGGACATGTCCACGAACGGCCGCACGGTGGCCGTGACCGACTGGTCACCGGCGCTGGCCTGCACCTGACGCACCGAGCCGACCGGCACACCGGCGACGTACGGTGAGCCGCCGCGAGACCCCCAGGTGACGATGGTGTCGCCCTTGGCCGGCACGGCATCTGGGTCCACGAGGTTGAGGGTGAGCCGTCCGTCGACACCGAGACTGCCGTTGCCGCGCAGGAAGCCGAGCTCCATCGAGGTGTCGAGCCGACCGCCGATCACCGAGCCGGCGTCGATGGCCAGCAGCACGGTGGCGGTGTGCCGACTGACGCCGAGCACCCGCCCCACGAGCCCGCCGCCGTTCACGACGGTGAGATCGGGGCGTACGCCTTCGGCCCGGCCGGCGCTGATCGTGACCGTGCGCCGGAAGGCCTGCGCCGGCCCGATGGCGATCACGCGCGCGGGCAACAGCTCGAAGCCGGTGCCATCGGTGACACCGGCCAGCCCGTCGTACTCGGCCAGCCGGTTGCGGTCGGCCGTCCCGGTGGCGAGCTCGGCGCGTAGCGCGGCGTTGTCCTCGCTCAAGCGCTGGTTCTCGGACTGCAGCCTGCGGGTGCGGGTCAGCGCCGAGACCAGGCCGACCGCCGGGCTGGCCGCCGCGTCGATGCCTGTCTCGAGCGGACCGAACACCTCGGCTGCGCCGGTGCGCAACGGTTCGACCGGCGAGTCGGGGCCACCGGCGGCATCGACGGTCATCAGGCTCACGGCGACGAGCACGCTCACCACCAGCGCCGTACGCGCGTGCCGGCTGCGGTCACGGTCTGGCCGGAGCGGCTGCACCCGGCGGGCGCGGGTGAGTGACTTCGGCCGAAGCTTGACGCCACCAGCGCGCGAGGTCCGTCCCAGCGGGCGGGCCGCGGGCTTGGCCGGCTCGCGCTCACGAGCGCCCAACAATGACACGGCACTAGCCCCTGGACTCGGAGACGAGCACCTGCTGCAGTGCGTCGAACTCCTCGACGCAGCGACCGGCCCCGATCGCGACCGAGTGCAGCGGGTCCTCCGCCACGTGCACCGGCATGCCGGTCTCGTGCCGCAGCCGCTCGTCGACACCGCGCAGCAACGCGCCGCCGCCGGTGAGCACCAGGCCGCGGTCCATGATGTCGCCGGCGAGCTCGGGCGGCGTCCGGTCCAGCGTCATCCGTACGGCATCGACGATGTCTTGCAGCGGCTCCTCCAACGCCTGGCGCACCTCGGCGGTCGACACCGGGACGCTGCGTGGCAGGCCGGACACCAGGTCGCGGCCGCGCACATCGGCCTCCGGCTCGTTGGCCAGCGGGAACGCCGAGCCGAGCGCGATCTTGACCTCCTCGGCGGTGTGCTCGCCGAGCATGAGGGAGTACTCCTTCTTCATCCACGACACGATGGCCGCGTCCATGTCGTCGCCGGCGGTACGGATGGAC
>JBBSMN010000245.1:0-3434 GCA_038233135.1 Propionibacteriales bacterium
CTTCGGCGTGCGTGCCATCGAGACGCAGTGCCAGGCGATCGGTCCGTCGGTGCTCAAGGTCAACGACCGCCTCGGCGGCATCGCCGCGGCGCTGGCTGACCTGACGGGGCTGGCAGAGGCACGCCCATCCCAGACCGACAGCTCCTCCCCGCGGCGGTGAGCATGGACGAGTTGCACCCGCCGAAGTCCGCAGCACTGCGCACGCTCTACTGGCGCAGCGAGATCCTGCAGGTCATGTACTGGCTGCGCGGTGAGGGGCTCGGCGACGTTGTCGATGCAGAGCTGCTCGAACGGTTCCTCGGGGTGGACGCGCAGGTCGGCGTCGGGTCCCTCGACCGGCTCGTCGCCGACGGTTACCTCGACGTCGATCGGGGTGGATACGTGCTGTCCGAGTCCGGCCTGGCCGAGGGCAAGACCGAGTTCGCGCTGAGTTTCTCCGACCTGACCCGCCCTGCCCACGGCGAGTGCAGCGCCGACTGCTGGTGCCACAACTCCGTCGAGGAGGCGCTGGTCTGTGCCGCCGAGCGCGCGCCCGGGAGTCACCCGTGAGCCGGACGCCCAGCGCGGACGTCATGGTCGGGCCGCCGCGCAACTACCTGCGCCCGTGCCTGCTGCTGTTGCTCGCCGAGGGCACCTCGCACGGCTACGAGCTCCTGGAGCAGATGTCGGCGCTGGGGCTGGACCGGGTAGACCCCGGGGGGCTCTACCGGTGCCTGCGGGCGATGGACGAGGAGGGCCTGGTCCACTCCACCTGGGCACCCTCGACCACCGGCCCGGCGCGGCGCACGTACTCCCTCACCGCACTGGGCCGCGACCGGCTCGACGCCACCGCGCGTGCACTGGTGGGCGCCCAGCTCATGCTGAGCACCTACCAGCAGCGGCACGCCCGGCTGGCCACCAGCGTCCACCCGCTGCCGTGAGACTGGCCGTCGCGGGAAAGGGCGGTGCCGGCAAGACCACGATCAGCGCCACGCTCGCCCGGCTGGCCGCCCGCTCAGGCGCGTCGGTGGTCGCCGTCGACGCCGACGCCAACCCCAACCTCGGGGTGGCGCTGGGTCTCGCCGCGCAGATCGCCGGCACCCTCGACCCCGTGGCGCCGGCGCTGGTCTCCCGCCGGCTCGGCGGGGCCGCACTGACGCTGCCGGTCGACGACGTGCTGCACCGGCACGCGGTCTCCGCTCCAGACGGGGTGCGGCTGCTCGGCATGGGCGCACCGGCGCACGCCGAGGAGGGCTGCCTGTGCGCCGCCCACGCTGTCGTCTCGGCGCTGCTGGGCGACCTCGGTGACGGCGGGCGGTTCGTCGTCGTCGACATGGAGGCCTCGCCGGAGCATCTCAGCAGGGGAACGGTCCGGCACGTAGACGCGGTGTGCCTGGTGGCCGAGCCGTACTACCGATCCTTGGAAACGGTGCGGCGGATGGCCGGCCTCGTCGCCGAACTGCCGGTGCCCCGGGTGGTGGTGGTGGCCAACAAGCTGCGGTCCCCCCTCGACCGCGAGGCCGTCGCCGAGTTCTGCGACCGGCACGGTTACGAACTGGCGGGCGTGGTGCCGTGGACTGATGCCGTCGGTGCGGCCGACCGGCGTCGTGTCCCGGTGGTCGACCAGCCCGGCTGCGAGCCGTTCGTCGATGCCGTGGCCGCCTTGGCAACGGCCCTGCGAGCGCCCATCAGCGGCCCGTGACCTTGCTCCCAGTCGGCCAACGGGGTGATACTCGACAAGTCCACGAGGAGGTGGTGGCCATGTCGGCCAAGATCCGCGTGCTGGGGATCGCCCTGGTGCTCGTCGGCGCATTCGGAGCCCTAGTGCCTTTCGTCGGCCCGCTGTTCGGTTACACGATGGGGAGCACCGGAGCCTGGGTGATCACCGAGTCCCGAGTGACCCTGCACCTGATCCCCGGGCTCGTCGCCATCTTCGGCGGCTCAATCATGGTCGGCGGCGGCAGCCGAGCCCGGCTGGGCGCTGTGCTCGCGCTGCTCGGCGGCATCTGGTTCACCGTCGGTCCGGAGATCCGGCCTGCCTGGGCCGGGAGCGACGGCGGCGGCATGATGATGGGCGGCAACGTTTGGAGCACCATCGCCTCGTCGCTGGGCTACCACGACGGCACCGGCGTGGTGATCATCGTGCTGGCGGCCTACGGGCTCGGCGCCATCAGCGCCCACTCCAGCTCCGGTGTGACGTCGTCCCGCTCGGACGCGGGTTGGTCTGGCGAGCGGGAGCCCGCTCGCACCTGAGGGTGTCGCCGAGTTGTCAGGTGGTGGTCGCGAGGAAACGCAACGCGGCGGCGTAGCCCTCGACCCCAAGCCCGGCGATCACCGCCATCGCGACCGGCGAGACGTACGAGTGCCGGCGGAAGTCCTCGCGGGCGTGCACGTTGGACAGGTGCACCTCGACCAGCGGTCCGCCGACGAGGGCGCAGGCGTCGCGGACCGCGACCGAGGTGTGCGTCCAGCCGGCCGGGTTGATCACGACAGCCGCGCCCGAGTCGGTCGCCTCGTGCAGCCAGCCGATCAGCTCGTGCTCGGCGTCGGTCTGGCGTACGTCCACCTGCAGGCCCAGCTCGCCGGCAACCCGCTCACACTCGGCCACCAACTCGGCGTAGGTGCTGGCGCCGTAGACGTCGGGCTCACGGCTGCCGAGCCGGCTGAGGTTGGGGCCGTTGAGGACGAGGACGTGCACTGGGCGAGCCTATCGACCTTGGCGTCCGATCAGGCGTAGCCGAGCTCGTGCAACCGGTCATCGTCGATGCCGAAGTGGTGCGCGATCTCGTGCACGACGGTGATGGCGACCTCTTCGCGGACCTCGTCCTCGCTGTCACAGTACGCCAGCGTGGGTCGACGAAAGATGCTGATCCGGTCCGGCAGCACACCGCCGTACGCGGTGTCCCGCTCGGTCAGCGGGATGCCTTCGTAGAGGCCGAGCAGGTCGGGGTCGTCGGCCGGCGGGTCGCCGGTGATCACGAGCGCGACATTGGAGGCGAGCGCCATCAGCTCGTCGGGGACGTCGTCGATCGCGTCCGCGACCAGCTGCTCGAAGCGCTCCGGCGACATCTCGATCACCGGCCCAGTGTGGGCCGTCGTTTCGGCGGCGTCGCGGGCGCCTTATGCTGTGGTGGTCTCCAACGGTCACGAGTCGGTGGCCTTGCCCTCATCGTCTAGAGGCCTAGGACACCGCCCTTTCAAGGCGGCAGCACGGGTTCGAATCCCGTTGGGGGCACGCCTGCTGTGGTGCGATATCATCGGCACGGCCACGAGGCCCCGTAGCGCAGTTGGTTAGCGCGCCGCCCTGTCACGGCGGAGGCCGCGGGTTCGAGTCCCGTCGGGGTCGCTCGGTGACACCACAGCAGCCCCGGTCCGTCGCTCGGCCCGGGGCTGCGGTGGTGGGAATGCGGCCGGTGGACCGCTGGTTCGTTGAATCCATGACGACTTTGACGTCC
>JBBSMN010000246.1:0-3431 GCA_038233135.1 Propionibacteriales bacterium
CACCGCGCACGCGGCCGTCAGGTTGGGCGCCCAGTACTGCGCCTGACCGTTCGGGCCCATCACCCGGTCGTAGCCGCCGATGCCGTAGTTGTCCTCGGCGGAGACCCCACCGGAGTAGTCGAGTGACTGCTTGCCGGTCAGCACCATCGCGCTGTCCGGGGTCATGATGAGCACGCCGCGGGTGTGCAGCAGCATCGTCGCCTCGGCGTTCCAGTACGGCTGGGCGCCGACGTTGATGCCGGCCACCACCACGTTCACCTCGCCACCCGCCTGGGTAAAGGTGATCAGCCGACGGAGCACGCGCGCCACCCAGTCCATGTTCTCGGTGCCGCTGTCCATCGCGATCTTCGCGCCGGACGACAGCGCGAACCACTCCACCGGCACCTGCATCTGCTCGGCGAGGTCAAGCGCAGCCATGACCCGGGCGCACTCCGGCTCGGCGACCGATCCCAGCGCCCTGGTCGGGTCCCCGAACAGGGCCACCCGCTGCATGCCCTCGGGGTAACGGTCGGTGGGTGTCGAAACCACGCCGACGACGATCCCGGCGTCGTTGCCGCCCGGCTCGCGGTCAACCGGACTGAGCGTGCCGTCGCGGTCGAGATCGTGCTCGGTGAAGGTGCCAGCGTCACCGGTGAGCTGGCTGACCAACTCGTAGGGATAGACGGTGCCGCGTGCCCGCGAACGCTGCACCTTCTGGGTGTAAGCATCCACCGGCGCCAGCGGCTCCGTGGGGGGGGGCGGTGACGGAGACGCCAACGCCGGTGCCGGCCCGGTAGGAGAACAGCAACGACACGTCGCGTGGCTCCTGGCCGGGCTCGCTGCGCAGCCGACCCAGCAGCATGACCTCCTCGAGCCCTGCTCCTGCCGTCAGCGGTGCCGCCGCACGCGCGAAGCCGCCGAGCTCGTCGGCTGGGACCTCGATCGTCGGCCAGACGTAGAGGAAGATCCGGTTTGCGTCGAGACGTTTGGCGCCCGACTGTGACTGATGGCGGCGAATGCCGTCCAGGCAGGCCGCGAGCGCACGCTCGACCGCGGGGAAGGCGGTGATCTGACCGTCGGCGTCGCGCAGCGGGTTAGCGTCTCGAATCTCTGCCAACGCCACCAGCCGCTCATCGTCGGGGTTGTCCTTGGCGACGCAGTGGAACAGGTAGGTGTTGTCCGGCGACGGCAGCCGGGTGCCGTCGAAGTTCTTCAACCGCCACAGGTCGAGCCGCTGACCGGTCAGCGGGTGCATGTCGCGGATGACCCGGTCCTCGCGCAGACCGTCCTCAGACGGCCGGAAGGTGACCGACCGCTTGTGCTGTCCGCCCTGGTCGAACACCGTCACGGTGACCCGGCGCCCGCTGTTGACTAGCGGCGCGTCGGCCAGGGCTCCGCGCAGCGACTCTGCGAGCTCGTCGGAGTCGGCCGGCGCCGTATCCCACGCCACATACAGGTCAACAACCAGGTTGGCCGGGTCGTCCACGTCTCGTGCCAACGCCGATACGGCTTCGACGGTGGCTGCCAGCTCGCCGTGGTCGGTGACGGTGGCGATGAGGTGCAGCTGCTGACCGCTGAGGTCGAAACTGCCGGTGACGAACTGCCGGTCGTCGTGCACGTACGAGCGAACGTCTTCCAGCGTGCGCACCCTGTAATAGCGCCGGGTGAGCACCTCGAGCAGCGGCTCCGCGCCGGAGCAGTCCTCGGCGAGCCGGGCGCCCAACAGTCGCACCACCGGCTCGGTGAGGTCGACCATCGCGTCGATGTGCTCGGCCCGGTCGTCGGCGTCGGGATCTGCGTCGAGGTGATCCAGCCGCTCGGCGATACCGGCGTACGCCTGCTTCCGCGACTGCTCGATGATCGGCTGCTCGAAAAGCTGGAAGCGGATGCTGCGGGTGAGGTCACCGACGCTCGGGAAGCGCAGCTGGGTGGCGGTGACCAGCCGATCGATGACCTCGCCGACCTGCTGGCGCTCGTCGGCGATCGCGGACTCACCCTGATCGAGCCAGCACTCCAGCAGACCGGCGACCACCGCGAGATGATCGCCAGCACGCTGGTGGGCCAGGAAGACCCGATAGACGGCTTCCTCAAGCGCAGCAGTGCGGTCGAGCTCGGTGACGTTGTGGTGCCGCAATGCCCGCTGCAACCGGGCCTGGAACGACTCCGGCAGGCGTTCGCGCTCGACGTCGAGCGAGTGCAGATAGGTATGGAAGTGCTCGCGCGGACTGTGCACCTGCTCCTCGGCCGACTCCTCCTCGCCGCTGGGCCGGTTGCGGGAAAGGGTCGCACAGGTCGGCAAAGATCGTCAGCAAGGCGATCTCGCCGCGACGCAGCTCGGTCTGGTCGTCGGTGGGGACTTCCGCTCGTGCGGCCAGATAGTCGGCGGTCAGCGCCTCGCCACGCTTTGCGCTGACGTCGTATCCGGCGATCAGTGCCCGCAGGTCCGCGAGCAGCGCGTGCGCCTTGGTCCGAGCGTCACCGTCGTCGTCGCCGGTCGCGAACTCCACTGACGGGGCGTCGGAGGTGTCCGCCTCGTCGTCCACCTGGTCCAGCCGCAGCAGCGGGGCGCCGGCGTCGACCTGCGAGTTGACCGCGGCGAGTATCTCGCGCACGGTGCCGGCCTGCGGGGCGTGTACGGCGGTCTCCATCTTCATCGACTCGACGACGACGACGGTGTCGCCGGCCTCGACCTCGTCGCCGGCCGCGACGTTGACTGTCACCACCACCGCGGGCGCAGGGGCACGCACCAACCCGGCCTCGTCGCGCATGATCCGGTGGCTGAAGCCGTCGACGTCAACGAGATAGTTGCCGGTGCCGGCGACGCTGCTGACCTGATGGCGCCGCCCACCGACCTCGGGGCGGCTCTGGTGGTCGCTGAGCCGGTCCAGCTGCACCGACACCGAGCTGTCCGCCACCTCCAGGCGATAGCGACGGCGACCGACCTGAGACACCTCGAAGGCGTACGTGTGGCCCTGGTAGCCGAGCTCGACGCTGCGGCCCACGACGTGGCTGGCGCGGGGTCGGCCGCCTCTGGCGGACGCGAAGAAGGACGCGCGCTCGAGCGCCTCCTCGGCGTCGTACACCTCGATCGCAGTACTGAGCAGGGCAACGTCGGCGTGCTGTGCCGGCGCCTCGGCCAGCTCGGCGCTGACCCGGTCGAGCCACTGGGTGTCGGCTTCGCCGGAGACCACCTCGGGGCGCTCCAGCAGGTCAAGCAGGAACGACTTGATCGTCGTCCCTCCCTGGATGAGCACGGTGGTGTCGCGCAAGGCGCAGCGCAGCCGGGCGAGCGCTTCTGGGCGGGTGCGGCCCCAGGCGATCACCTTGGCGACCATCGAGTCGTAGTCGGGCGGGATGACCTCGCCCGCGGCGATGCCGGTGTCCACCCGGATGCCGGGGCCGGTGGGCAGGCTGAAGACCGTGACGGTGCCGGGGGCGGGGGCGAACCCCTC
>JBBSMN010000247.1:0-3403 GCA_038233135.1 Propionibacteriales bacterium
GGGACCCTCGTGCTCGGCGGCCATCCACGACTCGGCGGCCTCCTCCACCAGCGTCTTGCCGATCGTGTGCACGCCCGCGTCCAGCGCCGCGACGGTGCTGGACCCCGTCGGCCGGCTCTGGGCCTTGGTGGCCAGCTCGGCGAACAGCACGTCGAACGTCTTCATGTCTCGCTCTCGGTCGGGTCGGTCATCGGCGGGCCGGGACCAGCCTACGGACAGCGGCGCGGCTAGTGGTGCCCGTGCACGGCGCGCAGGACGAGCGCCGTGCGTACGGCGGCATCCGCCGCCTCGGCGCCCTTGTCCTCGGTCGACTCGGCAAGCCCAGCGCGGGCGAGCGCCTGAGACTCGTCGTCGCAGGTGAGCAGCCCGAATCCGACCGGGACACCGTGCTCGCGGGCGACCGCCTCCAGGCCCGTGGTGGCCGCGGAGCAGACGTAGTCGAAGTGCGGGGTGCCCCCGCGGATTACGACCCCCAGCGCAACCAGCGCGTCGTGGGTGGGCGCCAGGGCCGCGCAGGCCACCGGCAGCTCGAAGGACCCCGGCACCCGGACCAGGTCCGGTCGGTCGACGCCGATCTCGTGCAGGCACCGTCGGGCGCCGGCGACCAGGCCGTCCATCACCTGCCGGTGCCACGACGCCGCGACCACTGCGACTCGAAGACCGCTGCCGTCCAACCGACCCTCGCCGGGGGCACCCTCACCGCTCACGATCTGCTCCCTGCCCGGCGCCGAGCACGTGATCGAGGTCGTGCCCCATCCGGGCCGCCTTGGTCTGCAGGTAGCGCAGGTTCTCCTCGGTCGGCGCGACCTGCAGCACTGCGCGGTCGCGGACCTCGATGCCGTAGCGGGTCAGGTCGGCGGCCTTGGCCGGGTTATTGGTCAGCAACCGCACCGAGCGCACCCCCAGGTCGCTGAGGATCTGCGCCCCGGTGCCGTAGTCGCGGGCGTCCGCGGGGAGGCCGAGGTCGAGGTTGGCGTCGACGGTGTCGCGCCCGCCATCTTGCAGCGCGTAGGCGCGCAGCTTGTGCAGCAGGCCGATGCCGCGCCCCTCGTGGCCCCGCAGGTAGACCACGACACCCCGGCCCTCGGCGGTGATCGCCGACATCGACGCCTGCAGCTGCGGCCCGCAGTCACACCGCCGCGAACCCAGCACGTCCCCGGTGAGGCACTCCGAGTGCAGCCGGGTGAGCACCCCCTCGCCGTCACCCACCCCGGCGCCGTCCGCGCCGTGCACCAGCGCGACGTGCTCGACCCCGTCGACGGTGCTGCGGTAGCCGTAGGCGGTGAACTCGCCGAACTCCGTCGGCAGCTGGGTGACTGCGACCCGCTCGACCAGCCGTTCGCGCTGACGGCGGTGCACGATGAGGTCGTCGATCGAGATCATCGCCAGCCCGTGCGCGTCGGCGAACTGGCGCAGGTCGGGTGCGCGCTTCATCGAGCCGTCGTCGTTGACGATCTCGGAGATCACCCCGGCCGGTGTCAGCCCGGCCAGCCGGGTCAGGTCGACGGCCGCCTCGGTGTGCCCAGGGCGTACCAGCACCCCACCGGGCCGGTAGCGCAGCGGGAACACGTGACCGGGCTGCACCAGCTCGTACGGCTCGGTCGCCGAGTCCACCAGCACCCGCACGGTGCGGGCCCGGTCGGCCGCGGAGATGCCGGTGCTGACGCCGTCGCGAGCGTCCACGCTGACCGTGTACGCGGTGCGCAGCTTCTCGCGGTTCTGCGGGGTCATCAGCGGGATCGCCAGCCGGTCCAGCACCTCGCCCTCGACCGGCACGCAGACCACCCCGCTCGTCCAGCGAATCATGAACGTCATCAACGCCGGCGTGGCCTTGCTCGCGGCGAAGACCAGGTCGCCCTCGTTCTCGCGGTTCTCGTCATCCACGACCACAACGGCCCGACCGGCACGGATGTCGTCGACGGCCCGCTCGACAGGGTCGAGCCGCACGGCGGCACTCATGCGCCGACCGCCTCGTTCGCGGGGTCGGCCATCCCATGGGGCCCCTCGTCGCGCGCGACGCGCAGCCACACCACGAAGCCCCAGCAGACGAAGCCACCGTAGATCGCGTACAGCGCCGCCGACGGGTAGAGCCCCGCCACGAGCAAGGTGGGCACCCCGACCAGGTCGACGGTGATCCAGATCAACCAGAACTCGACCCAGCCGCGGGCCATCCCGTAGGTCGCCAGCATCGACCCGGTCAGGATCCACGCCTCGGTCAACCGCCCGAACGAGCCGATGATCCCGAACAGCCACCAGAAGAACGCCGTGCCGACGAGGTAGAGCAGCACCAGCTGAAGGCGTTCGCCGGTGGTCGCCCACCGCGGCCGGACCGCCCGCGCACCGGCACCGCCCGCACGGGCGCCACTGCGCGCGGTCTGGCGCCAGCGACGCCAGCCCCACACCGACAGCACGACGAAGAACACCTGCCGTCCCGCCTGTCCCCACAGATCCTGCGCCTGCGGGGTGTCGAACACGGCGCCGAGGAAGACGGTGAACAGCAACACGTTGCCCACGATGCCCACCGGCCAGGCCCACACCCGGCGGCGCATCCCCCCGACCGCGGAGGCCAGACCGAACAGGTTCCCGATGATCTCTCGCCACAGGATGGTCGAGCCGCCGATGTGCAGCTCGGCGTCGAACAGCCACTCCACCGGGTTCACCGCGCACCTCCCGGCGCAGACTGCTGGGCGAGCAGCAGCCGCTCGACGTACTTGGCGATGACGTCGACCTCGACGTTGACGGGGGCACCGACGGGCAGCTCGCCCAGCGTGGTCTCGGCCAGGGTCGTGGGGATGAGGGACACCGCGAACTCGGCCCCGCCTGCCCCGACGGCTCCTCCGCCGCTGACGTCGGTCACGGTGAGTGAGACGCCGTCCACGGCGATCGATCCCTTGTTGGCGACGTACCGACCGAGGTCCGTGGGCAGGTCGAAGCGCAGCACCTCCCAGTGCGCCGACGGGGAGCGCGCGACCAACGTGGCCGTGCCGTCGACGTGGCCCTGCACGAGGTGGCCACCCATCCGGGCGGCGGCCGGGACCGCACGTTCGAGGTTGACGAGGGCGCCGGTCTGCAGCGCACCGAGCGAGGTGCGTTCGAGGCTCTCGCGCATGACGTCCGCGCTGAAGGTGTCGTCCCCGGTTGCCACCACGGTCAGGCAGCAGCCGTTGACCGCGATGGAGTCACCTGCTCTGGCGTCGGAGGTGGCCAAGGGGGCACGGACGGTGAGGCATACGGAGTCTCCGAGGTCGCGCAGCGCGACGACCTCGCCGCGTTCCTCGACGATGCCGGTGAACATCGGGGGCTTGCCTCCCTCGGTCGGGCGGTGCCCCGGCCGGGAGGTTGACGTCGCCGCGCACGGCAAGACCAAGCCGTGCGCCGACGACGCTGCTCCTCCCATCCGGAC
>JBBSMN010000248.1:0-3397 GCA_038233135.1 Propionibacteriales bacterium
ACCTCGACCGGGACACCCGTCCCGACTTCGCCTCCACGGTGATGATCCCGTCGCTGCAGAAGTTCATCGAGAACCCCGACGGCATCGACGGCCTGCTCGGTGACATCGAAGAGCAGAAGAAGTCCATCTTCGCCTGAGGAGGGAGCAGCGATGTCGACCAAGACAGCCACCGATCGGGCGAGCGCGTCGGCGGGCAAGCCCGGCAAGCCCGACAAGCCCGGAAAACGTGGCCGGCTGCAGCGGCTGACCAGGACCGACAAGATCGTGCTGGTCGTGCTCATCGGCATCCCCACGCTGCTGCACATCGCGCTGATCTGGGTGCCGACGATCGGCTCCGCGATCTTGTCGTTCGGCAACCTCGGGCCGCTGTCCAGCGTCACGGACGTCGAGTGGGTGGGGCTGGAGAACTACAAGCAGATCTTCTCGATCTACCCGCCGTTCTGGCCGGCGGTGCGGCACAACATCATCTGGCTGGCGTTCTTCCTGCTGGTGCCCACCACGCTGGGTCTGCTGCTGGCCTACCTCATCGACAAGGAGCTGAAGGGCTCGCGCCTCTACCAGAGCGCGATCTTCCTCCCGGTGGTGCTGTCGCTGGCGCTGGTCGGCTTCATCTGGGAGCTGATCTACAAGCAGGAGGGCCTGCTCAACGGGATCATCGGCTTCTTCGCCGCTGACTTCAATCGGGACTGGCTGTCGGACTCCGGCAACCTGTACGCGGTGCTGATCGCCGCGAGCTGGCGGCACGTCGGCTACGTGATGATCCTGTTCCTGGCCGGCCTCAAGGGCGTCGACCCGGCGCTGCGCGAGGCCGCCGCCCTGGACGGCGCCAGCGAGTGGAGCACCTTCCGGCACGTCGTCTTCCCGGCGCTGGCGCCGGTCAACGTCGTGGTGCTGGTGGTCACCATCATCGAGTCGCTGCGGGCCTTCGACATCGTCTTCGTCATCAACGGCGGCCGCAACGGCCTCGAGCTGCTGTCCGTGCTCGTGACCCAGAACGTCATCGGGGAGGCCAGCCGGATCGGCTACGGCTCCGCCCTGGCGGTCATCCTGCTGGTGATCTCGATGGTCGTGATCCTCCCGTACCTGTTCAAGACCTTCCGAGAGGACCTCGTGCGATGACGACGACGGCTCCGGACACAGACGCAGACCTGGCCAACCCGACCGTCACCAAGGTGCGCATGGCCGGCGCGAAGAAGCCGCACCCGCTGCCCCGCGCGATCGCCTACATCACGCTCATCGGCGCCAGCGTCGGCTTTCTCGCGCCGTTCCTCTGGGCGCTGTACACCTCGTTCCGGCCGTTCACCGACACCCAGGAGAACGGGTACTTCTCGATCGCGCGGGCGCTCACGTTCGAGAACTACACCACGGCGTGGGAGCGGGCCGGGTTCACCCAGTACTTCATCAACACGCTGATCATCCTGGTGCCGGCCATCATCGTCATCCTGCTGTTCTCCACGTTCCTCGCCTACGGGTTGGCGCGCTTCAGCTTCCGGTTCAACTTGGCGCTGCTGATGCTGTTCACCGCCGGCAACCTGCTGCCGCAGCAGGTCATCATCACCCCGTTGTACCGGCTGTACCTCGAGCTGCCGGCGCCGTGGACCGAGTCCGGGGAGTGGGCCAACACGCAGTTCGGCGTGGTGATGATCCACATCGCCTTCCAGATGGGGTTCTGCACGTTCGTCATGAGCAGCTACATGAAGACGCTGCCGGTGGAGCTCACGGAGGCGGCGCTGGTCGACGGCGCCAGCGTGTGGAGCCAGTTCTGGCGGGTCATCCTGCCGCTGTGCCGCTCACCGATCGCCGCGCTCGCGACGCTGGAGTTCACCTGGATCTACAACGACTTCTTCTGGGCGCTGGTGCTGATGATCGGTAACGGCAACGACCAACCGATCACCACCGCCCTGAACAGCCTGAACGGTGCGTTCTTCACCAACGACAACCTGGTCGCCGCCGGCGCCATCATCACCGCGATCCCCACCATCATCGTCTTCGTCGTGCTGCAGAAGCACTTCGTCGGCGGCCTCACCATCGGGGCCAACAAGGGATGAGCGCCGCCCCGTCCCCTGTCCATATGCGTCGTGACGGGGTCTCCATCCTGCTCGCGGGCGGAACCGACCAGCCCTTCACGGTCCTGCCCATCACGGTCCTGCCCATCACGGTCCTGCACTGGGGCACCGACCTGGGTGACCTGGACGGTGCCGACCTGCTGACGGCGGTGCGGCTGACCAGACCGCACGCGCCGCACAGCGCGCTCGACCGCCCGGTGCGGGTCGGCCTGGTCCCCGAGCCCTCCCGTGGGTGGACCGGGCGGCCGGCATTGTCCGGCCACCGCCTCGACGGCGGGCGCCCGGCTCTCCCGCTGCTGCGCCTCGAGGACGTCGACGTGGTCGACGGCGACCCCACCGACCCCGCCGTGTGCACCGTCTCGCAGCGAGACGACCACCTCGGCCTCGCGTTGACCACGACCGTCGAGCTGACCGGCGAGGGCGTGCTGCGGCTCAGCCACCGGCTGCACAACGGTGGCGACGCGCCGTACGCGCTGGACGCTCTGCTGCCCTGCCTGCCGCTGCCCGGAGCCGCCGTCGAGCTGCTCGACCTCACCGGGCGCTGGTGCCGAGAGCGTGCCCCACAGCGACTCCCGCTGCAGCAGGGCAGCTGGGTGCGCGACTCCCGCCATGGGCGCACCGGGCACGACTCGCCGCTGCTCATGGCCGCGGGCAACCCCGGCTTCGGCTTCGGCTTCGGCCAGGTCTGGGCCGTGCACACCGCCTGGAGCGGCGACCACACCACCTGGGCGGAGCGGTTGCCGACCGGCGAGGGGGTGATCGGCGGTGGCGAGCTGCTCAGCCCCGGCGAGCTGGTGCTGCAGCCGGGGGGCACGTACTCGTCGCCGTGGTTGTACGCCGCCTGGTCGGCCACCGGGCTCGACGGCATCACCGACCGGATACATCGGCACCTCCGATCGCGGCCGCAGCACCCGCGCCGGGCTCGACCGGTGGTGCTGAACACCTGGGAGGCTGTCTATTTCGACCACGACCTGGGCCGGCTCACCGCGCTCGCCGACGCGGCCGCCGGGGTGGGCGTCGAGCGGTTCGTGCTCGACGACGGGTGGTTCGCCGGTCGCCGCGACGGCACCAGAGGCCTGGGTGACTGGACGGTGGACACCGACGTGTGGCCGCAGGGCCTGCATCCGCTGGTCGACCACGTCCGCGGGCTCGGCATGGAGTTCGGACTGTGGGTCGAGCCCGAGATGGTCAACCGCGACTCAGACCTGGCCCGGGCACACCCGGACTGGGTGCTCGGCGCTCACGACGACGACCCGCCGAGCTGGCGGCACCAGCAGGTGCTCGACCTGACCACCCCGGCCGCCTATGCGCACGTGCGCGACGCCCTGCTG
>JBBSMN010000249.1:0-3392 GCA_038233135.1 Propionibacteriales bacterium
CAGCGCGGCGTCGGCGACCGACACCTTGTGGTGTGCTTCGTACCGCTCCTTGAGCCCGCGCAGGATCGCGATGGTGTCCTCGACGCTCGGCTCGCCGACGAAGACCTGCTGGAAGCGGCGCTCCAGGGCGGGGTCCTTCTCGATCCGCTCGCGGAACTCGTCCAGCGTGGTTGCCCCGATCATGCGCAGCTCGCCGCGGGCCAGCATCGGCTTGAGCATGTTGCCGGCGTCCATCGCGCCCTCGCCGCTGGCCCCAGCGCCCACGACGGTGTGCAGCTCGTCGATGAACGTGATGATCTGACCGGCGGACTCCTTGATCTCGGTGAGCACAGCGGTGAGCCGCTCCTCGAACTCGCCGCGGTACTTCGCACCGGCCACCATGGCGCTCAGGTCGAGGGCGACCAGTCGGCGCTCGCGCAGCGACTCGGGCACGTCGCCGGCGACGATGCGCTGGGCCAGCCCCTCGACGACCGCGGTCTTGCCGACGCCGGGGTCGCCGATGAGCACCGGGTTGTTCTTCGTGCGCCGCGACAGCACCTGCACGACGCGACGGATCTCGGAGTCGCGGCCGATGACCGGGTCGAGCGCGCCATCGCGTGCCTGCTGGGTCAGGTCGATGCCGTACTTCTCCAACGCCTGGTACGTCCCCTCGGGGTCGCGCGAGGTGACCTTGGCCGACCCGCGGACGGTGGCGAACGCGGCTTGCAGGTTGTCAGCCGTGGCACCGACGGCCCGCAATGTTTCCTTTGCCGGGCCCGCGACCGTGGCCAGGCCCACCAGCAGGTGCTCGGTCGATACGTACTCGTCCCCTAGCTCACCGGCCAGGTCGGTGGCGCGCTGGAAGACCTCCAGCAGGGGCCGGGACAGGCCCGGTGCCTGCAGGGCGGACCCGCTCGCACGGGGAAGGCCGGCAAGCTGCTTGTCGGTGAGCTCGGCGGCGGCTACCGAGTCGGCGCCTGCTGCCCGCAGCAGCGCCACCGGGGTGCCGCCGCTCGGCGCCAGCAGTGCGGCGAGCAGGTGAGCGGTGTCGGTGTGCGGGTGACCCTCGGTCGCAGCACGCTGCACGGCGGCCGAGACCGCCTCCTGGCTGCGGCGGGTCAGGGTCGATGCGTCCATCGGGGCGTGCTCCTCCGTGGTGTCAGTTGTCGTCTGACCTGCACAACGTCGGTGAAGTTGAGTCCATTCCCCTCAACTTACCGACATCCGAATGCGGCCGAACGCCACGTTTACGTGGCGCCCTGGACAGCGCCGCAACGGCGGGGCGCAGAGACGGTACCGGGCTGCGGCGGCGGTCAAGAGCGGCGGAGGACCTGCGCCTGGCACGTCACGTCCGTGCGACCGGCGGCCGGCAACCGGCGGAGGTGGACCGTGGTGCTGTCGCCTGGGTCCAGGGTGGCGACCCACCGCCGCAGCCCGGTGCCAGCCACCCCTTCGGAGCCGGCCACCACCACGATGACGACGTAGCGCGCGAGTCGGCCGGAGGTGTTGGTGATGGTGCCGGTGGCCTCCCAGCGGCCGTCGTCGCCGGCGGCGCAGCTGAAGTCGCTCAGCGCGTCCGGGTCGAGGGTGCCGCTTGCGAGCGCCACCGTCGCCGGCTCGCGAGCGGTCGTGGTCGCTTCGTCAGCGGCCCCGTCGCTGGCGCCGTCCGACCCGGGCGCAAGGCCGCAGCCGGCCAGCAGCACCGCGGCGCCGACCAGCCCAGCGGCAGCGCAGCGTTCGTCGCGGGTCAGCACACCCTCGATCTCAGCACGCGTCCGCGGCTGCGGCGGTCAGCCGCGCCGCCAAACCACGACCTGGCTTGTGTGCGCTGTGGTGGGGACCGGCAGGTTCGGGGTCACGGCGAGCGCCGCGCGGGCGGCGGCAAGCTCGGCCTCCAGTGAGTCGACGCGCTCCAGCAGGACCTGCACCTGCTGCTCCAGCTCGAGCACACGGCGTACGCCCTCGAGGCCGAGCCCGTCGGCGGTGAGCTGAGCGACGACCCGCAGCGCGTCGATGTCGCGCAGCGAGTAGCGCCGACCGCCGCCGCCGGTGCGCCCCGGCGTGACCAGACCGAGCCGGTCATAGGCACGCAGGGTCTGTGGGTGCAGGCCGGTCAGCTCGGCGGCGACGCTGATGACGAAGACGGGTACGTCGGGCGCCGGCCCAGGACCGGGCGGGCCGAGCGGCGACGGGGTGCCCGGCGGGTTGATCATGGCCGGCCACCCGCGGTGAACAGCGCCGCACGGGGGTCGGCGTCCCCCCGGGCCACGCGGAAGGCCTGCACGGCCTCCAACCCGGCGCCGTCGAGCCTGGCCGGCACCTGGATCTCCACGGTGACGAGCAGGTCACCGGGAGTGCCGTCGCGGCGCGGGACACCCTTGCCACGCGCCCGGAAGGTGCGCCCGGTGGGGGTGCCGGCAGGGATCTTGAGCGACACCGCGGAACCCTTGAGGGTCGGAACCGAGATGGTGGCGCCCAGAGCGGCCTCGTCGAAGCTGATCGGCACCGTGACCGTCAGGTGATCGCCCCGCCGGCCGAACAGCCGGTGCGGCGCGACGTGCACGGTGACGTAGAGGTCGCCCGACGGGCCGCCGCGCTCCCCCGACGCCCCCTTGCCGCGGAGCCGGATGCGCTGGCCGTCGCGGACACCGGCCGGGATGCGCGCCTGCATGGTCGTCGACGAGGTCGCGCGGCCCGAGCCGTGGCACGTGGGGCACGGGTCGTCGACGACCATGCCGCGTCCGCGGCACGCGGTGCACGGCTCGGTCATCGCGAACAGGCCGCCGGCTGCACTGGTCTGCATGCCGGTGCCCTCGCAGTCCGGGCACACCCGTGGCACGGTGCCGGCGCGGGCGCCGGTGCCGCGGCAGTCCCGGCACGCCGCGTCGCTGGTCGTGCGCAGCGGCAGCGTCAACCCCTCCATGGCCTGCTCGAAGCTGATGCTGGCCTCGGTCTCCACGTCGGCCCCGCGCCGAGGCGGCGTGGACGTACGGGTGCGGGTGCCGCCACCCGGCGCGCCGGTGAAGATGCCGCCGAGCAGGTCGGAGATGTCGAAACCGCCGGCACCGCCGGCACCGCCGGGAAAACCGCCGCCGGGGTAGCGGACGCCCCCGGCTCCCCCGGCGCCAGCGCCGAACAGCGCGCGCTGCTCGTCGTACTCCTTGCGCTGCTTGGGGGAGGAGAGGATCGAGTTGGCCTCGGAGATGGACTTGAACCGCTCCTCGGCGGCGCTGTCACCGTGCTTGGAGTCGGGGTGGTTGTCCCTCGCCAGCTTGCGATAGGCCTTCTTGATGTCGTCGGCCGAGGCGTCCTTGGGGACGCCGAGGACCTTGTAGAAGTCCTTGCCGATCCAGTCGCTGCTCATGTCTCACCTCCCCACCCGCATCTCGTCGTACGGTGCACCTTCAGCTCTC
>JBBSMN010000250.1:0-3390 GCA_038233135.1 Propionibacteriales bacterium
AGGTCCTGCTCGCGCTGCGGCAGCGAGTCGTTGTAGCACGGGTCGCCCGGGCTGTAGAGGTCGTTGGCCAGCTTGCCGTGGCCGACGAGGACCTGGTCGATGAGCTGCTGGCGGTCGACCAGCAGCCGCATCGCCTGGCGTACGCGGTTGTCGGAGAAGGGCTCGGCGTCCACCCGCATCGTGAACGGGTTCCAGTTGCCGGACTCCGACTCGAGGACGCTGAGGTTGGAGTCACCCTCCACCACCTTGATCTGCCCGTACGGCAAGGACTCGATCGCCTCCACCTGCCCGGAGATCAGCGCGTTGACCCGCGCGGCGTCGTCGGTGAAGTCGATGATCACCAGCTCGTCGAGGTACGGCTCGCCCTCGCGCCAGTACCCGTCGTGGCGGCTGAAGACGCTGCGCTGCCCTGGGTCGAAGGAGTCGAGCTTGAAGGCGCCGGTGCCGACTGGCTTCTTGGGGTCGTAGTCCTCGGGCACGATGCCCTGGAAGTACTCCGAGATCGCGTCGAGGAACAACGCCGACGGTCGGGTGAGGGTGAACTCCACCGTGCGGTCGTCCACCTTCTTCATGCCCTTGCGGTCGAGGAACGACAACAGCTGGGCCCCGACCTTGGGGTCCTTGGGGTCGGTGATGCGCAGGAACGTCGCGATGACGTCCTCGGGACGCACGGGCCGGCCGTCGTGGAAGGTGACGCCGTCCCGGATTCGTGCGGTCCAGACGGTCAGGTCGTTGTTGGGTTCGACCGACTCGGCCACCACCGGGGCCAGCTCGAAGTTGGCGTCGCGGATCAGCAGCGGCTCGTAGAGCTGGTGGATGCGGTTGATGTCCGGCCGCGTCACCGGCTTGTGCGCATCGATCGTGTCGCCAGAGCCGCCGCCGGCGGCGCCCATCCGCAGCGAGCCGCCCCGCTTGGGCTTGCTGGAGGTCCCACCCTCCCCGGTCTGGGAATCCCCGACCGGGTCGGCCGCCGAGCATGCCGTCAGCCAGCTCGGCGCGGCGATCGCGCCGGACCCGAGCGCCAGCCCACGCAGCACCTCGCGTCTGCTCAGCCCCCGATGTCCTGCTCCCGCCAAGGTGGCGGCGATCCGTCGTCGTTCGGATTCGTGCATGTTTCACCCTCCTGGTCGGCTGCCCTGACCCAATAGCCTCCGCCCGTGACGGTCAACCGTCTGGGGGCAGTCGTTGCACAATCGTCGCCTGAACCCGCTGTCCTTCCCGCGCGGATCGAGAGGCATGCTGTCGTCCACCCGGCATGTCGTCGCCGGCCGCGGTGAAGGAGGACGGACATGATGCACGCCTGCGGCATCGACCACCACAGCGGCGACTACACCGATCAGCAGCGAGCCGACCTCGAGAGGGTGCTCGCCTTCAACGCCCGACTGGCCGACGCCATCGACAACTGTCGCGACGTGGCCGCCGTCGAGGCGCTGCTCGATCCCGACCCGCTGCGATTCATGTGGGTCGACGAGGGCGACGGCCGGATCCCGGAGTTCCTCCTGCGCGCCGACGCGGCGCTGGCGGCCGCGGGACCCCTGCCCGGACACCGGCGGGTCGACAGCCACGAGGTCGCCGGCGCCGGCGCCGCCACCCGTCCGTCGGTGGCAACCGACGACGACGGCCAGGTCCTGCACGCCTGGCTGGAGTGGGAGCCCGCGGTCGGTGACCGGGTGCATGCCCGGTGGTCCGACGCGTCGGGCGACGAGGCCACCGAGACGGTGCTCGCCGGACCGGCCGACTGCTTCCGGCCGACCACCGTCGTCGACGCATCCGGCCGGCCCTGGGTCGCGTACGGGCGGTCGCAGGACGGCGAGGTCTCGGTCCGGTGCCGACGGTACGAGGACGGCAGCTGGACGCCCGAGGAGCAGGTGAGCGACACCGCGCACCCCTCGTTCAACCAGGAAATGGTGGCGCACGACGACGGCACCGTCGAGATCTGCTGGCAGGGCCGCCACCAGGGCCGGTTCGCGGTCTACTCGCGAGTCTGGGATGGCAGCTGGGGACCGACCCGGCAGGTGGGACCGCCGCCCGACGACGCGCACCCGTACGCCGGACGCCTGGACGAGCGGTCGAACGTGTGGGACCCGGCCGTGACCGCAATGCCCGGGGGCGGCAGTGCGTACGCCTGGACGGAGTACCGCGCCGGCAGCTACCGGGTCGTCATCGCCCGCCGGGCTGCCGACGGCACCGTGTCGCCCGCCCGGCCGGTGACCAGCGGCAGCGACTACGCCCTGCACCCCAGCCTGGCGGCGACCCCCGACGGCGCCCTGTGGTGCGCGTTCGACGTCATCACCGTGCAGGGCCACGGCGGCTCCGGGCCCACCCGGATGCGCCCGGCGGACAGCCTCGGGGCCGACCCCGCGCACATCGAAGGCATGCGAGAGGCGGGCGAGTTCGTGCCGCCCGAGCTCCGTCCCGAGGTCAGCGCGTCGATGCGGGTCGTGCGCGTCCACGACGACGGCCTCGCCGAGCCCGCCGGCGAGCTCGCGCCGCACCTCGACCTGGTGCCCGGCGGCCTGCCGCGCCTGGCCGCCGACCGTTCGGGCGGGCTCACGATCGCCTACCGGGTGCACCGCCGGCTGCCGCTCATGACCTACTACTGGGAGGTCGCCACGCAGGCCCTGGGCCCCGACGGCTGGGCGCCGCCGGTCACCGTACGCGGCAGCGACGGCACCCTGGAGGAGCCGGCGGTCGCACCGCTCGCCGACGGCGTACTGGTTGCCTTCCAGAGCGACGGGCGACTGAAGCGTGGCCTGGCCTGGACGGAGGGCTTCGGCGGGCGGGAGTGCCCCGAGCTGCTCGACCACCACGGCGCCGTGATCTGGCACGGGATGCAGCGCACCGGCACGGTCCGCGCCGCCACGATCGGCTCGGCCGGGCCGGTGGGGCCGGCCGGCGACCTGCCCGCCCCGGTGACCCTGCCGGTCGTGCCCGTGCTGCACAGCGACGAGCGGCACGAGTCCCGGGCCTGGGTGCAGAGCCGGGAGACCAGCCCGCGCTACACGACCAAGGTCGGGGACAGCGACTACAGCCTCTACTGGGGGGACCTGCACCGGCACTCGCTGATCAGCCGCTGCACGGCCGGTGACGAGCCCTCGTTGGAGGACTTCTACCGCTACTCGTGGGATGTCTGCGAGTACGACTTCTGGGCGGTCACCGACCACTCCGAGAACAGCACCGACTACCAGTGGTGGTCCATCCAGAAGATCGCCGCCCTGTTCCGGGTCGATGGCCGCTTCGTCCCGCTGTACGGGTTCGAGTGGACCGGTCTGATGGGCCACCAGAACGTCATCTTCGGTGACGTGGCGCGCGGTGCACCCATCTTCTCCGCGTACGCGGCAGGGTCCGACACGCCGTCCGGCCTGTGGAAGGGGCTGGCCGCGTACCCCG
>JBBSMN010000251.1:0-3387 GCA_038233135.1 Propionibacteriales bacterium
CAGGCCATCGGGCGCTGGGGCAACTGGTTCAACCAGGAGCTGTTCGGTCGCCCCACAGACCAGCCGTGGGGGCTGGAGATCGACGTCCTCAACCGTCCGGCGGGCTTCGAGCAGTTCATCACCTTCCACCCCACCTTCCTGTACGAGTGCCTGTGGAACATCGGGGTGGCTGTCCTGGTCATCGCCGTCGACCGCTGGCTGCGGCTCGGGCACGGGCGGGCGTTCGCGTTGTACGTCGCGCTCTACACGCTCGGCCGCGTGTGGATCGAGGCGTTGCGCATCGACGACGCCACCATGGTCGGCCCGTTCCGGCTCAACGTGTGGACGTCGCTCGTCGTCTTCGCCCTGGCCGCCGCCTACATCGTGGTGGTCGGCCGGTTGCGTCCCGACCGGGAGACCACCGTCTGGTTGTCCGGGCGCGCACCCGTCTCCGACGTCGCCGGCCCTGAGCCCCCGCCCCACGAGACCGCTGTCGACAAGCCTGCTGCCGACGAGACCGCTGAGGGCGCCACCCCCGCAGACCGAAAGGCCGACCGATGACGGCACCCGACCCCCAGCAGCTGCCGGACGCCGAGCAGATCCAGCACGAGCACCCCGACGTCACCGGCGGCTGGCTGAGACCGGCGGTGTTCGGCGCCATGGACGGGCTTGTGTCCAACTTCGCCCTGATCGCCGGGGTCGCCGGCGGCACCGGGCAGGGCAACGCTCAGCCGGTGGTGCTGGCGGGGCTGGCGGGTCTGGCGGCCGGAGCGTTCTCGATGGCGGCGGGGGAGTACACCTCGGTCGCCAGCCAGTCGGAGTTCGCCCGCGCTCAGATCGAGATCGAGCGCGCCGAGATCGAGCGCAACCCGGCCGGGGAGATGGCCGAGCTGGCCGCGATGTATGCCGCCAAGGGGATTAGCCGCCAGCTGGCGAGCGAGGTGGCCGAGCAGGTGCACTCCGATCCGGACAACGCCGTCCGCGTGCACGCGCGCGAGGAGTTCGGCGTCGACGCCGACGACCTGGCGTCGCCGGTGCTGGCCGCGGTGTCGTCGTTCGTCGCCTTCGCCGTCGGCGCTGTGCTGCCCGTGCTGCCCTACCTGCTCGGCGCCACCTCACTGCTGCCGGCTGTGCTGCTGTCGCTGGTCGGACTGTTCGCCTGCGGTGCCGTCGTGACGACGGTGACCCAGCGCAGCTGGTGGTACGGGGGCGTGCGCCAGCTCGTGCTCGGTGGCGCCGCCGCCGCGCTGACCTTCGGGATCGGCGCCGCCGTCGGTGTGGGACTCGGCTGACACGCGACATGATGGCCCCCGACATGATGGGCCCGATGTGTCCACCGCCGGAAGAAGCCCAGTACGACGCCTTCGCGGCCGACTTCGCCCGGCACGCGGACGACAGCGCATACAACGCCTACTACGACCGCCCGGCAGTGTTGGAGCTGCTCGGTGACGTGCCGGGCAAGGACGTGCTCGACGCAGGCTGCGGTCCCGGTCTCTACGCCGCCGAGCTCACCCGTCGCGGCGCTCGTGTCACCGGATTCGACCAGAGCGCGCAGATGGTGGCGTTGGCGCGAGCCCGCCTGGGTGAGCGTGCGCGTCTCCACCATGCCGACATCGAGCATGAGCTGAGCTGGCTGCCCGACGCCTCGCAGGACCTGGTGCTGCTGGCCCTGGTCATCCACCATGTCGAAGACCGCGCGCTCGCCCTGCGTGAGCTGCACCGGGTGCTGCGCCCGGACGGGCACCTGGTCGTCTCGACCACCCATCCCACCGCCGACTGGCTGCAGTGCGGCGGCAGCTACTTCGTGGAAGAGCACGTCGATCAGACCTGGCAGCAGGACTGGGTGGTCCGGTGGTGGCGTCAACCGCTGCAGCGCTGGTGTGCCGAGTTCGTCGACGCCGGCTTTCTGATCGAGGCGCTGGTGGAACCTCGGCCGGTCCCGGAGATGGCCGATCGGTATCCCGACTTCCACGCCCGATTGACGACGGAGCCAGGCTTCATCGCGTTCCGGCTTGCCAAGGCTCGCTGATGGGGCTCCTCCCAGATCCGAGCAGATGACCTTCTTTCCGCTACGCACTGGCGCACATGATCGGGGAGACAGGTCGGCACTACGGCCACCTTGATCTGCTCTGAGAGTCCATCGACGGCAGCATGGACGAGTGAACTCACGAGCGGAAGCCCCCGCCGTTTCTCGATCGGCGGCTGCACACTCCGGGACAGTTGAAGTATTACCAGGCCACCACGAGAGCATGCGGTGATCTGCCGGTCACGCAAAGTTTGTGGGATTTGTTTGTCGGATGGGTCTGTATAGCCGTCTGCAGGGGGTGTTTTGTCGGTGGGGTGCGCCAGAATACGGGGTATGGACGTTCACACAGATCGTGGCCGGCATTCGGTGGCGCGGGTGTGTGACCGGGTTGTTGAGATGGTCGAAGAGATGGGTGTGCCGGTGTTGTGGTCGGCCACCGATTCCGATATCGCCGATATTGTGGCCGCGGCGGAGCAGGTGGCCCGGCGGGCGGTGGCGGTGCAGACGGCGGCGGTGGCCGAGGGGCTGCGCCGCGGGCTGCCCGCCCGGGCCGGTGCGGCCGGTGCGACCGGGTGGCTGTCGGGTCTGACAGGTGTCAAGCCGCAGCAGGCGCATCGGGTGTGCCGGCTGGCCGCCGGGCTCGACCAGGTGCCGGCCACGGCGGCGGCGTTGGCCGCGGGCAGGGTCGACCCCGACCAGGCGCAGGTGATCTGCGGTGCGGTCGCCGGGCTGCCCGACGACGTCGGCGCCGGGCTACGGGTCGAGGCCGAGGCGTGGCTGCTGGACCAGGCCCAGGTGCATCATGCCGGGGTGCTGGCAGGTCTCGCCGCCCACCCGCTGGAGGTCGTGGCCCCCGAGATCGCCGAGCAGAAACTCGCCGAACGTCTGGCCCGCGACGAGGCCCGCGCCGAAGACCGGCGCGATCGGTTGTCGGCCCGCCCTAACTGGCGCGGACGGATCACCGTGCGCGGTGACTTCGCACCCGACACCTGGGCCACCGTGGCCGCCGCGTTGGACCCGTTCACCAAACCCGCCCCCGCCCACCACCCCGACCCCGACCACAACCCCGGCGGCGACGCCGGCGGCGACGCCGGCGGGGTGGGGGTGTCGGATCGGCGTAGCTACGACCAGCGCCTGGCCGACGGGCTGGTCGAGCTGGCCCGCCGCCAACTCCTCACCGGTGACCTTCCCGTCCGCGGCGGGAACCGCCCCCAGGTCGTGGTCACCATCGACCACGACCGCAGGGCTCCGGAAAGGTCGGCGGTAGGGCTGTGAGCTGCGGTTTCGTGGTGGTGTGAGCGGCGTGGCGTGTGTGACGGGTGTGGTCTGTGGGACTGAGATGGAGGTTCTCAAGCCGACCCTCTCAGGCAAGGACCACACCC
>JBBSMN010000252.1:0-3351 GCA_038233135.1 Propionibacteriales bacterium
GAGGCCGGTGATCGTGTCGGTGCCCCCCGGGCCGCTTGTGGCCAGGCACAACCCGATGTTGCCCGGGGTGGCCCGGCTGTAGCCCTCGGCCATGTGCACCGCGCCCTCGACGTGGCGCCCGAGGTAGTGGGTGATCGTCTCCCGCCGGAGCATCGCGTTGTACATCGGGTTGATGGCTGCCCCGGGCACCCCGAAGGCACAGCGGATGCCCTCGCGCTCCAAGATCAGCACGGCCGCGTCGACTGCTCGCATGCGCGCCACGGCTCAAGCCCCCTGGTCCGGGTCGCTCGACAGTGACGACCGGCCGGCCAGCTGTTCGACCAGCAGCAGCAGGGCACTGTGGTCGAGGTCGCCGTGGCCCTGGGCGCGCAGAGCGCTCACCAGGTCGGCCACGTGCGCACCGAGCGGGATCGCGACGCCGGCCTCTCGCGCCGCCGAGGTGACGATGCCCATGTCCTTGTGGTGCAGGTCGACCCGGAAGCCGGGGTCAAACGTGCGGGCGAGCATCCCGGCCGCCTTGCGGTCCAGCACCGTGCTGCCGGCCAGCCCGCCGCCGAGGACCTCGATGGCGGCCTCGGTGTCCACGCCGTGCGCCTCCAGGAACACGATGGCCTCGGCCAGCAGCTCGAGGTGGCCGGCGACAATGAGCTGGTTGGCCGCCTTGACCGTCTGCCCGGCACCGGCCGGCCCGACATGGACCACCGTCGAGCCCATCGCGTCCAGCAGCGGGCGCGCGGACTCCACGTCGGCGTCGGCGCCGCCTACCATGATCGACAGCTTGGCCTCGACCGCTCCGGCCTGACCGCCGCTCACCGGCGCGTCGACCACCCTCAGGTCGTGCTCGGCGCCTGCCGCGGCCAACTGTCGGGCGACGTCGGGCCGGATCGTCGAGCAGTCGATGTGCAGGGTGCCCGACTTGGCGTTGTGAAGGATGCCGTCGTCGCCGTACGCGATGCCCTCGACGTCGGGGCTGTCGGGGACCATGGTGATGATGACCTCGGCCTCGGTCACCGCCTCGGCCACGGTGTCCGCGCCGCGACCGCCGTGCTCAACCAGCCGGTCGACCGCGTCGCGGCCGCGGTTCACACCGATCACGTCGTGGCCGGCGTCGACGAGGTGGAAGGCCATCGGCTCGCCCATGATGCCGAGCCCGATGAATGCGATGGTCGTCATTATCTGTCCCTCTTGGAGCGTCGATCCGGTGGTCGGTCAGGTCAGGCGGTGCCGGCCCGCCGCTCGCGCGGCAGCCAGCCGAGGCTCTCCTCGGTGCTGGTGCTGGGGGAGTACTCCAAGCCCACCCAGCCCGAGTAGCCCGCGTTCTCCAGCGCGCGCAGATGGTGGTCCAGGTCGAGCTCGCCGGTGCCGGGCTCGTGTCGGCCGGGCGCGTCGGCGATCTGTACGTGGCCGATGTGCCCCGCGTGCTGGGCCACCAGGGCGGCAAGGTCGTCGCCGTTGACCGTCAGGTGGTACAGGTCTGCCAGCAGCCGCAGGTTGTCCACCCCGGCATGTTGCTGCACGCGCTGGATCACCGTCATGACATCGGCCGCGGTGAGCAGGGGGTAGCGCGGCGATCCGCTGACCGGCTCCACCAGGACGACCGCGCCGATTCGGTCCGCCGCCGCGGCCGCGCGGGCCAGGTTGGCAGCGGCGAGGTCGTCCTGTTCCTCGGGGGTGGTCTCGTCCAGACGGTTGCCGTACAGGGCGTTGAAGGCACCGGTCTCGAGCTGGTCGGCGATAGCGACGGCGACCGCGACACTGTCGTGGAACTCGTCGGAGCGACCCGGCCACGACATCAGCCCGCGGTCACCGCCAGGCATGTCCCCGGCCGCGAAGTTCAACCCGACCAGCTGGACCCCGGCGTCCTTGACCGCCGCCACGAAGCGGTCCACCTCGGTGTCGCCCGGCGCTCCTGAGGAGAACGGCCACCAGAACTCCACCGCGTCGAAGCCGGCAGCGGCGGCCGCCGCCGGTCGCTCGAGCAACGGCAGCTCGGTGAACAGGATCGAGCAGTTGATGAGATACGGACGGTTGTGCTGCACGTCAAACCTCCGCCATACGGAATCAAACATCTGCTGTGTGGAAGTTACTCGCGATCTGCCCATCGGTCAACGGCCCGGCCGGCCCGCATCGTGTATCTTCCATATCGCGAAAGGAGTGTCGCGACGGGAGGCCAGCCGCGTGCAGACGACACAGCGTGCCAGCGGGGTGCAGTCGATCGACCGTGCGCTGCAGCTGCTCGAACATCTCGCCGACGCGGGTGGGGCACTGCGGCTGGCGGAGCTCGAGGCCGCAAGCGGGCTCCCCCTGCCCACCATTCACCGGCTGCTGAAGTCGCTGGTCCACAACGGTTGCGTCCGGCAGGACCCGACCCGGCGCTACACCCTCGGCCCCCGCCTCATCCGGCTCGGGGAGACCGCCGGTCGCGAGCTCGGCTCGTGGGCCAAACCGCGCCTGGCTGAGATGGTCGCCGAGATCGGAGAGACCGCAAACATGGCGCTGCTCGAGGCTGACGCAGTCGTCTACGTCGCACAGGTCCCGTCGGCGCACTCCATGCGCATGTTCACCGAGGTAGGCAGGCGGGTCCCGGCGCACTGCACCGGCGTCGGCAAGGCACTGCTGTCGCAGCTCGATGACCGCCAGGTCATCGAGCTGCTGCGTCGCACCGGCATGGCGTCTCAGACACCGCGGACGGTGACCGATCCCGCGGCGCTCCTGGCGGAGCTCAACGAGGTCCGTGACCAGGGCTGGGCGGTGGACTACGCCGAACAGGAGGTCGGCGTCCGCTGTATCGCCGTGCCGGTGACGGGCGCCCCAACGCAGGCGGCACTGTCGGTGTCGGGACCGTCCGGCCGAATCACCGTCGGCCGGATCGCTGAGATCGCGCCCATCCTGCAGCGGATCGCCAAGGGCCTGGCGAGCGATCTGCATGGCGAAGCCTGAGGGGCACGGAGGCGACGTGGCGCCGAGGCTGTCTGTTGTGTTACCCCTTTGTTGTGACCGACTCTTGACACGGCACGTCGGCCACGGCAGTGTTCCGGTAGACGGTAGAGACATTTCGTATGGTGGAAGGAGTCTCTTATGTCGCTGGTGGAGACGGCAACCGACCACGAGCTGAGTTCCGTCACCCGCGGCTTGCGCGACCAGCTGCGCGACCAGCTGTCTCCCGAGTGCATCATCACCGACCGCACCCGCCTGCGGACCTACGAGTGCGACGCCATCACCGGCTATCGGGTGGTGCCCAGCCTGGTCGCCTTGCCGGAGTCGACCGCAGAGGTTGCCGCCGTCGTCGCGGCCTGTGCCGCGCAAGGCGTGCCGTTCGTCGCCCGCGGTGCGGGGACGGGGCTGTCCGGC
>JBBSMN010000253.1:0-3347 GCA_038233135.1 Propionibacteriales bacterium
AAGCCCATCGCCAGCGCCTCGTCGCGCAGCTCGACGAACTCCTCGGGGCGCACCCAGCGCTCGACCGGGTGGTGGCGGGGGCTGGGCCGCAGGTACTGCGTGATCGTGAGCAGGTTGGTCCCCGCGTCGTGCAGGTCGCGCATTGCCTCGACGACCTCGCGCCGTTCCTCGCCCATGCCCAGGATCAGGTTGGACTTGGTGACCAGCCCGTCGTCGCGCGCGGCGGTGATGACGTCGAGCGAGCGCTCGTAGCGGAAACCGGGTCGGATGCGACGGAAGATCCGCGGGACGGTCTCGATGTTGTGGGCGAAAACCTCGGGCCTGGAGCCGAAGACCTCGGCGAGCAACTCGGGCACGGCGTTGAAGTCCGGGGCGAGGAGCTCGACGCCCACCCCGGGGTTCAGCTGGTGCATCTGACGGACGGTCTCGGCGTACAACCAGGCGCCACCGTCGGCCAGGTCATCGCGGGCCACTCCGGTCACCGTGGCATAGCGCAACTGCATGGTGCGTACGCTCTCGGCGACCCGGCGCGGCTCATCGCGGTCCAGGTCGTCAGGTTTGCCGGTGTCAATCTGGCAGAAGTCGCACCTACGCGTGCACTGGTCGCCGCCGATGAGGAAGGTGGCCTCCCGGTCCTCCCAGCACTCGAAGATGTTGGGGCAGCCGGCCGACTGGCAGACGGTGTGCAGGCCCTCGTCCTGAACCAGCTGCCGCAGCTCGGTGTACTGCGGGCCCATCTTGGCGCGGGTCTTGATCCAGGCAGGCTTGCGCTCGATCGGGGTCTCAGCGTTGCGGACCTCCAGCCGGAGCAGCCGTCGACCGTTCGGTGCTGATTCCGAGGGTACTTTCGTCACGCAGTCAGGGTACGCGGGGCTGTGTGGGAGACCGGTGCCAGCACCGGGATGCCAGCCGGCTCGGCGACGGGGACGTCCGGGGCCCGGTCGTACGGCTCCCAGGCGAGCAGGCGGCGCAGGTGCGGCTCGACCAGGTCGGCGGCCTTTTCGACGCCGACGCGGCGACCGAGCTCGGCGCTCAGCGAGGTGACGCCGGCGTCGGCGATGCCGCACGGCACGATCGTGTCGTACCAGCCGAGGTCGATGTCGGCGTTGAGGCTGAAGCCGTGCATCGTGACACCCCGGGCGACCCGCACTCCGATCGCTGCGACCTTGCGTTCGGACCGACCTCCGTCGGCCGCCAGCCAGACCCCGGACCGGCCCCGGACCCGTCCCGAGGTCAGGCCCGCTTCGGCACAGGCGGCGATCAGGGCCTCCTCGATGCGGCGCACGTAGTCGACGACGTAGACGTGTTGAGGCAGCCGCATGATCGGGTAGCCGACGAGCTGACCAGGCCCGTGAAAGGTGATCTTGCCGCCCCGGTCGACGTCCACGACCGGGGTGCCGTCGGTGGGCCGCTCGTGCACCTGGGTGCGTTTGCCTGCGGTGAACACCGGCGGGTGCTCCAGCAGAAGGACCGTGTCTTCGGCCTCGCCGGCAGCGACCTGGGCGTGCACTTGCCGCTGGCGGTCCCATGCGGCCTGGTAGCCCATATTGCCCACTCGTTGCACCCGCACGTGACGAGCCTAACGCGGGGCCCGGCTGCGACGCCGACCCACGACCGGGAGACTACCCCGGGCGGACCAGATCGACGGGAAGTGACCCGGAGGCGAGGGCGGTGCGGATGCAGGCGCGCAGGCGCTGGGTGCTACCCCTGATCGTGGTGATCGCCTGGCTCGCGATCGGTGGCCCGCTGGGCTCGTTCGCTGGCCGGCTCGCAGAGGTCCAGGAGAACGACAACGCCGCCTTCCTGCCGTCGGCGGCCGAGTCCACGGAGGTCATCGAGGCGCAGGCGGAGTTCGTCGGTGACGAGACCGTTCCCGCCATCGTCGTCTGGGAGGATCCCACCGGCCTGGACGACGCCGACCTCGAGCGGATCGCCGACCAAGCCGCCGACCTGTCCGGCATCGACCTCGTCGACCAGGACCGGATCCTCCCTCCGATCCGAGCCCTGGAGCAGGCTCCAGAGCGGCTCGTCAGCGACGACGGCCAGGCGATCCAGCTGGTCCTGCCCATCGCGACCACCGACAGTGACCAGCTGCAGGAGGCGATCCTCGAGATCCGCGTGACCGTCGACGGGGGCACCGCGAAGGACGGGATGACGGCATACGTGACCGGGCCGGGCGGCATCCTCGGTGACTTCACCGAGGCCTTCGGCGCGATCGACGGTCTGCTGCTGGTCGTGGCGCTCATCGTCGTGCTGGTCATCCTGCTCGCGGTGTACCGCAGCCCACTGCTGCCCTTGGTCGTCCTGCTCAGCGCGGTCCTGGCGCTGGGAACGGCCTCGGCGATCGTCTACGGCCTGGCCAGCACCGATCGCCTCGACCTGAACGGGCAGAGCCAGGGCATCTTGTTCATCTTGGTCGTAGGGGCGGCGACCGACTACGCCTTGCTGCTGGTGTCTCGCTACCGGGAGGAGCTGCGCGAGCACGAGTCGGTGGTGGACGCCATGCGCGTCGCCTGGCGGGGTGCGGTCGAACCGATCGTGGCCTCAGCACTCACCGTGGTACTCGGTCTGCTCTGCCTGCTGCTGTCCGACCTCACCTCGCTGCGCGGGCTGGGCCCGGTCGGTGCCATCGGAGTCGCGATGTCGATGGTCGTGGCACTGACCTTCCTGCCGGCCACGTTGTTGCTGCTCGGTCGGGCGGTCTTCGGGCCGCGCCGCCCGTCGTGCGGGTCGGAGCATCCGCAGTCTCAGGGCATCTGGGGCCGCGTGGCCCGGATGGTGGGGGAGCGGCCACGCCGGGTCTGGGTTGCGGTGTCGTTGGTGCTGCTGGCGCTCGCGGCGTTTGCACCGCAGTTCGAGGACGAGGGCGTGCCGCAGACCGACGTCTTCCTCACCGAGGTCGAGTCGGTCACCGGGCAGGACGTGTTGAACGCGCACTTCTCGGCTGGCAGCGGCGACCCGACGTACGTGCTGGTGGACCAGCAAGACGCACCACAAGCCAGCCGCATCATCCTGGCGACTGACGGGGTTGCCGACCAGCCGATCGTGCCGCAGGGCGCCACCGGGCCGGATGGCCAGGGCGAGCAGCCGGGCGCCGGCAGCACGTCCGCACCCGACGACGCCATCGTCGTCGACGGCCAGGTCCTGCTGCAGGTGACACTCACCGACCAGCCTGACACCGCAGCGGCCGAGGCCACCGTCGAACAGCTGCGCAGCGACGTGGACGTTGTCGGCACCGACGTCCTCGTCGGTGGCACGACAGCACTGCAGCTGGACACCCTGAACACCTCCGTGCGCGACCGGAACGTGGTGATCCCGACCATCCTGCTGGTCGTGTTCTTGGTGCT
>JBBSMN010000254.1:0-3320 GCA_038233135.1 Propionibacteriales bacterium
GCAGACCGCCGCCGTGGCCGGGCAGCTGGGGTCGGTCGGGTCGGGTCGCAATGCCTTGGCGGCGAGCGCACGGACCTTGCCGGGGGTGTCGGCACCCTCGAGCGTGGTGAGGTCGACCATCGAGATGGCCAGGTCGAGGGCGTACGCCTTGGCGGTGGTCTTGATCGAGCGGGTCGCGAGGGTGGCGGCGCGGCCCTCGGCGCCGACCTGGTCGACGCCGGGCAGCCCGGACAGGAACCGGCGCAGCGCGGACTCCGATCCGGTGGCCTCCGGCAACAGCGTCGTCACGTCCGCAGTCTAGGAGCCCGCGGGGGGGAAAGTCCGCCGAGGCGCCTGGCGCGAAGTCGGTGGGCACAAAGTGGTCACCACCCGCGGCATGGGTGACGCATTCTCGCCCACTGTTGCCGCCGGAACGGGCTCAGAAGCGGAGGTGGGCGGCGAGGTCGGCCTTGATCGCGTCGAGTCGGCCGGCGGCGGCGATCCGGGCCGCCTGCACCGTCTCGGTGACGTCGCCGGTGCGGTCGGTGTCCGGCTCGACCGGCACGACAACCTCGATGTAGGCCTTGAGCTTGGGCTCGGTGCCGGACGGTCGCACCACCACCCGGCCATGCTCGGCCAGCGTGAGCCGGATCCCGTCGGTCGGCGCCAGCCCGGTGGTCTTGACCGACCCCTCGGCCAGGTCGTCGACCTGCTCCACGGCCAATCCGCCCAGCACCCGCGGCGGCTCGGCGCGCAGCCGCGCCATCGCGTCGGTGATGAGGGACAGGTCGCTGACCCGTACGGATAGCTGGTCGGTCGTGTGCAGCCCGTGCCGGGAGGCGAGGTCGTCCAGCCGGTCCGTCAGGGTGTGACCGTCCGCGCGCAGCCGGGCGGCCAGGTCGCAGATCAGCAGCGCCGCGCTGATGCCGTCCTTGTCGAGCACCAGACCGGGGGCGACGCAGTAGCCGAGCGCCTCCTCGTACGCGTAGGCGAGCCCGTCGACCTTGGTCAACCACTTGAAGCCGGTGAGCGTCTCCGCATGCCGGACGTCTGCACCGGTCCCGGCGTGCTCGGCCACCAGCCTGCCCAGCAGCGAGCTGGACACGATCGTCGCGGCGTACGCACCCGGGCGACCGGACGCCAGCACGGCGTCGGCGAGCAGCACGCCGATCTCGTCGCCGTGCAGCAGCCGCCACTGCCCGGGGACCAGCCGGTCCGGCACCGCGACCGCGCACCGGTCGGCGTCCGGGTCGTTGGCGACCACCAGGTCGGCGTCCACCTTGGTGGCGAGCGCGAGCGCCAGGTCCATCGCGCCCGGCTCCTCGGGGTTGGGGAACGCCACGGTGGGGAAGTCGGGGTCCGGCTCGGACTGCTCCGGCACGGCGTGGCGGTCGGTGAAGCCCGCACGCTCGAGCACCTCGTCGACGACGACGGCGCCGACGCCGTGCAGCGAGGTGTGCACCAGACGCAGGTTGCGGGGACCGGCGGCGACCAGGTCGAGCACCGCGTCGACATATCCGGCGCGCACTTCGTCGCCCAGCCGTACGTAGTCCTGCGAGCGCGGCATCGTCGCGATCGACCCCGCCGCGGCCCGGTCGATCGCGGCGGCAATCTGCTCGTCGGCCGTCGGCACGATCAGGCTGCCGTCGCCGAGGTAGACCTTGTAGCCGTTGTCGGCCGGCGGGTTGTGCGAGGCGGTCACCATCACTCCGGCGTCGCAGCTGAGCGCGCGCACCGCGTACGCGAGCACCGGGGTCGGCAGCGGACCGGGCAGCAGCAGCGCCTCGCCGCCGGCGCCGTGGATGATCTCGGCGGTGTCCGCAGCGAAGCGCGCCGAGCCGTGCCGGGCGTCGAAGCCGACGACCACCCGAGGCGTTGCGTTGACCTGCTGCTGCAGATGGGCAACGAGACCTGCCGCTGCCTGCGTCACCACCACCCGGTTCATCCGGTTCGGCCCGGACCCGAGTGCTCCGCGCAGACCGGCGGTGCCGAAGACCAGCCGGCCCGAGAAGCGCTCGGCCAGGTCGGTCTGCGCATCGACGTCGCCGCTCTCGACCGCCTCGACCAGCGCTGCCAGCTCGGCCCGGGTCACCGGATCCGGGTCGTCGGCGAGCCAGGCGTGGGCGAGCTGCAGCAGGGAGCCCGGCGCGTGGACGTCAAGCGCTGGCCGGTCGGCTCCATCAGTGGCCAGCGGGCCACCCACCAGCCCGATCTCGGCGGCGTCCTCGTCCCGCTCGGTGATGTCGCCGGCGAAGTCCTCGGCATCGTCGACGGGGTGATAGCCGATCACGCGACCGGGTGTGAGGTCCCACCAACTGCGGGTGTTTGCGGAGATGCCGTACAGCACCCGGTGCCGGCCCCTCCGGCCTTCACCTGCGGCCTCGTCTGCGAGCAAGCAGGCGTGCACCAGCCGGACCACGTCGGCCGGCGACAGCCAGGACGAGAGCTGGCGCAGGGTCGTCGGACGGTCCAGGAAGCTGCCGATGCGCAGTGCGAAAGTGGCGATGCCGTGCCGGTCGGCGGCCCGCTGCAGCAGTGCCTCGGCCGCCACCTTGGCGATGCCGTAGTTGCTGTCCGGCCGCGGCGCGACGTCGATGCTCAGCAGCCCAGCGTCGAGGTCGTCGCGGCGGTGCAGCCCGACCGCATGGTTGGAGCTGGCGTAGACCATGCGGTGCACGTCGTGGCGGACCATCGCATCGAGCAGCCGCGCGGTGGTCAGCACGTGCGAGTCGAGGCACGCCGGCAGCGCGGCCTCGCTCGGGTTGCTGGCCAGGTGCACGACGGCGTCCACACCGCGGACCGCCGACTCGACCACCGCCTCGTCCAGGCAGTCTCCACGGGTCCAGCCGGTGACGGAGCCTGTCAGCTCGTCCGGCGGATCGGCCAGGTCGAGCCCGTGCACGCGCACCCCCAACGTGTTGAGCCCCGCGCTGACGCTGCGACCGATCGATCCCGCTGCCCCGGTGACCAAGACGTCCATGGGGCGACTCTGCCCGACTCAGCCGGTGGTGACCGGCGCGGGGGCCGAGTCGGTGTTGTTGCCGACCCGGGTCGTACGCGCCAGCCGCTGCCCGTCGGTGAGCGACAGCACGACGGTGAAGACCGCCGCGCCGGTGAGCACGATCATGGTTCCGGACGGCACGTCCAGGTGATAGCTGAGGTTCATGCCGACGAAACCGCTGGACGCGCCGATCAGGCTGGACAGCCACAGCATCCGGGAGAAGCGGCTGGTGAGCATCCGGGCGACCACGGCGGGGATCACCAGCGTGGCCGCGACCAGGGTGACCCCGATGACGGTCAGCGTCGCCAGGATGGACAGCGACAGCACCAGCATGAGCAGC
>JBBSMN010000255.1:0-3242 GCA_038233135.1 Propionibacteriales bacterium
ATGATGCCCTGCTGAGCCTTGTCGGCGACCGGCGAGCTGGCCTGCGTACGCACCACCATGTTGTCGGCGACCGTCAGCGTGCAGGACGCCTGCGGCTTGGGCATCGCCCGGCCATTGCCGGCGTCGGGCACCTCGACCAGGCACTGCCTGCAGGCACCCACCGGGTCGAGCAGCGGGTGGTCGCAGAAGCGCGGGATCTGGACCCCGACGCGCTCGGCCGCGCGAATCACCCGGCTGTCCTTGGGGACGCTGACCTCGACGTCGTCGATGGTCACTGTGACCAGGTCGACACCGGTGCTGGTGACGGTCATCGGGTGGACACTCCAAGCGGGGTCGGTGCACGCCGCGGCGCCGACGACGGCTCCGCGTGCAGGGTGGACGCGGCGTACGGGAACAGCTCCCACGCCGGGGTGTGGGTGCCCGCGACGAACTCGTCGCGGAAGTACTGCACGGCGCTCTGCACGCAGGCAGCCGTCCCGTCGGCGAGCGCGCAGAACGAGCGCCCTGCCATGTTGTCGCACATGTCCAGCAGGGTGTCGATGTCGTCCTCGGTGCCCTGGCCGGCCTCGAGCCGGCGCAGCACCTGCACCATCCACCACGAGCCCTCGCGGCACGGCGTGCACTTGCCGCAGGACTCGTGCTTGTAGAACTCCACCCAGCGCAGCGTCGTACGCACCACCGAGGTGGTCTCGTCGAAGATCTGCAGCGCCTTGGTGCCCAGCATGGAGCCAGCCTCGCCGATCGCTTCGTAGTCGATGGGCACGTCCAGGTGCTCGGCGGTGAGGATCGGGGTGGACGACCCGCCCGGCGTCCAGAACTTGAGCTCGTGGCCTGGCCGGATGCCGCCGGACATGTCGAGCAGCTGGCGCAGGGTGATGCCGAGCGGCGCCTCGTACTGGCCGGCACCGACGACGTGGCCGGACAGGGAGTACAGCGTCATGCCCTTGGACTTCTCGGTTCCCATCGAGGAGAACCAGTCCGCACCCTTGTCGACAATGACGGGGACCGAGGCGATGGACTCCACGTTGTTGATCACGGTGGGGCTTGCGTAGAGACCGGCGATCGCCGGAAACGGGGGGCGCAACCGGGGCTGGCCGCGGCGACCTTCCAGCGAGTCGAGCAACGCGGTCTCCTCCCCGCAGATGTAGGCGCCGGCGCCGGCATGCACGATGACGTCCAGGTCATAGCCGGAGCCGTGGATGTCGGTGCCGAGGTGACCGGCTAGGTAGGCCTCCTGCACAGCCCGCTGCAGACGGCGCAGCACGTGCAGCACCTCACCGCGTACGTAGATGATGGCCAGCTGGGCCCGGATCGCGTATGACGAGATGATCACGCCCTCGACCAGCAGGTGTGGTGCCGCCATCATCAGCGGGATGTCCTTGCACGTGCCCGGCTCGGACTCGTCGGCGTTGACGACCAGGTAGTGCGGCTTGTCGTCACCTTGCGGGATGAAACCCCACTTCATCCCGGTGGGGAAGCCGGCGCCGCCGCGACCGCGCAGGCCGGACTCCTTGACCAGCTCGATGATGGCTTCGGGCTCCGACTCCAGCGCGCTGCGCAGACCCCGGTAGCCACCGGACGCCTCGTAGGTCTCCAACGTCCAGGACCGGTCGTGGTCCCACGTGTGGCTCAGCACCGGGGTCAGCCTCGGTGCGATCGGCGGCTCGGTCGCCAGGGTGCTCACTGTGCGTCCTTCCCTGTCCCGTTGGAGGTGCCAGTGGTGCTGTCGGTGGTGCTGTCGGTCGTGCTGTCGGTGGTGCTGTCGGTGGTGCTGTCGGTGGAGGTGTCCGCGGACGTGTCCGACTGCGGGGTGCGTTCGGTGCTGTCGACCGCCGACGCCGGTGACTCCTCGATGCGAGTCTCCTGATCGCCACGGGTGTACGCAGAGCCGCCCTCGCTGGTGGCGGGGTCGGCGCCGACCTGCTCACCCTCCCCGGTCCGGGTGTCCTCGGCGTTTGCATCCTCGGCCCCGGACCAGTCCGGGGCGGTCCAGCCGTGCTCGCGGGCCAACCGCAGCCCGGCGAGGGACGCCGGTCCGGCGCCTGGCCCCTCGTCGGCGCGGTCGTCGGGGAAGCCCGCGATGACCCGCTCGGCCTCCCGCCAGCGGCACACCACGGGCCCACGGGTGGCGCGGACCTGCTCGCCGGTGCGCAGCCGGTCGACCAGGTCGACCGCGGAGTCGGGCGTCTGGTTGTCGAAGAACTCCCAGTTCACCATGACCACCGGGGCGTAGTCGCAGGCAGCGTTGCACTCGACGCGCTCGATCGAGACTGCGCCGTCGTCGGTGCTCTCGTCGTCGCCGATGTCGAGGTGGCCCTGCAGCCGGTCGTAGATCTCGTCACCACCCATCACCGCGCACAGCGTGTTGATGCACACGCCGACGTGGTAGTCGCCGACCGGTCGGCGCTTGTACATCGTGTAGAAGGTGGCGACTCCGCTGACCTCGGCGTCGCTGATGCCCAGCACGTCGGCACAGGCCTCGATGCCCCGCGGTGTCACGCAGCCCTCGACGCTCTGGACCAGGTGCAGCATGGGCAGCAGGGCCGAGCGGGCCTGCGGGTAGCGGCGGGCGAGCTCGCGCATCTCGGCGAGGGTCTGCTCGGGCAGCTCCCCCTCGGCCACTTGTGCAGCGGTTCCGGCCTCGACCGTCGGCCGACCCGGGACGCCGAGCGGAGGCACGGAGGCCGTCATCAGCGGTCCACCCCACCCATCACGGGGTCGAGGCTGGCGATGGCGACGATCACGTCGGAGACCATGCCACCCTCGCTGAGCACCGAGGTGCTCTGCAGGTTGACGAACGACGGGTCGCGGAAGTGTGCGCGGAACGGCTTGGTCCCACCGTCGGAGACCGCGTGGCAGGCCAGCTCGCCGCGGGGCGACTCCACTGCCGCGTACGCCTGCCCGGGCGGCACCCGGAAGCCCTCGGTGACGAGCTTGAAGTGGTGGATCAGCGCCTCCATGGACTCGCCCATGATGTGCCGGATGTGGTCGAGGGAGTTGCCCATCCCGTCGCTGCCGACGGCCAGCTGTGCGGGCCAGGCGATCTTCTTGTCCGCCACGATCACCGGGTCCCCCTCGGAGCCGGCCAGCCGGTCGGCGCACTGCTCGACGATGCGCAGGGACTGCCACATCTCCTCCAGCCGGATGCGGAACCGGCCGTAGGCGTCGCAGCTGTCCCACGTGACGACGTCGAAGTCGTAGCCGTCGTAGCCCCAGTACGGCTGGGTGCGGCGCAGGTCCCA
>JBBSMN010000256.1:0-2984 GCA_038233135.1 Propionibacteriales bacterium
GCTGATGCCGCTGCCGATCACGATCGCCCACCGGATGGCAGAGAAGCTGTCCGAGGTCCGCCGCGACGCGACGATGGCTTACCTCCGCCCGGACGGCAAGACGCAGGTGACCGTCGAGTACGACGCCGACGGCAACCCGCGACGCGTGGACACCGTCGTGGTGTCCAGCCAGCACGCGGCCGACATCGACCTGGACGCGATGCTCACCCCCGACGTGCGCAAGCACGTGGTCGACGAGGTCCTCGACCGGTTCGACATCGACCACAGCGACTACCAGCTCCTGGTGAACCCGACCGGCCGGTTCGAGATCGGCGGTCCGATGGGTGACGCCGGGCTCACCGGCCGCAAGATCATCATCGACACCTACGGCGGCATGGCCAGGCACGGCGGTGGTGCCTTCAGCGGCAAGGACCCGTCGAAGGTCGACCGGTCGGCCGCGTACGCCATGCGTTGGGTGGCCAAGCACGTGGTGGCCGCGGGCCTGGCCAGGCGCTGCGAGGTCCAGGTCGCCTACGCCATCGGCATGGCGCAGCCGGTGGGCTTCTACGTCGACTGCTTCGGCACCGAGCAGGTGCCGGTGGATCGGATCGCCGAAGCCGTGCGCGAGGTGTTCGACCTGCGGCCGGCGGCGCTGATCCGCGACCTTGACCTGCTCCGCCCGATCTACGCCGCGACTGCCGCGTACGGGCACTTCGGTCGCGAGCTGCCGGACTTCACCTGGGAGCACGCCACCCGCGTCGACGAGCTGAGGTCGGCCGCCGGCTGACAGGCCGCCACCCGCCTGCGCCGCCACCCGACTGCGCCGACACCCGGTCGAGTGGCGCAACCTGGTCGAGTGGCGCAAGAACGGCCTGGATGCCGACCAATCCGGGCCATCGTGCGCCACTCGGGGGCGTGTCGGCGCGGGCTGGTAGAACGCGGGGATGGCACCGACCCAGCAGGCGACCGACACCGGTGAGCAGCCGATGGTCGCGCGGGTCGCCGTCGAGGTCGGCCTGGCGCACCTGGACCGGGTCTTTGACTACGCCGTCCCCGACGCGATGGCCGCCGATGTGGCGGTCGGCTGTCGGGTGGCGGTCGTCTTCGCCGGCCGTCCGGTGGGTGGCTACGTGCTCGGGCTCGGCCGCTCCAGCGAGCACGCGGCGAGGCTGCGCCCGCTGCGTAGGGTGGTGTCGTCCGAGCCGGTGCTGAGCCCGCCCATAGCACGCCTCGCGCGCAGCGTCGCCGACCGCTACGCCGGGACGCTGGCCGACGTGCTGCGGCTGGCGGTGCCTCCCCGGCACGCCCGGGTCGAGCTGGAGCCTCCACGCGCGGTTGTCGACGTCCAGGCGGAGGCCCCGGCAGAGGCCCCGGCTGAGACCCCGGCCGACAGCGAGCCGGGTGACTCCGCCTGGCACCGGGCGCGCGGCGGTCCCGACCTGCTGGGTCGCCTGCGCCGCGGCGAGTCACCGCGGGCGACATGGACCGCCCTGCCGGGTGACGACTGGCCGGTCGCACTGGCCGCCCTGGCCGACGAGTGCGTGCGCAGCCACCGCGGCGTCGTGCTGTGCCTGCCGGACGGACGCGACGTCGCCAGCGTCGACGCGGCGCTGACCGAGTGTCTTGGCGCCGGTCGCCACGTCGTCCTCAGCGCCGAGCTCGGGCCGGCCGCCCGCTACCGCGCGTTCCTCGCGGTGCTGCGCGGCCGGGTGCGGGTGGTGGTGGGCACCCGGGCAGCGGCCTTCGCCCCGGTCGTCCACCCGGGCCTGTTCGTGGTGTGGGACGACGGTGACGACCTGCTCACCGAGCCCCGCGCCCCCTACCCGCACGCCCGGGAGGTGCTGGCGCTGCGTGCCCATCAGCAAGGCACAGGGCTGGTGCTGGCCGGGCACGCCCGCACCCCGGAGGCCCAACAGCTGGTCGAGTCCGGCTGGCTCGGCACCGTGGCGGCCGATCGCGACGTCGTGCGCGCGAGCTGGCCACGGGTGCAGGTGACAGGGCAGCAGGTCTCGAGACCGGGGGCGGGCGCCTCCCGCATCCCCCCCGAGGTCTTCGCCGGAGTGCGGGCGGGGCTGGCCCAGGGCCCGGTGCTGCTGCAGGTGCCGCGCACCGGCTACCGCACCCGGCTGAGCTGTCAGCAGTGCCGCCTGCCCGCCGAATGCTCGACCTGTCGGGGACCGCTGGCACAGTCGGCGCAGGACCGCGCCCCTGCCTGCCGCTGGTGCGGACGGGCCACCACCGATTGGCGGTGCTGCGGTTGCGGCGGGCGTCAGCTCCGGGCGCCCGTCGTCGGCGAGGAGCGCACCGCCGAGGAGGTGGGCCGCGCATTTCCCGGCGTCCCGGTGCGCCGGTCGACCGGCGCGACGCCGTTGTCGGTCGTGCCGGCCGCACCCGCGATCGTGGTGGTGACCCCGGGCGCGGAGCCGGTCGCCGAGGGGCGGTACGCGACCGCGGTGCTGCTCGATGCGGGGCTGGCCCTGGCCAGGCCCGATCTACGGGCCGCTCAAGAAAGCGTGCGCCGCTGGCTGGCGGTGGCGGCCCTGGTGCGATCGGCCGCCGAGGGCGGGCTGCTGGTGGTTGTGGGCGACCCGGCCGCCCCCGCCGTGCAAGCGCTCGTCCGTGCCGACCCGGCGGGGTTCGCCGAGCGGGAGCTGGCGCAGCGGCGCGAGGCGCGACTGCCACCCGCCACCCGCCTCGCGGCCGTCGAAGGCCCGCGGTCGGTGATCGAGTCACTCGGTGACGCGCAGACCGTCGCAGATCTCACCGGCGACGGATGGCCGGAGCCGTCCGAGGTGCTTGGCCCTGTCGCGCTCCCAGACGGCCGTGCCAGGCTCGTCGTGCGAGCGCCGTGGCGCGCGGGCCCTGCCCTTGCTCGTACGCTGTCCACGTTGCAGTCGACCCGCAGCGCACGCAAGGCCGAGCCGCTGCGCGTGGAGGTCGACCCCGCCGAGCTGGGTTGACCGGTTCCCGCGCCGAGTGAGGAGTGCCTGCCGTGTCCGTACGCC
>JBBSMN010000257.1:0-2970 GCA_038233135.1 Propionibacteriales bacterium
GACGCCCCGAAGGTCGACCTCGACGGTGACCACCTGCCCGAGTCGGAGGAGCGCCGGCTGTACGAGCACTACGGCATCGGCTTCGGCGACTACTCGTACGACCGCGACACCACCACCACGACCGACACGACAACCGACACGACAACCGACACCGACCGGTCCTCGAGCGTCGACACGACTACCGGCCATGACACCTCCGGTCCCACCAGTGATGACGCGATGACCCGCTCGGAGGAGCAGGTGAACGTCGGCAAGTCCGAGAAGGAGACCGGCAGGGCCCGGCTGCGCAAGTACGTCACGACCGAGAACGTCACGCAGACCGTGCCGGTGAAGAAGGAGAAGGCTGTCCTCGAGACCGAGCCGATCACCGACGACAACGTCGGGAGCGCCGCCGACGGCCCGAGCATCTCCGAGGAGGAGCACGAGGTCACCCTCAACGAGGAGCAGGTCGTCGTGCAGAAGGAGGCCAAGCCGGTCGAGCGCGTGCGTCTGGGCAAGGAGCAGACGACCGAGGAGCAGACCGTCAACGAGGAGGTGCGCAAGGAGCACGTCGAGGCCGACGGCGACGTCTCCGAGCGTGGCACCTCGCGCTGACGCTGACACGACCAGCACGACCGGTACAACGACGATGGCCGCACCCACGGGGGGTGCGGCCATCGTCGTGCTCGGGGTGGTGCATGGCAAGATCACCGGAATGCCGGCATCCGTCCCAGAGCTCGTCGAGATCCTCGACCTGGAACGGCTCGAGGTTGACCTCTACCGCGGTGCACAGCCGCCGCGTTCGACGCTGCAGCGGGTCTTCGGCGGCCAGGTGGCGGCGCAGGCGCTGATGGCGGCCTGCCGCAGCGTGGACGAGCAGCGCTCCGTGCACTCACTGCACGCGTACTTCCTGCGCGGTGGCGACACCGGGGTGCCGATCGTCTACGACGTCGAGCGCATTCGGGACGGCTCGTCGTTCAGCACCCGTCGTGTCTCCGCACGCCAGCACGGCGCGGTGATCTTCTACCTGACGTCATCGTTCCAGCGCCTGGAGCAGGGTTTCGACCACCAGGACGACATGCCGGAGGTCCCGGCGGCAGAGTCCTGTCCCGACCTTGCCGAGCTGCTCGAGGCCATCAGCTCGCGCGCCGCCGCCTCCTGGCGTCAGGAGTGGTCCGCGCTGGACGTGCGCTACGTCGGTGACAGCCGTCCGGGCGGCACCCTCGAGGCGGCCGGCAGCCCGGCCCGCCAACGGCTGTGGTTCCGCGTCAACGGTGACCTGCCAGACGACCCGGTCCTCAACACGTGCCTGCTCACGTACGCCAGCGACCTCACCCTGTTGGGTTCGGCACTGGTCCCGCACGGGGTGCTGATCGGCTCGCCCGGCCTGCAGGCGGCGTCGCTGGACCATGCGGTGTGGTTCCACCGGCCTGTGCACGCCGCCCAGTGGCTGCTCTACGACCAGGTCTCACCGGTGGCGACGGGGGCACGCGGATTCGCGCAGGCACGCATCTTCGGTGCGGACGGCGCGCTGGTCGCCTCGGTCGCTCAGGAGGGCCTGATCCGGCGCACTCGGGCGGGTTGATTCACCTCCATGGCTGCACCCGACCGACGAGGTGCTGGCGGCCGGCGTCGGCGGACACGACACCGAGCAGCCGGCCACCGTCGGGTGCGGTCGCACTCCCAAGGCGCACCTCGGCCGGCAGCAGCACCGGCTTGCGGAAGGCGACGTCGTAGCGATAGGCCGGTGGCAGTCCCTGCTCGAGCGCCGCGAGCGCCCGCGCAGCGGTCCACATGCCGTGCGCGATCGCGCGCGGGAAGCCGAAGGCCCGCGCGGTGACCCGGCTGAGGTGGATCGGGTTGCGGTCACCTGACACCGCGGCATACGCACGCCCGACGTCTGCCGGCACCCACCAGCGGGTCGCACCGATCGGGGCGTCCACCCCAGCCAGTGGCGACGGGTCGGTCGCGTCGGGGTCGCCGCCACCGCGGGCGAGCAGCGTCATGGTCTCCTCCCAGACGGTCTCGCCCTGCACGGAGACGTCGGTGAGCAGGTCGACGAGCCGGCCGCTACGGTGCGGCCGAGTGCCAGCCGGGCGCACCGCGAGGTCGTACGTCTCGCCGATCGACAGCGGTCGGTGCTGAACCAGCGCATGCTGCACATGCACCAGCCCCATCGCCGCGAAGCCGAAGCGCCGGTCGGTGATCAGCGCCAGCTGTGGCGCGAAGGCCGCCAGGTGGGGGTAGAGGCCGGGCAGCAGATCCTGCAGCCGGTGCCCGGTGAGCCGGGCGTACGCAGCGAGATGGTCGGTGTTGGTGCGCACGCCGACGCGGCGGACCTCCACGTCGGGCAGGCTGCCAGGTGGCGGGCGGCGAGCGTCCAGCCCGGGCAGCGACCTGACCACCGCCCGCGCATAGAGCGGCCCGACCGGGGGTGCCGCGAGGTAGTCGTGGTGTCGGTCATCGTCGGCTCACGCCCCGAGCAGGCTCTGCCCGCAGACGCGCAGCACGTTGCCCGTCACCGCGCCGGAGCCGGGCGCGGCGAAGAACGCGACCGCCTCGGCGACGTCGACCGGCAGACCGCCCTGGGCCATCGAGTTCATCCGCTGGCCCACCTGACGGAGCACGAAGGGAACCGAGGCGGTCATCTGGGTCTCGATGAACCCGGGCGCCACGGCGTTGACGGTGACCTGCTGCTCGGCCGCAGACGGTGCAAGCGCGTCCACCAGCCCGATGACGCCGGCCTTGGAGGTGGCGTAGTTGGTCTGGCCGTCGTTGCCGGCGATGCCGGCGATCGAGGCAACGCCGACCACGGTGCCCCCCGCGCGCACCACCCGCTCCGCGAGCAGGTGCTCGGTGATGCGCAGCGGCGCTTCGAGGTTGATGTCCAGGACCCGGTCCCACCTGTCCGGCGCCATGTTGGCCAGTCGCCTGTCCCGGGTGATGCCGGCGTTGTGGACCACCACGTCCACCCCGTCGTGCCGGTCGAGC
>JBBSMN010000258.1:0-2928 GCA_038233135.1 Propionibacteriales bacterium
ACGACCTGTTCGTGACCAACGTGACCCGCCGGCGACGCGGCATCGACGAGCGCGCCGCCAACGCGCTGCTGGTCAAGGTCAACCAGATCGGCACGCTGACCGAGACGCTGGACGCCATCGACCTGGCCCACCGCAGCGGCTTTCGCTGCATGATGAGCCACCGGTCGGGCGAGACCGAGGACACCACCATCGCCGACCTCGCGGTGGCGACCAACTGCGGCCAGATCAAGTCCGGAGCTCCAGCGCGCTCGGAGCGGGTGGCCAAGTACAACCAGCTGCTCCGCATCGAGGAGGACCTGGACGAGGCCGCCCGATATGCCGGCCGGTCGGCCTTCCCCCGGCTCGCGGCACGGCGGGGGTGAGCGATGCCGTCGACCAGGCTCCGGTCCACGACCCGGCTCACACACCGTGCGGCGGTGCTCGGCCTGGTGCTGCTGCTCCTGCTCGTCTCCTACGCCTCCAGCCTGCGCGCCTGGCTCGACCAGCGACACGACATCGCCGCCACCGAGCAGCAGATCGTCGCCAGCCGTGACCAGGTGGCCGACCTGCAGCGCGAGCAGCGCCGCTGGTCCGACGACGCGTACGTCGAGCAGCAGGCCCGCGAGCGGCTGGGCTACCTGCTCCCCGGCGAGACCGGCTACCGCTACGTGAGCCCGGACGGTGAGCCGTTGGGCACGGTTCCCGAGCTCGACACCGACAGCGACTCCGCGCCGCCCACCTGGTACGAGAAGCTGTGGGACAGCAGCCAGCGGGCCGGACGCGGCCGGTGAGCAGTCCCGTGCCGGCGGCGTGAGCTCGCCACCGACCCCGGCCGACCTGACCGCGGTTCGTGCCCAGCTCGGGCGACCGCCGCGCGGCGTGCACGCGGTCGCGCACCGCTGCCCCTGCGGGTTGCCCGACGTGTTGGAGACCGAGCCGCGGCTGCCCGACGGCACGCCGTTCCCGACGCTGTTCTACGTGACCTGCCCGCGACTGGTCGGCGCGGTGAGCACGCTCGAGGCGGCCGGGGTGATGCGCGAGATGACCGACCGGCTCGCGGTCGACGAGGACTTCGCGGCCGGCTACGGGCGGGCACACCGGGCGTACCTGCGCCGCCGCACGAGCCTGGCCGACGTTCCCGAGATCGCAGCCGTCTCCGCCGGTGGGATGCCGACGCGGGTCAAGTGCCTGCACGCGCTGGCCGCCCACAGCCTGGCCGAGGGGCCGGGGGTCAACCCGCTCGGTGACGAGACCGTGGCGGCGCTGCCCGCATGGTGGGAGCAGGGCCGGTGCGTCCGGTGACGCGGGTGGGGGCGGTCGACTGCGGCACCAACTCGATCAAGCTGCTGGTGGCCGACCTCGACACCGCGACCGGGGCCCAGCGTGACCTGGTGCGCACGCTGCGGGTGGTGCGCCTCGGTCAAGGTGTCGACCGGTCCGGGCAGATCGCGCCCGAGGCGATGGACCGCACCCTGGCCGCCGCCGACGAGTACGCCGAGCGGCTCGGCGAGCTCGGAGTCGGGCAGGTGACGGTCGCCGCCACCTCGGCGACGCGTGACGCCGGCAACGGTGCCGACCTCGTCGCCGGCCTGCAGCAGCGGCTTGGCGCCACTCCGCGGGTGCTGAGCGGCGTCGACGAGGCGGCCCTCTCGTACGCGGGCGCCGCGCGGGGGCTCGGCGAGGCGGCCGACGCGCGGCTGCTGCTCGTCGACATCGGCGGCGGCTCGACCGAGCTGGTGCGGGGTCACGGCACCGAGGTGAGCGCGGTGGGCTCCGCCGACGTCGGCTCCGTACGCCTCACCGAACGCCACCTGGCGGCCGACCCGCCGACACCTGCGCAGATCGACATCGCCCGGCACGACATCGCGACGGCACTGGACGGACTCGACGTGCCGGTGGAGGACGTGGACGTCGTCGTGGTCGTCGGCGGCACGGGGCTGACCGTCGCCGCGCACACGCTGGGTCTCGACTCCATCGGCGCCGCGGGCCTGCACGGCGCCAGGGTGGCAGCAGACGCCGTCCGGACATCGTGCGCCGCCTTGCTCGCCGCCACCGTCGCCGAGCGCAGGCAGATGCCCTTCATGCATCCGGGTCGCGCCGACGTCATCGGCGGCGGCGCGTTGGTCCTGGACCGGGTGCTCACTCGCGTCATCGCCGGCAAGGCCGCCGGGCCCGAGAGCGTGAGCGTGGTTGCCAGCAGCCACGACGTGCTCGACGGGCTCGCCTGGTCGCTGGTCGAGCCACCGGCCACGCCGTGAGCGAGCTGCCGCACCCGGTCACCGGTGCGCCGTTCGCCAGCCCGGTCCCGCCGGGCACCGGCTGGCCGGACGACCCCGCCGACCTGCGGACTCCGGTCGCGACACAGCCGGCAGAGGTGGCCGAGCTGGCCGCCGCGGCCGCCAGCCTCCGCGCCCTCGACGCTGCCGTGTCGGTCTGCCGGGCATGCCCTCGGCTGGTGGGTTGGCGCGAGGAGGTGGCCGCGCTCAAGCGCCGCTCGTTCGCCGACCAGCCGTACTGGGGCCGCCCGGTCACTGGCTTCGGCCCCGCCGATGCTCGCGTCCTCGTGCTCGGCCTGGCCCCGGCCGTGCACGGGGGCAACCGCACCGGCCGGGTCTTCACCGGGGACCGGTCAGCCGACTGGCTGTACGTCGCGATGCACGCCGCCGGTCTCGCGACCAGGCCGACCAGCGTCCATGCCGGGGACGGCCTGCGGCTCGTCGGCACCCGGGTCGCAGCCGCCGTCCGTTGTGCGCCGCCGGCCAACAAGCCCACCCCGGCCGAGCGGGACACCTGCGCCCCGTGGCTGGTGGCCGAGGCGGCCCAGCTGTGGCCCGACCTCCGCGTGCTCGTCGCGCTGGGCGGCGTCGCCTGGGATGCCGCGCTGCGGCTGGTGCGGGCGGCCGGCGGGGAGCTGCCGCGGCCGGCTCCGCGCTTCGGCCATGCCGCCGA
>JBBSMN010000259.1:0-2858 GCA_038233135.1 Propionibacteriales bacterium
ATCGCTAGCGGTGAGATTGCCGCCGTCAAGGTCGGTCGCCGCACCTACATCGCTCACGGCGAGCTGGAGAGATACGTCCGGGTCCTGACCGGATCCCTCGCGATCGACCTCCGGGGCGACGACGAGCTGGAGAGATACGTCCGGGTCCTGACCGGATCCCTCGCGATCGACCTCCGGGGCGACGACGAGCACAAGGTCGACCGGCTGATTCAGCAGTCCGCCGACACTCCCCAGCCGGCCGCGTGATGGAACGACAAAGCCCCCCGGATACGAACCGAGGGGCCGAGCACGGTGCCGGGTCGAGGGGCGAAGCGCTCGACGCCAGCATACCAACTGCGGGCGACCTGCCTGCCCAGCTCCGAGCCGGGAACGTCCGGCGCGTCAACCTCGCCCGTGACGTCGACTGCCGGTGCCTCGACTGTCCGGCCGACTTCACCACCACCGGGGCCGCCGCGTCGCATGCCCGCTCGGCCCGACACACGGTTGAGGTCGACTATCGCGTCGCTTTCGCGTTCGAGCCGGCCGAGCGACGTGGCGGTGCCCGGTGACCGCCGCGACCGCGTACGGCATGAGCATTTTCCCCCAGCACGCCGAGATGTTGGCATCGTCCGGCATCAGCCCGGAGCACGCACGCGCCCGTGGGTTTGTGAGCGTCGACACCAAGGTGCGCCTCGAGCAGCTCGGCATCACCCGCGCCGGTCGGAACGTCCCCGGTCTGCTCGTGCTCCAGCTCCGAGCCGACGGGTCAACCTGGGGGTACCAATACCGGCCCGACCGGCCGCGCGAGCGCGACGGGAGGCCGGTGAAGTACGAAACCCCGACCGGCCAACGCAACGGCATCGACGTGCCGCCAGGGGTCGGACCCCAGCTCGGCGACCCGGCCGTGCCGCTGTGGGTGACCGAAGGTGTCAAGAAGGCCGACGCGGCCGCGCTGGCCGGGTTGTGCTGTGTGGCGTTGCCGGGCGTGTGGTCTTGGCGTGGCAGCAACGGTGCCGGCGGCAAGGTCGCCGTGCCCGACTGGCATGACGTGGCGCTCAACGGCCGGCGTGTGATTCTCGCGTTCGACAGCGACGTCGTACGCAAGCGGTCGGTGCGGTTCGCGCTCGACGCGCTCGCCGACTACCTGTCGAGCAAGGCTGCGCACGTCGAGTTCCTGCACCTGCCAGACGACGACCAAGCCAAGACCGGGCTCGACGACTACCTGGCCGATGGTCACAACGTCGACGACCTGTGGCGACTGGTGCGGCCGGACGCGCCGGCCGTGATCGAGACCGAACCTCGCGGCGACGAGCAACCATCTGCGGTGACGAGCGGGACTCCGGGTGTCCAGCACATAGAGCAGTCTGCGCCGCTCTCCCTCGCCGACACGCTCGACGTGTTCGGCCGGTGGCTACACCTCGACGACGAGGCCCCGGTGCTGGGCGTCGCCGCGGCCGTGGTCGCGAACCTGGCCGAGGGCGACCCGGTGTGGCTGCTCATCGTCGGGCCACCCTCGGGTGGCAAGACGGAGATTCTCTCGTCGTGTGCGGGTCTCCCGTACGTGATACCGGCAGCCACCGTCTCCGAGGCGGCGCTGCTCAGCGGCACAAGCAAGCGGGAGCGAACCCGTGACGCCACCGGGGGACTGCTGCGGATGGTCGGCGACTTCGGCATCCTGCTCGCCAAAGACTTCACCTCCGTCCTGTCTCAGAACCTCGACACCGCGAAAGCGGCCATGGCGGCGCTGCGAGAGGTCTACGACGGGTCCTGGGACCGCCCGGTGGGAAGTGACGGCGGACGGGTCCTCAAGTGGGCCGGCAAGTGCGGATTCGTCGGCGGTGTCACTCCGAGCTTCGACAGGTACGCCACCATCGTCAACGCCCTGGGCGACCGCTTCCTGTTGCTGCGGCTGCCCGACGTGGCGGCCACGGCGCAAGCTCTGTCGGCACTGGACAACGGCGATCACGAGACAGCCATGCGCGCCGAGCTGGCCGCCGCCATGCAAGGACTCATCACCGGCGCTGACATCACGCAGGTGCACCGGGCGCTCAGTGGCTCCGACCGGGACCGGTTGGTCAGACTGGCCACCTTCACGGCCCGCGCGCGCACTTCGATCGAGCGGGACCGCTACACCAACGATCTGGTCGTCATGCCTCAAGCCGAAGGCCCCGCCCGGCTGGTCAAGGCGATGCGACGACTCCACGGTGCGCTCTACGCCATCGGCGTCGACGAGGCGACGTGCTGGAAGGTGCTCGCCCGAATTTCGCTCGACTGCGCCCCGGCGATCCGTGTGCCGCTACTGCGAGCACTGCTCGACTCCGACAAGCCGACACGCACCTCGGACCTTGCGTCAACGTCGGGGCTCGTCACCAAGACGGCGCACCGCCAGCTCGACGACCTCGTGCTGCTGGGGATGGCCGAGCGGTCCAAGCAAGGCGACGCCGACAACTCGCCCGACCTTTGGGAAGCGTCGTCATGGCTGCGCGACTACTGGCCCGAGCAAGTAGGACAGCAAACTACTACCCACACTCCAGACCCCGAAAGGGGCGCACCTGCGCCCGAGACGGCACAGCAGAGGACCTCTCTTTGCTCCCCTCGTAGGTTTGTGTCCCACTCCATCGGCGCGACCCACTGCTCGCAGTGCTCGAAACCGCTGGCACCGCTCCTCATCGATGACGGCGCTCAGTTGAATCTCCCCAGTCCTGCTCACTGATTTTCCCCACCCGTGTGGCTCCGCCGAATCCAGGCGGGCCCCTTCGAGAGTGGCGGTCTCTGACCTCCACCCACTACTCGAAGGAGCCCTTGCTGATGCTGACACGGGAGGAAGACATCGACGCGCACGCGCTGCGGCGTCAGGGTTGGACGATCTCAGCGATCGC
>JBBSMN010000260.1:0-2830 GCA_038233135.1 Propionibacteriales bacterium
GAAGAACCGGCGCAACGACCCGGACCGCCTCGAGCTGTCGAAGTACTGCCCGCGCGACAAGCGGCACACCGTGCACCGCGAGACTCGCTGAGGCCCAGTGCCTCTCGACCCCGCGCTGGTCGGCCGCAGCTTTCCCGCGACACCGGCGCACGACGTGAGCCGGTACGAGGTGTCCCGGTTCGCCCGAGCGCTCGGTGAGACCGACCCGGTGCACCACGACGTCGACACTGCGCGCCGGCGCGGCCACCTCGACGTGCCCGGGCCGCCCACCTTCGCGATCGTGGTCGCCTTCGAGGCGATGAGCGCGTTCCTGGCCGACCCCGGTGTCGGCGTCGAGCTGCGCCACGTCGTGCACGGCGCCCAACGCTTCGTCGCCCAGCGCCCGGTGTATGCCGGCGACGTGCTGACCGCGACGTTGACCGTCGAGTCGGTACGGCAGGGCGCCGGCACCGACCTGATCGCCACCCGCAGCGACGTCACCACAACCACGGGCGAGCCGGTCTGCAGCGCGTACGCCACCCTGGCGCACCGGCCACCCGCGCGGGACGATCCATGACCGGCCAGCACTGCCCAGCGCCGGCCGACTGGTCCACGGGCGACGAGCTGCCGGCCCAGACCTACCGGGTGACCCGAGCCGACCTGATCGCCTACGCGGGCGCTAGCGGCGACCACAACCCGATCCACTGGTCCGACCGCGTCGCGACTGCCGCCGGCCTGCCCGGCGTGGTCGCGCACGGCATGGTCACGATGGCGCTCGGCGCCCGTGCACTGAGCGCCTGGTCGGGCGACCCCGGGGCGATTGCGGAGTACGGCGTGAGATTCACCCGACCGGTGGTCGTGCCCGATGATGACGACGGCGTCGAGATCGACGTACGAGGCACCGTGACAGCCAACGATGACGACCTCGTCCGGGTCGACCTCATCGTCACCTGCGGCGAGGCGACCGTGCTCGGTCAGGCCCGGGCCTCGGTGCGGAGCAGGGCCGGCATCGGTCAGCACGGCGATGGGTGAGCGCCGCCGGCTCGCCGAGCTGACCACGCTGCGGGTCGGTGGCGAGGCGACCGACGTGGTCGAGGCCACCGACGAGGCCACACTGGTCGAGGCCGTCGCGTCAGCCGACGCCGACGGCCTCCCCGTCCTCGTCGTTGCCGGTGGGAGCAACCTGCTGGTCGCCGACCGGCAGCTGGAGCACCGACTGGTGCTCGTACGCACCCTCGGTGTCTCGGTGCAGTCGGACGCGTGCGCTGGTGCCCACGTCACCGTGGCCGCCGGTGAGGACTGGGATGCCCTCGTCGCTCGGGCCGTCCAGTCCGGCTGGGTCGGGCTGGAGGCGTTGGCCGGCATCCCGGGATCGGTGGGTGCTACACCGGTGCAGAACGTCGGCGCCTACGGTCAGGAGGTGGCTCAGACCATCGCCACCGTCCGCACCTGGGACCGGGTCGAGCACCGGCAGCGCACGTTCGCCAACGCCGAGTGCGGCTTCGGCTACCGCACCAGCCGCTTCAAGGCGGAGCCGGGTCGGTTCCTCGTGCTCGAGGTCACCTTCCAGCTGCCGCTCGGCGACCTCGGCGCCCCCCTCGCGTATCCACAGCTGGCCGAGGACCTTGGCGCGGATCCCGGGCAGCGCCGCCCGCTGGGGCAGGTGCGAGATGCGGTGCTGGGGCTGCGGGCCCGCAAGGGCATGGTGCTGGACTCGGCCGACCACGACACCTGGAGTGCGGGATCGTTCTTCACCAACCCGCTGCTGAGCCACGACGATGCCGACCGACTGCCCGCGGACGCGCCACGCTGGCCGACCGGCGACGGCCGGGTGAAGACCAGCGCTGCCTGGCTCATCGAGCAGGCGGGATTCAGCCGTGGCCACGGCGATGGCGCGGCGCGCATCTCCGACAAGCACACGCTGGCGCTCACCAACCGCGGCAACGCGACCAGCGCGGACCTGCTTGCGCTCGCGCGGGAGGTGCGCGACGGGGTGCGCGTGGCCTTCGGGGTCGAGCTGGTCAACGAGCCGGTGCTCGTCAACTGCTCGCTGTGACGTCCAGCCACCGGTCGACACCGGCCAACAGGCTCGCCCGCACGTCGTCGGGGGCAAGCGAGCTGCGCACCGACATCCGCGCCAGCTCGGCCAGCGCGGCGTCGTGGAGGCCGTGTGCCGCACGGACGACCGCATACTGACCGGCCAGCCGCGACCCGAACAGGAGCGGGTCGTCGGCACCGAGGGCGACCGGCACGCCGGCGTCGAGCAGATCCGGCAACGGCACCTCCTCGATCGTGTCGTAGACGCCGAGGGCCACGTTGGAGACCGGGCAAACCTCGAGCGCGACACCGGCATCCGCCACCTGCTGCAGCACCACGGGGTCCTCGACGCTGCGGACGCCGTGACCGAGCCGGTCGGGGTGCAGCGCCTGCAGGCACGACGTGACGCTGGCCGGACCTCGCAGCTCGCCGCCGTGCGGCAGGCTCGCCAGCCCGGCGTTCCTGGCGATGCGGAAGGCGGCCGCAAAGTCCTCCGTCCGGCCGCGCCGCTCGTCGTTGGACAGGCCGAAGCCCACGACGCCGCGCCCTGCGTACTGGGCGGCCAATCGGGCGAGCAACCTGGCGTCCAGCGGGTGCCGGGTGCGGTTGGCGGCGATCACCACCGCCATCTGCAGGCCGGTGTCGCGCGTGGCGTCGGCGACCGCGTCGAGAACCAGGTCGGTGAAGGCGGTCACGCCGCCGAAGCGCGCGCCGTAGCCCGACGGGTCGACCTGGATCTCGGTCCAGCCGGACCCGTCGGCCACGTCGTCCTCGGCCGCCTCGCGGACCAGCCTGCGCACGTCATCGCCGGTAC
>JBBSMN010000261.1:0-2788 GCA_038233135.1 Propionibacteriales bacterium
ACGTTGGTGTCGCCGCGCAGGAACCACAGCAGCTCGCCGACCACTGAGCGGATGTGCACCCTCTTGGTGGTCACCAGCGGGAAGCCGGCCCGCAGATCGAAGCGCATCTGGTGGCCGAAAACACTGAGCGTGCCGGTGCCGGTGCGGTCGGTCTTGCGCACGCCCTCGTCGAGGACCCGCTGCACCAGATCGAGGTACGCCCGCACGTCCGCGACGCTACACGGCCGCGCCGACGCAGCTCAGGTCTGGCGCACCATCAGCGCGTACGAGCCGAGCCCGAGCAGCTGCGACCCGGCAATCTCCCCGCCGCTGGTGAGCAGGTGCCGGATCGAGCCGTCGGCGGGGTCGAACTCGATGTCGTCCACCTCGCCGACCTCGTTGCCGGCATCGGTGAGCACCCGACGTCCGAGCACGGCGTGCTTCTTGTCCGCCAGCCGGGCCAGCTGACCCTCGGCCTCGACCAGCCGGCTTGCAGACTCGGCTGTGACGGCATCCGGCCCGAAGGTGATGACGTCGTCCCACCGCAGCACGTCAGCCTTGCCGGCGGTCTTCTTCAGCACCAGTGCGACGACCCGCGACTGCGACGCGTCGACCACGAAGCGCTGCACCTTGCCGACGGTGTCGGCCGAGTGGGTGGCGACGACCGGGTGCCCCTTGCCCTCGGAGAACCTCATGCCTCGGAACCCGTCTGGCTGAGCCGGGAACGGAACTCCTCGACCGCGGCGCCGAAGCCGGCCAGGTCGTCGGTGACGAAGTCGAGCGCCGAGGCCGGCACGATGAGACGTTCGCCCGAGACCGCGAGGGTGTCCGGCAGCGGGATCAGCACCCGCTTGTTGTCCTTGCTGACCGCCTCGGTGGGGTCGATCTCGTAGCCGACCACGTCGGCGTACGCGTCGACGTCGATGACCACGTCGACCACCTCGCCCAGCTCGACACCGGCGTCGGTGAGCACCTGCGAGCCGAACACGTCGCCGCCCTTGGCCCGGGCGCGCGCGATCACCTCGTCTCGAGGCTGGAAGACGCTCTCGTCGTCGATGATCAACGCGTCCCGCCCGAGGGCGCGTACGCCCGACCAGGGCAGCCCGTGCTTCAACGGGCCGGCCAGCATCCCCCGTCCGGCGAGGGTGAAGCCCGCCACCTCGCCGTTGCCGCCGCCGTAGACCACGTCGCGGACCTGGGCGACGTCGTCGCCGCGCAGGGTCACCACGGGTCGCCCGGACACCTCGGTGACCCGCATGAGCACTGTCATCGCCGGCGCCTGCCGGACACGATCGCCCCTCCCCGTCGGCGGCGCGCCTGCACCGCGAGGACCGCGGCAGTCAGCGCGGCCACGATCACGAGCACCACGATCAGCCAACCCCACCAGTCCACGCGAGGAACCCTACAGCGGGGTGCTCACACGTCGAAGTCGAGCACCACGCGGTCGCTGCTGGGGTGCGACTGGCAGGTGAGCACGAACCCGTCGGCGATCTCGGCGGGTTCGAGCGCATAGCTGTGGTCCATGCGTACGGTGCCCTCGACGAGTCTTGCCCGACAGGTGCCGCACACCCCACCGCGGCACGAGAACGGCGCGTCCGCGCGAACGGCGAGCGCCGCCTCGAGCACCGGCGCCCCGTCGAGCGGCACCCGCAGCGTCGAGCGCCGGCCGTCCAGCAGCACCTCCACCTCCGCAGAGCTGTCACAGACAGACGGTGTTCTAACACGGCGTACCGGTGACAACGTGGCGGTGGGCGGGGATTCGTCGGCGTGGAAGAGCTCGGTGTGCACGGTCGTGGGGTCGGCGCCGCGCTCGACGAGCACCTCGCTCAGCTCGGTCACCATCGCGTGCGGACCGCACAGGTACCACCCGTCCACCCCGTCGGCCTGCACCACCGTGCCGAGCAGCCGGCGCATCCGGTCACCGTCGAGCCGTCCCGACAGCAGGTCGACCGCACCCGGCTCCCGGCTGAGGACGTGCACGACCTGCAGCCGCGGCCCGAAGCGGTCCTTGAGGTCGGCCACCTCCTCGGCGAACATCACGTGACGAGCGGTGCGGTTGGCATAGACCAGCGTGACCCGACAGCGCGGCTGCCGGGCGAGGACGGTCGCAGCGATCGAGAGCAGCGGCGTGATCCCGCTGCCGGCGGCCACGAGCCCGTACGTCGGCGCCGCGTCCGGGTCCAGCTCACCCGGTCCGAAGCGGCCCACCGGCGTGAGCACCTCCAAGACGTCGCCGACCTCGAGCGTCTCGGCCACGTAGGTCGAGAAGCCGCCGCCGGGCAACAGCTTGACGCCGATCCGGAGCTCGCCGGACCCGGCGGGGGTGCACAGTGAGTACGAGCGGCGCGCACCGTCGCCCAGCTGCGGCGCGACGACCGCGACGTGCTGCCCGGCGGCGTGTGCATAGTCGTCGACGAGATCGGGTGGCACCGCGAACGTCAGCGCCACCGAGTCCTCGGTGAGAAGGTCGATGACGGCGACACCGAGCTCGTGGAAGCGGGCACGGGTGGCGATGTCAGTGCTCCTTGAACCGGTCGAACGGCTCCCGGCAGGCTCGGCAGTGCCACAGCGCCTTGCATGCCGTCGAGCCGAAGCGCGACAGCTCGCGGGTGTCCGGCGAGCCGCACTGCGGGCAGCGCACCGACAGCGTGAGCGGTACCGCCGCAGCACTGCCGTGAACCGGAGCGTGCCCGCTGGGTGGCGCGATGCCGTAGTCGAGCAGCTTGCGCCGGCCCTCGTCGCTCATCCAGTCGGTCGTCCACGCCGGGCTCAGCACCAGCCGCACCTCGGCGTCGGCGTGCCCGGCGGC
>JBBSMN010000262.1:0-2782 GCA_038233135.1 Propionibacteriales bacterium
ATGTGGCTCTTCTTGTCCTGCGGCACGACGTAGACCGGTTTGAAGCCGTTGTCGATGTCAACTCCGAGCCTTGCCCAGGGCTCGCCCTTGTACTGGGCCGGCACCGCGGCCGCGTTGTTGGGCAGGTCACGGATATGGCCGATCGAACTCTCCACGACGTAGCCGTCGCCGAGGTAGCCCGCGATCGTGCGGGCCTTGGCAGGCGACTCGACGATGACGAGCCGGGTGCCGGTCGGTGCTTGTGCCACGGTGCTCCTGCGGTCGTTGCTGGGGTACCGCCGGATGCGGCGGGACGCGGACACGGTAACCCCTGCCGACAAGCGTCACCGTGCGCCGCACTTTGCCCGCGCTCCGACCGGCCGCCGCGGTCGGTGCCCCAGCAATCTGCGAGTTCGCGAGACTTCGCCCGACACGGGGCCCTAGAGTTGGCCCAATGAGTGTGAAACAACGGGGGTCACTCGTGTGCGCCGCGGTGCTCACCGCGGGACTGGCAGCGAGCATCGTGCCGGCCGCGCCGGCATCGGCCCATGGCGACGGGCAGTGCGGCATATATCCCATCGCGCACCGCGGCGACCAAGTCAACTACGACGAGGACACCATCCGCGCGGTCACCGCGTTCCCGCACAGCGAGACCGACCTGCGGGTGACCAAGGACGGCCATTTCGTCTTGATGCACGACTCCAACGTGCGGCGCACCACCAACGGCGAGGGTCGGGTCGAGGACCTCACCTGGGACTACATCAAGACCCTGCGCACCGAGCCGCACGGCGGGCGGGTGCCGTCGTGGACCAAGACGCTGCGCGCGATCAACGAGTCGGGGACGGTCCTCACGACCGAGGTCAAGAACTACGCCACCACCTGGACCCGCAAGCAGCTGCGCCAGGCGGTCCGGCAGGTCCGCAAGATGCGTCTGACCGACCAGGTCTACCTGGGTGGCTACGCCCGCGCCTATCCCGTGCTGCAGGAGGTCGCCTTGGACATGCAGCTGTACTGGCGTCCCGGCGACAACGATCGGGTGACCGCGGCCACCGTCGCAGCCCACAACGCCTCCGCCGCCCTCGTGCTTCCCAACGTGCTGACCCGCAAGATGTCCCGTCGGATCAACCGCGCCGGGGCCGAGACGTGGGCGCGTCGCGGCAAGAAGCCATCCGCCCTGACCACCCGTGAGTACTGGTCGCAGATCGCGTCGAAGCGCCCGCAGGGGCAGTACACCGACACCCCGTACCGGTACCAGAAGTGGTGCGGTTAGGGCGACAACCGGCGCGACCGCTGGGGTACGCTCCAGCGCTGAGCACCCTGGCGCCACCTCGCGAAGGACGTCCCCATGACCCGCGTCTACCTGCACGTCGGGGCGCCCAAGACCGGCACGACGTACCTGCAGTCGGTGCTGTTCCGCAACCGCAGCCGGCTGCACGCCGCCGGGGTTCTCTACCCCGGCGAGACCGCGGACGCCCATTTCCGCGCGACGCTCGACCTGCGGGGCCTGCGCTTCGGTGGCTACGACGACCCGGCGGTGGAGGGCGCGTGGGAGTGGTTGGCCCGCCGGGTGCGCCACTTCGACGGCGAGAGCGTCGTCGTGTCGCACGAGCTGCTGGCCGGTGCGTTGAACGAGCAGGTGGACCGAGCGCTGGACGACCTCGGCGATACCGAGGTGCACGTGGTGCTCACCGCGCGGGATCTTGGTCGGCAGGTCCCCGCGGTGTGGCAGGAGATGGTCAAGAACAACCAGACCCTGTCCTATCCGCGCTACCTGCAGCAGCTGACCGGTGCCCGCAAGGGCCGCGGGGCCCGGATCTTCTGGCGCCAGCAAGACACCGCTGAGGTGTTGGAGCGCTGGTCGCAGCGGGTGCCGGTCGAGCGCGTGCACCTGGTGACCGTCCCCCCGCCGGGTGAGCGGTCGTCGCTGCTGTGGGAGCGGTTCTGCTCCGTCGTCGGGCTGGCTCCCGGCGACTACGACTCGGCGCCACTGCGAGCCAACGCCTCGCTCGGCCTAGCCGACGCCGAGCTGGTACGACGGGTCAACGCCGCGCTCGACCAACGGCTGACCTGGCCCGACTACGCCCCACTGGTCAAGGGCAGGCTCGCCGAGCAGGTGCTGGCCGGCCGCGCCGACAGCCCCCGGGCCGAGGTGCCGGCGGAGCTGCGCGGCTGGTTCGACGAGGTGGCCGCCGAGATCATCGACAAGGTGTCCCTGCGGGGGTACGACGTGGTCGGGGACCTGGCCGAGCTGCGCCCGGTGCACGGTGCGGACGACGCGAGCTCGGCCGCACCTCCCGAGCAGGTGGCCGACGCGGCGGCGTACGCCCTCGCCGAGCTGCTGGTGCTGGTGTCCGAGCAAGGGCGCACCGGTGCCGGCCGGCTGGTCGCCAGCGCCTCGGCACGGCTGTCGGGTCGCACCCGTCAGCTGGCCCGGCGGCTGCTGCCACCGCCGCTGCGCCGGACACCGACCAGCGGCTGACCCTCAGGCGGTGGTCGCCGCCGGCGAGGAGCCGCTGTTGTCGGCGTCGCCGATCGAGACCGGCCGCCGCTTGGTGATCACCAAGGCCGCCGCGATGATGCCCGTGGCCGCCAGTGCGATCAGGATCCGCAGCACGACGTTGGCGTCGTCGCCGATCGACAGCGACACGATCGCCGGGGCGATCAGCAGCGACACGAGGTTCATCACCTTGAGCAGCGGGTTGATGGACGGCCCGGCGGTGTCCTTGAACGGGTCGCCAACGGTGTCGCCGATGATGGTGGCCTCGTGGGCGAGCGAGCCCTTGCCACCGTGCGAGCCGTCCTC
>JBBSMN010000263.1:0-2766 GCA_038233135.1 Propionibacteriales bacterium
ACTCGCAGCACCTCATCGACGTCGTGCCAGCGCGAGGTACGGAAGTGCCAGCGCTGAACAACGACATCGACGCCACCGGCCCGCGGGTGCGCGACCAGCAAGAGGTCGTACGCCTTGTCCGGCTCCAAGGGTGCGTGCACTTCCACGGCCGTGCCGCCCAGTGAGGTGTTCGGCACGCAAGGCGAGGCCGTCACGGCGCCGACCACCGCCGCCTCCACGGGCAGCAGGACGCCGTGGCCGGCCCAGGCCACGACCGTGAGGACGGTCACAAGGTCGGGCGGGTGCGTCCCGGGCGGCACGGTGCCCGGGTCGACGTCCGTCGGCCGTACCTCGACGCGGGCATCGAAGCCGTAGCCGTCGAGCAGCTTGGCGAAGTAGTCGACCGAGAAGGTCACCCGGATGGGGTCGTCCAGCAGGTGCGGCAGCGGAGTCGACGGTTGCGCGCCCGTGACGTAGCGCGCGGTGCTGCGCGGGTCGAAGGCGGCCTCGCCGATGAGATCGACCGGCGGCGGCGGGGTGGCCGCCGCTGCGAGAGAGGCGGTCCGGAACGTGTAGACATCGGTGCCGCCACTCTGCCAGCCGCTCGGGCTGGGGGCGCCGGGGGTCGATGACGAGCCCGAGCGCTCCCAGCGCTGCCACTCCCATGAGACCGAGACGCGGTACTCGGTGCCGGGCCGCAGCAGCGTGCGCAGCGGTGGCCCGAGCACGGCGAGCACCGGCAGCGCGACCTGGCCGGTCACGCCACTGGCACCAGAGGCCGTGGCCGTGGCCAAGACCGTGCCGGGGAGCCCCGTGGCGTGCGCGGTCAGCGCCGAGAGGATCTCAGAGCGGTGCTCCTCGGCCTGCCGGATCTCCAGCTCCTCGTGCCAGCGCACTCCGCAGCTGCCCACGATGGTGACGCGGCGTCCTGGCGCCGGCGCGATGCGAAAGCCGGTCCACGTTCCGCTGCTGGGGGCGCGGTAGACCACGGTGGCGCAGGTGCGACCGCTGCGCATCGAGGGCTTCCAGGGCTCCTCGGTGCCGTCTGGCAAGACCCCGATGACCTCTGGCGGCAGCAGCCGCTCCTCGCGGTCGGGCTGCCAGCGCAGTACCGCCCCGGAGGTACCGGCCGGATCAGCATCCGAGGCACAGACCTCGGCCAGGCCACCCTCGCCCTCGCCGAAGACCTCGATGGCGACGATGCCCTCTCCCCGCAGCGTCAGCCACGCACTCCCGATGGCGCCCGTACCGTCGACCTCGTTGCCGTCAGCGTCGAATGCGACGGCCTTCCATTCCTGTCCGATGACGGCCCGCACGCTGACCTCGGACGTCGACGCGGACAGCTCGACGCGCAGGCCGCTGCCGATGAGCAGCAGCGCCCACCTACCGTCGTCGTCGAAGTCGACCGACTGCATCGAGCCCTGACCGAGGTCCCGGACGACCACCCCTTGGTAACGCAGCAGCTTCCCGTCCTCGGCCAGGAACTGCGGCAGCGTCGCGCGGTCCAGGTCGCCGAAGTCGACACAGGCACCGGGAACCACACCCTCGCCCGGCTTGCCCTCGCGGATGGGCACCCGGCAGACCTCCAGCACGAGCGTCGGGTCCGACAGCGGCGGGTCGTAAGTCGCCGAGAGGCCCAGCGCGCCCAGCTCCTGGCCGCCGCGCACGAACGAGGCGAGCCGCCAGCCCGTGGTGCGGCTGGGGCCGGTCGACAGGCCGGCCGGGCTTTCCAGGGGTGACAGGCCGGCGGGCTGGACGGCGACCCCGGCCGCCGAGGCCACGGCCAGGACGACATGCCAGGGCCGGTCACCGGGCTGGGCCGTGTGGAGCCGCGCCGGAGTCATACCCGCAGCCGTCTCGGCCGGGTCCTGCGGCAGCATGGCCGCTCCCGCGCCTGACGGCCGGCCCAGCGCGCCGAGGAGACAGACGGGATCGGGGTGCTTGACCGGCTCGCAGATATCTCCCACCAGCGGCCCGGGGTCGCCGGGCGAGCCGCTCGGCTGGGTAAGCGGCAGCAAGCCGGTCCAGGGCTGCCACGACAGCAGTGCCAGGTCGCGTGGCTCGCTCTCGTTGGCCGACAGCCAAGGCGGCTTTGCGGTCGAGCGGATGCCGGGCCACCACCAGGCGGTGTCGAACTTGGTGCCGCCGGGCGGGGTCAGCGGCGGGCCGCTGGTCGGTTCGAGCCGCACACCGGTGAGCCGGAAGGCGTGCTTGAGGTCGCGCGAACCGCTCCACACCGGGCCGGGCATCGGCGTGCCGATCTTGAAGTCGCCGCCGCCCACGGCGTTCTCGACGGTGTGCGCGAAGTGGATGACGGGGATCGTGTCGGGCCACGCGGTCGGCGCGGTGCCGCCCGTCACGGCCTTGGCCACCGCATGGCCCAGGCGCGCCACCAGGTCGACACCGGCGATGGGGCTCGGCGGCGGCCCCGGCGTGCCCAGCGTGGCGGAGATGTCGATCTCGACGCAGCCCGAGATGGAGAAGAAGAAGCAGTCCACCTCGCCGCAGAACTCCCCGTGGAGGTCGGTGCGGTCGCCGTCGGTCTTGAGCGTGATCTCACCGCGGGCGGCGATGCTGAGGACCACCAGGTCGAGCTCGCCGCGCACCCAGATACCGGCCGCCAGGAAGCGTGGGTTGGTGCCGAACCCGGCCAGCACCGTGGCCGATGCGCTGAGGCGGATAGGCCCGGCCGACCACTCGATCTCCCAGCCCGCCCCGAAGCCGATGGCGAAGCCGCCGAAGACGAAGTCCGCGTTGCCGTTCAACCCGGGCGAGATGCCGTTGCCG
>JBBSMN010000264.1:0-2674 GCA_038233135.1 Propionibacteriales bacterium
CCTCCTCGATGCCCTTGAGCCCGGCGGCGAGCAGCAGCGCGTACGAGAGGTAGGGGTTGCAGGCGGCGTCGATGGAGCGCACCTCGACCCGCGTCGACTGGCCCTTGTCGGGCTTGTAGCGCGGCACCCGCACCAGCGCGGAGCGGTTGTTGTGACCCCAGCAGACGTATGCGGGGGCCTCGCCGCCGCCGATGAGGCGCTTGTAGGAGTTGACCCACTGGTTGGTGACGGCCGTGATCTCGGCGGAGTGGCGCAGCAGTCCGGCGATGAACGACCGGCCGATGCCGGACAGCTGGTACTCGGCGCTGGCCTCGTAGAACACGTTGCGGTCCCCCTCGAACAGCGACAGGTGCGTATGCATGCCCGAGCCGGCGTGGGCGGTGAACGGCTTGGGCATGAAGGAGGCGTAGATCCCCAGGCTGAGCGCCACCTCTCGTACGACGACCCGGAACGTCATGATGTTGTCGGCCGTCGAGAGGGCGTCGGCGTAACGCAGGTCGATCTCCTGCTGGCCGGGCGCCGCCTCGTGGTGGCTGAACTCCACCGAGATGCCCATCGACTCGAGCATCGTGATGACCTCGCGACGGAAGTCGTGCCCCAACCCCTGCGCGGTGTGGTCGAAGTAGCCGGAGTCGTCAGCCGGGGTGGGCACTGCCCCCGCTACCGGATGGTCCTTGAGCAGGAAGAACTCGACCTCCGGGTGGGTGTAGTAGGTGAAACCGAGCTCGGCCGCCTTGGACATCGCCCGCTTGAGGACGTGCCGGGGGTCTGCGTACGACGCCTCGCCGTCGGGCAGCAAGATGTCGCAGAACATCCGGGCTGTCGCCGGGCCGTCGCCGCGCCAGGGCAGCACCTGGAACGTGGTCGGGTCGGGCTTGGCCAGCATGTCGGCCTCGTAGACACGTGCGAACCCCTCGATCGCCGACCCATCGAAGCCGATGCCCTCGTCGAAGGCGTTGTCGAGCTCGGCCGGCGCGACCGCCACCGACTTGAGGAAGCCCTGCACGTCGGTGAACCACAGCCGGACGAACCGTACGTCGCGCTCCTCGATCGCCCGCAGCACGAAATCCTCTTGCTTGCCCATGCGTACAGCATGGCGGATCGCCGGTCTTCTAGGCTGGCGCGGTGCCCCAGCTGCGAGTCGCCCTCGCCCAGAACAACGCCACGGTCGGCGACCTCGACGGCAATGCCGAGCTGATCGCCGAGCAGGTCGCTCGGGCGGCCGAGGCGGGCGCGCACGTGGTGGCGTTTCCCGAGATGGCGCTCACCGGCTACCCGATCGAGGACCTGTCCCTGCGCGCGTCGTTCGCCGACGCGTCCCGGCGAGCCGTGGAACGGCTGGCCGCCCGGCTGGCCACCGCCGGACACGGCGACGTGGTCACGGTCGTCGGCTTCCTCGACCGCGACCCCGACCGGGACCCGGCGGCCGGCGACCTCGTTGGTGTCCCGAAGGGATCACCGCAAGATGCCGTGGCGGTCCTGCATCGAGGCAAGGTGGTGGTGCGCCAGGCAAAGCACCACCTGTGGAACTACGGCGTCGGCGACGAGTACCGCCACTTCGTCGCCGGCGACACGATCAACGTTGTGCAGGTCGCCGGCGTCGACATCGCGCTGGCGATCTGCGAGGACATCTGGCACGACCAGGTGCCCGAGACGGTCGCCGCCGCCGGGGCCGGGCTGCTGCTGGTGGTCAACGCCTCGCCGTACGAGCGGGCCAAGGACGACACCCGCCTCGAGCTGTGTGCGCGGCGGGCGCGGGAGGCCGGCTGCGCGCTGGCGTACGTCAACCTGGTCGGCGGGCAGGACGAGCTGGTCTTCGACGGCGACTCGATCGTGGTCGGTGCGGACGGTGCCCAGCTGGCCCGGTCGACCCAGTTCGCACAGGAGCTGCTGGTGGTCGACCTCGAGCTGCCCGCGGCGGGTGCGGCGCCGCCTGACGTCGATGGCAGCTCGATTGGCGGGCTACGGGTGTGGCGTACGGTGCTCAGTGCCGACCCGGTCCCGCCGTCCGAGCCGGTTGTGCAGGCACCGAGCGACCGGCTCGACGACCTCGGCGAGATGTGGCACGCGATCGTGCTCGGCCTGCGCGACTACGCCCGCAAGAACGGGTTCGGCTCCGTGCTGCTCGGCATGTCCGGCGGCATCGACTCCTCGGTCGTGGCCGCGCTGGCCTGCGACGCCGTCGGTGCCGACAACGTGCACGGCGTGTCCAACCCCAGCGCATGGTCGACCGAGCACTCGCGCACCGACGCCGCGGAGCAGGCCCGGCGCACCGGCCTGCACCTGCGCACGGTGCCGATCGCGCCGGTGGTGGCGGCCTATGACGAGGCACTGCCCCGCCTCGACGGGCTCGCCGCCGAGAACCTGCAGGCCCGTATCCGCGCCGTGGTGTGGATGGCACTGTCCAACGCCGAGGGGCACCTGGTGCTCGCGTGCGGCAACAAGTCCGAGCTGGCGACCGGCTACTCCACGATCTATGGCGACGCGGTCGGTGGCTTCGCCCCGATCAAGGACGTGCCCAAGACCCTGGTGTGGGAGCTGGCGCGCTGGCGCAACGACCAGGCGGCTCGGCGCGGGCAGACCCCGCCGATCCCCGAGAACGCGATCAGCAAGCCGCCGAGCGCCGAGCTGCGTCCCGGCCAGCTCGACAGCGACTCACTGCCGGCGTACGACG
>JBBSMN010000265.1:0-2611 GCA_038233135.1 Propionibacteriales bacterium
GCCCGGCCACGTGTGGACGCCCGAGAACGGCCTGGTGCGCTACGGCGAGATCCACGAGGAGACCCGCGAGTACGCCGAGCGCGACACCGCGATGGACGCGATCCGGGAGACACTCCTCGTCGCGGTGCGCCGGCGGATGATGGCCGACGTCGGCGTGGGTGTGTTCCTCTCCGGCGGGCTCGACTCCAGCTTGGTCGCGGCGATCATGGCCCGAGAGGCCGCCGACGACCGGCCGGTGCACTCCTTCGCCGCGGGGACGGAGGGCAGCTCAGACCTCGCTGCCGCCCGCGTGGTCGCCGACCACCTGGGCCTCATCCACCACGAGCGGGTCTACTCCGCCGACGACGTGGTCGAGGTGCTGCCGACGGTGGTGGCCTCGATCGAGTCCTTCGAGCCGTCGCTGGTGCGCAGCGCCGTCCCCAACTACCTGCTCGCGGAGCTGGCCGCAAAGCACGTCAAGGTCGTGCTCACCGGGGAGGGCGCCGACGAGCTGTTCGCCGGCTACGACCACCTGCGTGACATCACCGAGTCCGACGACCTGCGCGCCGAGCTGATCCGCAGCGTCGAGGGCCTGCACAACCTCAACCTGCAGCGCTGCGACCGGGTGACGATGGCGCACGGCCTGGAGGCGCGCGTACCGTTCCTCGACCTCGACCTGATCGGGGTCGCCCAGCGGGTGCCGATCGCTTGGAAGCTGCCCGGCGAGGAGGGCCAGGAGAAGGCCATCTTGCGCCGCGCGTTCGCCGGTTGGATCCCTGACGAGATCCTGTGGCGCCGCAAGGAGCAGTTCGGCGACGGCAGCGGCACGTCCGAGGTGATGGCCGAGCGAGCCCGCGAGGTGGCACCCGACGACGACTGGGAGAGCGTGTCGGTGCCGGGCCTGCCCGCCGCGCGCAGCCGCGAGGAGCTCGGCTACCAGCGGATGTTCGCAGAGCACCTCGACGGGGTGCGCTCCGAGCGAGTTCTGGGCCGCTTTGCCACCGCTTGACCGACGCATGACCGACGCATGACCGACGCATGACCGACGCTTGACCGACGCTGCCAAGCCCTGAAACACGGGGGTAACACGGCTGCTCCATGCTGCAGCCATGTCTGCGTTCTCGCCAGGGCTCCCCGCCCGCGACGCCGCTGCCGGCGACATCTCGGCGCATGCCGTCGCCACCGGTGTGGCCTGCCACCAGCGCGACGCGGTCGACGTCGTCTCGCAGGCGCTGGCCGCCGTCGCCGTGCACGAGCCGCAGGTGCACGCGCTGCTGCACGTGGCCGGCGGCTCCGCCCTGGCGCGGGCCGCACGAATCGACCGTGACCGGGCGGGCAGCGGGGCGGGCTGGGCACCGCGACCGCTGTCGGGGGTGCCGGTGGTCGTCAAGGACAACATCGCGGTCCGCGGCATGCCCCTGACCTGCGGCTCGCTGGCGTGGGACGCCACGCCGCCGGTGCGCGACGCCGCACTCGTGCGCAGGCTCCGCCGCGCCGGTGTCATCGTCGTCGGCAAGGCCAACCTGGACGAGCTCGGGATGGGCGCCACGACCGAGACCTCCGGCTTCGGCGCCACCCGCAACCCGCACGACCTGACCCGGACTCCCGGCGGCTCCAGCGGCGGCAGCGCCGCGGCCGTCGCGGCCGGCGAGGTGCCGGTCGCGGTCGGCACCGACACCGGCGGATCCATCCGGGAGCCGGCGGCCCAGTGCGGCATCGTCGGGGTCAAGCCGTCACACGGCAGCATCCCGATCGGCGGTGTCGTGCCGTTCGCTCCCAGTCTCGACCAGGCCGGGCCACTTGCTCGCAGCGTCGTGGACGCCGCCATGGCGCACCAGGCCATGGCCGGTGCGCGCCGAGGGCGCGGCCTGGTCCAGGCCGCGCTCGAGGGTGGCGTCGACCTCGACCTCGACCTGACCGGGCACCGGGTCGGTGTCGTGACGCAAATGGCGGGCTCGGCCAACGCCCCCGGCGTGTGGGCCAGCTTCGCGGCCGCTCTGGAGGTGCTGGCCGGCCTGGGGGCCGACCTGGTTGAGGTGTCGCTGCCGGCGACCTCGGCGGCGCTGGAGGCCTACTACCTCATCTCGTCGTACGAGGCGCTGCCGACGCTGGCGCCGTGCGTGGCCGGCGGGCTGCTCGGCGCGGAGGCGCACCGGCGGATGCTGGTCGGCGAGCTGGTCGCCGCCGACCCCGACCAGCGCGCTCTGGAGTCCGCCTGGGCGGTCGCCGACGGGCTGCGCGCCACTGTGGACCAGACCTGGGCGGACTGCACGCTGCTGGCGTCACCGACGCTGCCGGTGACGGCGCCGCTGCTGGGCAGAGGGCTCGACGACCCGCTCGCGACCCCGCGCACCGACTGCTGGACGGTGCTCGCCAACCTGACCGGCATCGGGGCGCTGTCGCTGGCGGCCGGACCCTGCCCCGACACCGGGCTGCCCGTCGGACTGCAGCTGATGGGGCCGCACGGCGCCGACACCCGGCTCTACCGCGTGGCCGCCACCGTGGAGGCTGCCCTGGAGTCGACGCTCAGAGCTTGATGCCGACGTACTTGGTCTCGAGGTACTCCTCGATGCCCTCGGCGCCACCCTCGCGGCCGAAGCCACTCGCCTTGACCCCGCCGAACGGCGCCGCC
>JBBSMN010000266.1:0-2597 GCA_038233135.1 Propionibacteriales bacterium
ACCGCTCGCCGTCGATGTGCAGGGTCAGCGGCACCGGGTCACCGCCGCCGCAGGTAGAGCGTGAAGGCGCGGTAGAGCATCGTGTTGAGCGGCAGGTCCCACTCACCGGCGTACTCGACCGCCTGGCCGCCGGTGCCGACCTTGAACTGCACCAGCCCGAGGTGCGGGTCGTCGGGGTCCAGCGTGTCGGTGATGCCGCGCAGGTCGTAGACGGTGGCGCCGGCGTCGCGGGCGTCGCGCATCATCTGCCACTGCACCGCGTTCGAGCCGCGCACGTCGCGCTTGGCGGTGGAGGAGGCGCCGTAGGAGTACCACGCGTGCTCGCCGACCCGCACCATCGTGGTGGCTGCGACCAGGTCGCTGTCGTGCTCGGCGAGGTAGAGCCGGATCCGGTCGGGGTCCTCGGCGGTCAGTGCGTCCCACATGAGTTGGAAGTACGCCAGCGGGCGGGGGGTGAAGCCGTCCCGCGCGGCGGTCTCGGCGTAGAGCGTGTGGAAGTCGGCGAGGTCGTCGCGGCCGCCGACGCGCACCTCGACGCACTCCTTGGCGGCCTTCTTGATGTTGCGCCGCCACTGCTGGTTCATCTGCTTGAGCAGCGCGTCCTCGTCCCGGTCGGCCATCGGCACCTGGAAGACGTACTGCGGCTGGCCGGCGGTGAACCCGCCGCCGTCGGCGGCCTGCGGCCGCCACCCTGCCGCTCGCAGGTGCTCGACCACGGCGGTGCCGGTCTCGTCGGGGGCGTCGGCCGGCACGTCCCCGAGCCGGCCGAGCGTCGGGTCGGCGACCGCCTTCTTGACCGTGCCGGCGTCCCAACGGCGCACCGCGACGGGTGGGCCCATCCGCACCGCGAACGCCTTGCGGGCCTTCAGGTGCGCGACCATCGGGTCCAGCCAGGCGGCCAGCTCGCCCGACCGCGCGGCGCCCGGCCAGTCGATGACCGGGCCCTCGGGCAGGTACGCCAGGGTGCGCCCGAGCCTGGGCAGTGACCGGTGCAGGACCAGGCCGGCGCCCACCAGCCGGTCCCCGGCGTACCAGCCGAGGGACTCCGCGCGCCAGTCGGCCTTGACCCGTCCCCAGGCCGGGGTCTGCAGGAAGCTCGCCGCCGGGAGCGACCGCAGGTGCGCCGAGTGGGTGGCCGTGTCGATCGGCCGGACGGTGAGGGTGGGGGACGTCACGCGCAGCGAGGCTAGCGGAGGCGTGCCCGGGCGGGCTCAGAGCCGCTCGCGCAACCAGGTGATGTCGGCGCCCTGGCCGTCGGCACCGCCCGGCGTCTCGCATACCACCGGGGCGCCCGCGGCATGTACGGCGGCGAGCAGGTCGCCGGCGTCGATCTGACCCTGCCCGATGTTGGCGTGCCGGTCCGCGCCGGAGTCGAACGCGTCGCGGCTGTCGTTGGCGTGCACCAGGTCGATGCGGCCTGTGACGGCGCGGACCTGATCCACCACCGACGACACCGCGATGCCACCGGCGTGCGCGTGGCAGGTGTCGAGGCAGAAGCCCACCCTGCCGGCGCCAACCGGGTCGCCCTCGGCGTCGCTGACCGCCTGCCAGAGCCGCTCGATCCGCTCGAGCCGGCGGGCCATGGCGTTGTCGCCGCCGGCGGTGTTCTCGATCAGAAGCGGGACGGCGAGGTCGGCCCGCTCGAGGCACTTGGCCCAGTTGTCGAAACCGACCTGCGGGTGGTCGCCGGCGAGCACGTGCCCGCCGTGCACGATCACCCCCAGCGCGCCGATCTCGGCCGCCAGGTCGACGGTTTGCTGCAGCAGCTTGCGGCTGGGGATGCGGATGCGGTTGTTGCTGGTGGCCACGTTCAGCACGTACGGCGCGTGCACGTAGATGTCGACGCCGGCGGCCGAGGCGTCCGCGCGCAGACCCGCTGCGCCGCCCGCATACGCGATCGTCGGCTTCTTCCACCCCTGCGGGTCGCCGAGGAAGTGCTGCACCAGATCGGCCTGCCGGGCCGTCGCCTCGGCGATCGGGTCGGTCTGGTCCACATGTGCTCCGAGGCGCGGCGTGCTGGCCATGGCCGCAGCCTAGGAGGCGTCGCCGACAACAGGAAAACCGTTCGCCTGGCTGTCACCTGCTGACGCTACTGTGATCGCCAGGACGGGGCGGTCGAGCACACGGCTGCTGGCGGAGGGAGACCCATGTCGCAGGACACGACGGCTCGGCCGGAGATCGAGTCCACCCACGGCGCAGCGGCCAGCGCGCTCAACCTGAGCAAGGTCTACGGCAGCGGGCAGACCGAGGTGCGCGCGCTGGACGACGTCTCGGTGGACTTCTGGCGCGGCCAGTTCACCGCCGTGATGGGCCCCTCGGGCTCGGGCAAGTCGACGCTCATGCACTGCATGGCCGCGCTCGACACCGCCACCAGCGGGTCGGTCAGCATCGGTGACACCACGCTCGAGGGCCTGTCGGACAAGGCGCTGACCGGGCTGCGGCGCGACCACATCGGCTTCGTCTTCCAGGCGTTCAACCTGGTGCCGACCCTCACCGCGCACGAGAACATCACGCTGCCGCTGTCGATAGCAGGCCGCAAGCCCGACCAGGACTGGTATGACACGGTGGTCGGCGCGGTCGGGCTCGGTGACCGGCTG
>JBBSMN010000267.1:0-2576 GCA_038233135.1 Propionibacteriales bacterium
CGCTGTCCGGCGGCCAGCAGCGCCGGCTGTCGGTGGCGACCGCGCTGGCCACGTCGCCGCGGGTGCTGGTGCTGGACGAGCCGACGTTCGGCCAGGACGCGGGGACCTGGCGCGAGGTCGTGCGGCTGCTCGCGGAGCTGCGCACCGCCGGGCGGGCGCTGTGCCTGATCAGCCACGACCGCGACCTCGTGAGCGTGCTGGCCGACCAGGAACTGGCGCTGGACCGGGCCGGGCAGCCGGTGTGAGTAGCCCTGTGTCAAGCCTTCCGGAAATGATCTTGTGGGAAGCGTTGCTGGGCAGCTTGTCGGGTGATGCCCAGCCGGGCCGCAATCTGGGTCCAGGTGTGGCCGTGGGTTCGTGCGCGGGTGACGGTGGCGGCGAGGTCGGCCTGGGCCTGGTGCAGCTGCGCGTCGGCTCGGGTTATCCAGGTCAGCACATTGAGGGCTTGTTGAGCTGGCAGTCGATGGGGGGCTTGTCCCTTGCCCATGGTGGAGCGGCGGGTGTCGCAGTCGGCGCACAGGGCGATCGGTCCGTAGCGGATGACGGCGGTGAGCTGGCAACGCGGGCGTTGGTCGGGGTGCAGGGCGTAGAGGCAGCGGACCGGCCCGGTGTCAAGGCTGGGTTGACGGTGCATTCAGGCCGCCTGGGTCGGCGCGGTCTGGCTGGCGAGCAGGCGCTGCAGGGCGCCGTGTCGTGCCGGCTGGTAGGCGACCCCGTCTTGCCAGCAGTGCCAGATGACGTAGAGCCAGGCGCGGGCGAGGATGCGGACGGCGTGGGGGTGGTCGTGTCCGCGGGCGATGGCGTTGCGGTAGAGCTGGTCGGCCCAGGGGTTGGCGCGGCGGCTGTCCCCGGCGAAGTCGCAGACGGCGTCGCGGAGTTGTTTGTCGGCGGACCAGCGGAAGCTGACCCCGCGGTGTTTACCGGACTGGCGGGTGGAGGGTGCGACGCCGGCGAGGCAGGCGAGGGCTTCGGGGGTGGGGAAGCGGGCGCGGCTGTCCCCGATCTCGGCGAGGAGTCGGGCTGCGCGGACGGTGCCCGAGCGGGGGAGGCTGGTGAAGATGTGCGCGTCGGCGTGCAGGTCGAGTTGCTCGCCGATCTGCTCGGACAGGACGCGGATCTGCTCGACGAGGCTGGTCAGGACGGTGAGCAGCGCGCGGGTGGTGTGTGCGTGGGCGGTGCCGGCGGCGCCGGTCAGGCCGCGGGGTGCGGCGGCGAGGCGGGTGTGCAGGATGGCGGGGTCGACTCGGCCGCTGTAGCCGGCGTTACGCAGCCAGGCGGCCAGCCGGGTGGGGCTGAGCCAGTCGAGTCTGTCCTGAGTGGTGAATCGGTGCAGGAACTTCAGGCTGATCGCGCTGTCGAGCTCGGCGAAGAGGCCGACGGCGCCGGGCAGTGCGGTGCCCAGGTGCGCGCGGAGTTGGTTGGCCAGTGCGACGCGGTGCCCGACGAGGTCTTTGCGGGCTCGGCAGGTCGCGCGCAGGGTGAGGGTGGTGGGGCTGTCGGGCAGCAGCGGCCGCAGCCGGGCCCGGTCGGTGCGCAGGGTGTCGGCGAGCACGTAGGCGTCGAACCGGTCGTCCTTGTTGCCGGCGCTGCCATACCGCGAGCGCAAGTTCTTGACCTGGTTCGGGCTGATGACCACTACGGTCAGGTCGGCCTCGAGCAGAGCAGCGACGACCGGACCGTCGGGCCGCTCGATCGCGATCTCCTGGCAACCGGCCCTGTGCAGGCGCTTGAGCAGCTCGGTGAGCCCAGCACCGGTGTGGCCGATCGTGAACCGGTCGACTGCCCGGCCGGCGCTGTCGACGACGCACACCACGTGGTCGTCCTTGGCCCAGTCCAGACCGCCGCTCAGCCCGCCTGGCGGGCTCGAGGGCAGGGTGGTGGCGTTCGGGTCGTTCGGGGCATGCTTCATCACAGCCTCCTCGCTGCTAGTCCCAGTGGGGAGGCACCTGTCATGCGGTGCCAGGACGCGGCTGCCGGTTCGCTCACTGATCGGCGCTCGGTGGCGCTCAGCCCTGTCGACGGTCGGCACGTCCCGGGCAACCGCCGGGTCTCGCAGAACTCACACTGGACGTCGGAGCGTCAAGCGAGCAGGGCGATGACCCGGCGGCACCACAGGTGCATCGGCAGCTCTTCGACCACCGACACGACAAGGGTGCACCAGTGAGCGCGGGATTCGCGCTACGCCCTGCGGGAGCGGTGCCGCTGTCGACGATCAACCCGGTGGCCCAGCTCACCGGGTTGGCGTTGGTGAGCCTGACGCTGCTGACCACGCTGGACCTGGTGACGCCGGCGATCGTGGTGGCCGCGGAGGTGCTGCTCGTCCCTGCGGCGGGCATCCGGACCCCGGCGGAGCTGCTGCGCCGCACCTGGCCGCTGCTGCTCGGCGCCAGCATGGTCGGTCTGGTCAACGTCGTCATCGGCGCCGGCACCGGACCGCTGCTCGGCCTCGGGCTGGCGCTGCGGGTGATCGGTCTGGCCCTGCCGGGCGTCCTCCTGGTCGCCTCCACCGACCCGGTGCGGATGGCCGACGCGCTGACCACCCATTGGCGGTTGCCCACCCGGTTCGGCTACGGCGC
>JBBSMN010000268.1:0-2537 GCA_038233135.1 Propionibacteriales bacterium
CGTTCTACGCTCGCGACCTGGCCGGCACCGTCGTCCTGGTCGGGGTTCCCACCCCACAGATGCGCGTCGAGCTGCCCCTGCTCGACGTCTTCGGCCGGGGTGGGACGCTGAAGTCGAGCTGGTACGGCGACTGCCTGCCCGAGCGGGACTTCCCCATGCTGGTCGACCTCTACCTCCAGGGCCGGCTCGACCTGGACGCGTTCGTGTCGGAGACGATCGGCATCGACGCGGTCGAGGACGCGTTCGCCAAGATGGACCGCGGTGAGGTGCTGCGCTCGGTGGTCATGTTCTGAGCCGGCTGGCAGCGGTTGACACCGCCCGGGGACTCGCCCTCGTGGCGATGATGGCGGTGCACATCCTGCCTGGTGTTGACCCCGACGGCAGCGTCACGCTCGGGCACGAGCTGGCCCGAGGCAGATCCTCGGCGGCCTTCGCGGTGCTTGCGGGGGTTGCCCTGAGTCTCGTCCACGGCGGCCGGACGCCGTTGCGGGGGCGTGCCTGGCTCGGCGCCGCAGCGGGCCTGGCCGTGCGCTGCCTCCTGATCGGCACGCTCGGTCTCGTGCTCGGCGGCCTCGGCTCCGGTGTCGCCGTGATCCTCACCTACTACGCACTGTTGTTCATGGTCGCTGCCCCGCTGCTGGGGCTCGACGCCGCGGTGCTCGCGCGGATCGCCGTCGGTCTGGCGCTGGTCGCGCCCCCGGTGTCCCAGCTGCTGCGCGCCGGCCTGGCGCCCAAGCGCGGACCCAGCCCGACCTTTCTCGACCTCGGCGACCCCGCCACACTGCTGACCGAGCTGACGTTGACCGGCTACTACCCGGTCGTGGTGTGGACGGCATACCTGTGTGCAGGCCTGGCGGTCGGCCGGTTGCAGCTGACCTCGCGGAGGGTGTCTGCGGGCATCCTGGCTGCGGGAGCGGTCTTAGCCGTCGGCAGCGTCCTGGCCTCGCAGTGGCTGGTTGCACGGGGCGTCGAGAGTGCGGCGCTGCCCGCGGACGCTGCCGACACCATCGTCAGCGGGACCGTGCCGACACAGTCTTGGTGGTGGCTCGCCGTCGACTCGGCGCACAGCGGCACCCCGCTGGACCTCGCCCACACAACGGGCACCGACCTGGTGCTGCTGGGGGGGGGCTTGCTGGTCGGCCACTTATGGCCGGCACTGCTGGCGCCGCTCGCCTGGGTGGGAGGCATGACGCTGACGCTCTACAGCGCGCACGTGGTTGCGCGGGCCAGCGGCTACGGCCCGGACGATCCTGAACAGCTGTACGCGGTGCACGTCGTGGTGGCCTTCGTTCTGGCCGCCGCCTGGCGGAGCCGGTGCCCGCGCGGACCGCTCGAGCAGCTGGTCTCGGGGCCGTCGGGTAGCGTGCGCAGATGGCTGACACCGGCACCACCCGCATCGACAAGGTCGTGACCTCCGGCACCTTCTCCCTCGACGGGGAGACCTTCGACGTCGACAACAACGTGTGGGTGGTCGGTGACGACCGGCAGGTCATCGTCGTCGACGCCGCCCACGACGCCGAGCCGATCGCCGCCGCGATCGGCGACCGGGAGGTGGTGGCCGTGGTGCTGACCCACGCGCACGACGACCACATCGGCGCTGCTGGCGACCTCCAAGCCGCCACGCAGGCACCCGTCTGGTTGCATCCCGACGACCGCATGCTGTGGGACGTGGTCTACACCACCGCCCCACAGCACGACCTGGTCGACGGGAGCGCCCTCAGCGTCGGTGGCCTCGAGCTGACCGCCCTGCACACCCCGGGCCACTCCCCGGGCAGCTGCTGCCTGTACGCGCCGGCGCTGGGTGCGGTCTTCAGCGGCGACACGCTGTTCGACGGCGGCCCGGGCGCCACCGGCCGGTCGTACTCCGACCGCCCCACCATCGAGGCCTCCATCCGGGAACGGCTGTTCACCCTGCCGGCCGACACCGTCGTGCACACCGGGCACGGCAGCGACACCACGATCGCCGACGAGGCGGCTCGCAGCTGGTAGCGATCGGCCGCCGCGGTGGGGAATGTCGCCGCCGGGTGAGAGCATGGGCTCCGTCCGACCAGGCAGCACGATCGGTCCACCGGAGGCACCCGTGACCTACCGCCCTGACGCACTGCACGGCCAGTCGCTCGCCGACTTCGACCCCGAGGTCGCGGCCGCTGTTGACGCCGAGCTGCTCCGCCAGCAGTCCACCCTCGAGATGATCGCCAGCGAGAACTTCGCCCCGGTGGCGGTGCTGCAGGCGCAGGGCAGCGTGCTGACCAACAAGTACGCCGAGGGCTATCCCGGCAAACGCTACTACGGCGGGTGCGAGCACGTCGATGTCACCGAGCAGCTGGCGATCGACCGTGTGAAGATGCTGTTCGACGCGGCGTACGCCAACGTGCAGCCGCACTCCGGGGCGCAGGCAAACGCTGCCGCGATGGCTGCCCTGCTCTCCCCCGGCGACACGATCCTCGGCCTTGACCTGGCCCACGGCGGGCACCTGACCCACGGGATGCGGCTCAACTTCTCCGGCAAGCTCTACCAGGTCGCCGCCTACCACGTCC
>JBBSMN010000269.1:0-2488 GCA_038233135.1 Propionibacteriales bacterium
CACCGGCACCGGGGGCGCCCCGGTCGTCGCGAAGATCGCCCGTTCCCTGGGCGCGCTGACCATCGGCGTCGTGACCCGACCATTCGCGTTCGAGGGTCGGCGACGTGCCAACCAGGCCGAGGAGGGCATCGCCGCACTGCGCGAAGAGGTCGACACCCTCATCGTGATCCCCAACGACCGGCTGCTGTCGATCAGCGACCGGGCGGTGAGCATCCTGGACGCTTTCAAGCAGGCCGACCAGGTGCTGCTGCAGGGCGTGTCGGGCATCACCGACCTCATCACCACCCCCGGTCTGATCAACCTCGACTTCGCCGACGTCAAGTCCGTCATGTCTGCCGCCGGCTCGGCGCTGATGGGCATCGGCTCTGCTCGTGGTGACGACCGGGCGGTCGCGGCCGCCGAGATGGCGGTGTCGAGCCCGCTGCTGGAAGCGTCCGTCGATGGCGCCCACGGGGTGCTCCTGTCGATCGCCGGCGGTTCTGACCTTGGTCTGTTCGAGATCAACGAGGCAGCGGCTCTGGTGTCACAGGCGGCGCACCCCGAGGCCAACATCATCTTCGGCGCGGTGATCGACGACGCGCTCGGAGACGAGGTGCGGGTGACGGTCATCGCGGCGGGCTTCGAGGGGGGTACGCCGAAGCGGCGCGAGTCCAGCGAGCCGGCGCTGCGCCGTGACTCGGCGCCCCAGCCGCAATCGGCTCGACCGGCCGAGCGCCAGCAACCTGCTGGGCAGGTCGGCCAGCCGGCTGCGCCGTCGCCCGCTCGTCAGCCCCAGCAACAGCCCCAGCAACAGCCCCAGCAGCGCCCGGCCCCGGTGGGTGTCGGTGCAGGTCAGGGCGATCAGCGCCCCCAACCGGTCCGGTTTGACGACGATGACCTCGACGTCCCCGACTTCCTGAAGTAGGCGGCAGGGGCCGGTGTTCCTTCACGACAGTCGCACCGGACGGGTCAGGGTCGCCTTCACCGACCGGCACGGCGGGGTGAGCACCGGGCCCTGGACCTCGCTCAACCTGGCGGGGTCCGCCGACTCGGGAGCGGTCGACCAGCGCGACAACACCGATGCCGTCGCCACCAACGTCGGCCTAGTGGCGACGGAGTTCGGTGTGACGGTGCGCGACGTGGTGGCGATGCGGCAGGTCCACGGCCGGCAGGTGCGGATTGTCGATGAGTCCTCGCTGGGCCGACCCGCGCCGGTGGCCGACGCGCTCGTGACCCGCACGCCGGGCCCGGTCCTGCTCGCCAGGGCCGCGGACTGCGTCCCCGTGGCGATCGCCGACACCGTGCACGGCCGGGCGGGGGTCGTGCACTCGGGCCGTCCGGGAACCGCGGCCGGCGTCGTGCCTGCTGCTGTCGACGCGCTCCGAGCGCTGGGTGCTGACGAGTTGGAGGCCTGGATCGGACCCCGGGTCTGCGGGGCGTGCTACGAGGTTCCCGCGCAGATGCGTGCCGACGTGGCGGCCCGCGAGCCGGCCACCTGGTGCACGACCCGAGCCGGCACCCCGGGGCTCGACCTGGCCGTCGGAGTGCGCGACCAGCTTGATCGCGCGGGCGTCGTCGTCCACGACCTGGCCGACGAGCACGATGTGTGCACGATGGAGTCGGACGACCTGTTCTCGCACCGCCGCCAGGGAAGCCTTTCGGGGCGTCTTGGGGTGCTCGTCCAGGTGCAGCGGTGATCATGGACGACGATGCGCGCGACCGTGTCGCCGATCTGGCCGGCCGTCTCGAGCAGGTCGAGCAGCGCATCGAGCGTGCCTGCGCGGGCGCCGGGCGCAGCCGTGACAGCGTCCAGCTGATCGTGGTGACCAAGACCTATCCGGCCAGCGATGTTCGACTGCTGGCCGAGCTCGGCGTCACCGACGTCGGCGAGGCGCGTCATCCTGAGGCACGACGCAAGGTCGACGAGTGCGGGGCAGCCGGGTTGCGGGAGCTGACCTGGCACTTCGTCGGTGCCGTGCAGACGAACAAGGCCGGCCCGATCGCCGGCTACGCGGACCTGGTGCACTCGGTGGACCGGCTGCGTCTGGTCGCGGCGCTCGACCGGGGGGCCGAGCGTGCGGAGCGACGGTTGGACTGCCTGGTCCAGGTCGACCTCGCGCCCGACCATGACCGTGGACTTTCGGGGCAGCGCTCTGGCGCTGCGTTCCCGGCCGTGCCGGCGCTGGCGGCGGCGGTGGCCGGCGCCGGTTCGCTCCGCCTGCGCGGCGTGATGGCAGTCGCACCGCTGGACGCCGATCCCGCCGAGGCCTTCGAGCGGCTCGCGGTGGTGGCGGCTGAGGTGGCCGCGGCCCATCCCGACGCGAGCGTCCTCTCGGCGGGCATGAGCGACGACGTCGAGCAGGCGATCGCTGCCGGCGCGACACACCTGCGTGTCGGTCGCGCGGTGCTCGGGGAACGACCTCCGCTCCGCTAGTGTCAGCGGCGAATCGGTAACGCTTCCCGGAGGGTGACGGCAATGGCTGGCGCGATGCGCAAGATGGGTGTCTAC
>JBBSMN010000270.1:0-2454 GCA_038233135.1 Propionibacteriales bacterium
AGCAGGTCGACACCCCAGAGGAGCTCTACGAACGCCCGGTGAACCTGTTCGTGGCCGGTTTCATCGGGTCGCCGTCGATGAACTTCCTGCCCGCCACGCTCGAGGGTGGAACGCTGCACACCCCGTTGGGCGAAGTGTCCCTTCCCGACGAGCAACGGTCGAAGGTCGAGGGTTCAGGCGACGGTGGCCGCGAGGTTGTGATGGGCATCCGGCCGGAGAACTTCGAGGACGCCGAGCTGGTCGGTGACAAGAAGGAGCACGGCTCCACCCTCACCGTCACGATAGAGGTGCTGGAATCGCTGGGAGCCGACAAGTTCGCCTACTTCAACGTCGAGGGCGACCGTGCCCAGGCGAAGGAGCTGGAGGAGATCGCCCGCGACACCGGGGCCGAGCTCGGCACCAACCAGGTGACCGCACGGCTCGACGCGGCCAGTCGTGCCAAGGAGGGCCAGGAGCTCGAGGTGTGGTTCGACGCGCGCAAGGTGGCCGTGTTCGACATCGAGTCGGGCAAGAACCTCACCCTCTGAACTGTCGGGGCTGTCTCCTAGGCTCACTGCCATGACGACGGTGGGGCTGGTCGGGACCGGAGCGATGGGCAGCGCGCTCGGTGCCGGCTGGCGCGCGGGCGGTGCGCGAGTGGTGGCTGCGCTGGCCGGACGCAGTGAGCGCGCTCAGCGGTTGGCTGCCGCCGCCGGCGTCGAAAACGTCGGTGCCCTTGACCGCCTTGTCGCGGCCAGTGACGTCGTGGTCTCCGTCGTTCCGCCGGACCAGGCGCTCGCGGTCGCCGTCGATATCGCGGCGTCCTGCCGCCGGGCCGCGTCGAAGCCGCTCGTCGCCGACCTCAACGCGGTCTCCCCTGCCACCGTCGAGCAGGTCGCCACGGTGCTCGCCCACGCCGGCTGCCCGCTCGTCGACGGCTCCATCTCGGGTGGGCCGCCGACCGCAGGTGATCCGGCCCGCACGTACGTCTGCGGACCCGCGGCAGCCGTCGACCGCCTGCTGGCCGCCACCAACCCGTACCTCGACCTGGCCCGACTCGACGGTCCGCTCGGAACCGCCTCGGCGCTGAAGATGTGCACGGCGTCGATGTACAAGGGCACCAAGGCGCTGGTCATGCATGCCCTGCTCACCGCCGAGGCGCACGGTGTGCGCGAGGAGTTCCTGGCCGACACCGCCCGCGAGTGGCCAGACGCGGTGCCGAACTGGCACACCGCCGTCGCGAAGTCGGCGACCAAGGCGTGGCGGCTCTTGCCCGAGATGCACCAGATCGCGCAGACCCAGGCCGCCGCCGGCCTGCCCGCGGAGCTGTTCGAGGGTGTCGCCGCGGCCTACGAGCGGGCCGCACGCACCGAGCTGGGCCACGCCGACCCCGAGGACGTCGGAGCGGCCGACTCTGTCGACAGCGTGCTGGCGCGGCTCCGGTGACCAGGTCCGCGTGCGACACTGGTTGCCGCTCGATCCACGATCTCGCGAAGGAGTCCCCGATGGGCAAGACCGGTCGCAAGCGGCGCGCCCGCCGCAAGAACAACGCCAACCACGGCAAGCGCCCCAACGCCTGACCGTAGACGCGGGCGAGGCCCCGGGCCACCGGTGATGGTGGGCCGGGGCCTCGCGCGCGTCTCGGTTTCTTGTCTCGGTGGTGAGCAGCCGCTCGCTCAGCGGGTCAGAGCCGACGCTGCGGCCCCTGCCAGGGCAGGCCCGCGCCGGGCGGAGCCGGAGTGGGGGTGGGCCCTGGGGGCTGCCGCGGGTCGAGCTGGACATCGATCTGGACGACCTGGTGCAGCGTCAGGCGCACCCGCTCACGAAGTGTGTCCGGTGCCCGGTCGGCGCACGAGCGGGCCACCAGGCGCTGCACGATCATGTCGACCTCGTGCTCGCGCAGGCACGGTCCGCACTCGTCGAGGTGCTGCTGGATCTCCGCGGTCGATGCGTCGTCGAGCTCGTGGTCGATGAACCGGTGGAGCTCGTACAGCACGTCTGCGCAGTGCCGGTCGTGGTGGTTGCCGCAGCTCACGCCGACCCACCTCCCTTGGCACCGGTCGTTGCCGTCTGACCCCGGTCGTGCGCGTAGTCGGCCAGCAGGGTCCGCAGCTGACCGCGTCCACGATGCAGCCGTGACATGACGGTGCCGATCGGCGTACCCATGATCTCGGCGATCTCCTTGTAGGCGAAACCCTCGACGTCGGCGAGGTAGACCGCATAGCGGAAGTCCTCGGGCAGCGCGGCCAGCGCGTCCTTGACGTCGGAGTCGGGCAGGTGCTCGAGCGCCTCCATCTCGGCCGACTTCAGCCCGGATCCGGTGTGCGCGGCGACCGCCGCCTGCTGCCAGTCCTCAAGCTCCTCGGTCGGCTGCTGCAGCGGCTGGCGCTGCTTCTTGCGATAGGAGTTGATGTAGGTGTTGGTGAGGATGCGGTAAAGCCACGCCTTGAGGTTGGTGCCGACCCGGAACTGGTG
>JBBSMN010000271.1:0-2338 GCA_038233135.1 Propionibacteriales bacterium
CCGGCACACCCATGACCAGGTCGCAGTGGACCCGACCGCCGTGCGGCAGTCCGCAGTGGTCGAGCAGCGGATGCTGCGCGGCGACGTGACCGAGGTCGAACAGCTCGACCTCGGGGACGCCCTCGGCGGCCTGGCTGGCCTGGTAGAGCTCGGTGATGAACGGCCACGGGTTGTGGAACACCGCGTCGCCGAAGTTGACCGTGCCCATCGTGAGGCTGCAGGAGTCGGGGCGCGCCTCGAGCACCCGCAGCCGGTGCTCGAACGGGTCATCGACCGAGCCGCCCGTCGACAGCTGCACGACCAGGTCGGTCGCCTCGCGCAGCGCGCCGACGGTGTCGCCGAGGCGGCCGGGGTCGAGGGTCGGTCGGTGCTGGTCGTCGCGGATGTGCACGTGCACCATGGCGGCGCCTGCGCGCTCGCAGCGTCGTGCGGTCTCCACCAGCTCATCGAGGGTCGTGGGCAGGGCCGGCACGTCGGCCTTCGCCGCCTCGGCGCCGGTCGGCGCCACCGTGATCAGGGTGGTCGGTGGCGGCGGCGGTGCGGCGGTCATGCCCGGCAGCCTGCCAGACGCCGCCGTACGCTTACCCCCACCGGCGTACGAAGCCGACAAAGTTGCATAAACGGGACCAGAACCCCCGCAATGCATCATCCTGTGTCTCGGCCCCACCGAACGTTGAGGCCACCACCACCGGCACGTCCGGGTGGGGTCCGCCCGGTTGGCCCCAACCACCTGCAGTCCCGCACACTGTCCCAGACTCGAGGAGCCCGATGACCGCCATTCCCCAGCACCGCAACCCCAGCGTGCTCGTCCGCCACAAGTGGTGGACGGCAGCCGTCTCAGTGTTGTTGGTGCTCGCGCTCGTGGTGGGTGGCTGGTTGTACTACCTCAACGGCCTGATCGACCCGCAGAGCTTCGCCGCCCCGGGCCAGAGCCTCAGCGCGGAAGGGCGCCCGGCGCCCGTGTCCGGCACCACTGGGGGCGACGGCAGCGATGGGGGCGGCAGCGACAGCGGCGAGACGTCCCTCAACATCCTGCTCGGTGGCGCCGACAACGGTGAGAACGACGGGGACAACGTCGACACCGCCGCAGCCCTGGCAGCCCCCACCTGGGCCAAGGGCAAGCTGCGCAGCGACACGATCATGATCCTGCACGTCCCGACCAGCCGGCAGCGGGCGTACCTCATCTCGATCCCGCGCGACTCCTACGTCCCCATCTACGACGAGACCGGCACACCGCAGGGCAAGGACAAGGTCAACGCGGCGTTCTCGCGGTACGGCCCGGCCGGCTACGTGTCCACCATCGAGCACCTGACCGACCTGCGCATGGACCACCTGGCCATCGTTGACTGGACCGGGTTCAAGGACATCTCGACGGCGCTGGGCGGGGTCGAGGTGTTCATCCCCGAGGCGATCGACGACCAGAGCCAGGGGGTCCAGTGGGACCGGGGCTACGAGACGCTGGAGGGCAGCCGCGCCCTCGCGTACGTGCGTACCCGCTACGGCCTCGAGAACGGCGACTTCGACCGCATCGCCCGCCAGCAGAACTTCCTGCGCGCCATGATGGAGAAGATTCTCGACCAGGGGGTCTTCACCGACCCGATCACCTTCTCCCGGATGCTTCGGGCGGTGATCGACAACCTCTACGTCGACGACGAGTTCACACCCGGCGGCATCCGTAGCCTGGCGCTGTCGCTGCGCGGGCTGAAGAGCGACAGCGTCAAGTTCGTGACCGCGCCGCTCGGCCGCTACGACGAGACCGCGAGCGGCTCCAGCATCGTGCGGCTGGCGGCCAAGCAGAGCGACGCCCTCTGGCAGTCGGTCAAGGACGAGAAGCTGCGCAGGTACGTACGCCGGTTCGGCGACGACGCGGGCGAGCTGCAGAAGGCCAAGGAGGTCAACTGATCAGCGACCTGCTGATGTCCGACGAGCGACCCTGGGGTCGGGTCTGCGTGATCGACGAGGGCGACGGCTTTCAGGTCAAGCGGCTGGAGGTTCGGCCGGGTCGACGGCTGTCGCTGCAGGCCCACCGGCACCGCAGCGAGCACTGGTTCGTCGCTCGCGGCACGGTCACCGCCACCGTCGGTGCCGCCGAGCTGCGGCTCACCGAGGGCAGCAGCATCGACATCGCCGCCGGCGCCCGACACCGGCTGGCCAACCACGGCCACCTCGACGCGGTCGTCATCGAGGTGGGTCGCGGCGACTACCTCGGCGAGGACGACATCGAGCGGTTTGACGACGACTTCGGCCGCACCTGACCGCCCGCCGACCGCCGAGCTGAGCCGAGCCGAGCCGAGTTGAGCCGAGTTGTCACTGTGACGATGCGTTCTAACGCATCGTC
>JBBSMN010000272.1:0-2288 GCA_038233135.1 Propionibacteriales bacterium
CCCGGGTCCTCGAGCGCGTCGTGGAGGAGGGCGGCGATCGCCTGCTCCTCGTCCCCACCGGCTTCGAGAACGAGCGACGAAACCGCGAGCAAGTGCGACACGTACGGGACATCAGCGCCTTTACGGAGCTGCTCCCGGTGCAAGTCGTGCGCGTGGGCAAGCGCCTCGCCGAACGCGCTGGTGAGCAGCGGCATCGCTTCTCCTCGCTCGAGGCCCTCGACGTGAGTTTGAGTGACAGGATCGATCAAGCATGACTCCTGCAAAGCACCTGGGCACACCCAAGTCTTGAAGTCGAGCACCCCCAACTTCGTGTCGGCGACTGCGCAGCAGTGACCCGGCGGTCTCCTGGCGGGCACCAGTGAGCACAAGCTCGGAGAGCCCGTGCGCGGTCAGTCCGACGGTGTAGCTGACCCCGGCAGTGCACCGGGAGCCGGCCACCGCCTGCACCGCGAAGCGGTGACGGCCGACTCGCGAGCGCACGTGCTCCTCGTGCTCCTGCATCGTCAGGTCGGGTCGGTCGCACAGCTGGCACATCAGGCTCTCCTCGTCGTGCGCACCAACCAAGCCGCCGACCTCTGACAGGACGGACCGCCCTGTCCACACGGCCAGCCGCCGGACGGCGTGACGCACCAGTTCATCGGCGGGGTCTACGACGTGGCGCCGGGTAGGGAGAACGGGATGCTCGACCCATGACCTACCTCGCCACGTTGCGTTCTCGGTTGCGACGCCGGGCGCGAGTGTGAGAGTTGCCGGCTTCTCCGGACCGGAGGTCTCGGGGCGTCATTGGCGGGATGGTAGTCCTGCTGGAACGGCGACCGCTTATGGTGCACCGGTGACGGCACCTCCCGCGGTCGACTCGTGAACTCCGTGCAGGCTTCTCGCTTGGCCGCACGCGTCTTCGAGTTGTCGGCCGGCTGCGAGCGGGCCCTCGGTCCCGCGGTCGCGACGATGAGCGGTGGAGCCTGGACCGGCGGAGTCTCCGGCGCGTTCCTGGCCGACCTGCACGGTCAGCAGCGGGCGCTTCGCGCCGCTCTGGCCGACGCGGTGGCGTCGGTGGACAGCATGGTCGTCGAGGTCCGAGCCGGTGAGCAGCGCGAAGCTGACCGGCTCGAGGCCGAGCGCCGGCAACGCGAGGCGTCGTCGCCATGAGCGTCGGTTTCGACCTGATCGAGATGGACCGGCTCGCCCGCGAGCTCGACACGGCCGGGTCGCTGCTCACGGAGTCGGCGATGTCGCTGTCCGGCGAGCTCGGCAGCGCTGGTGTCTCCACCGAGCCGGCCCGTCGGATGGCCGAGATCTCTACGTGGTGCCACGAGCGCGCTGCGGAGATTCGTCGCCGGGCAGCCGCAGCCAGGGCCGCACAGCTGCCGCTGCCCTCGGTCGCATCGCCCTCCCGCGAGTCGGGCGGTGGCGGCGGCGGTGTGCGGGGCTGGCTGGCGGACCGCGCGGACGACATCGGGGAGGCGGCAACCGGCATCAGGGACGCCGCAACGGATCTTGCCGGGGAGGCCACGGACGCGGCGGGCGGCGTGCTCGACGCGGTAGGGGGCTGGGCCACCGACCGATGGGAGGAAGGTGCTCGGGCGGTCGACGACCTCACCGACCGTGCGGGAGAGACCTTCGACGAGGTCGTCACCTGGGCCAGCAAGACGGCGTCGGACTCGATCGCATGGGTCGATGGCGCACTCGACGACGCCGGCGCCTGGATCGACGACAATCTCTCCGGGGTCCGTACGTGGATCGGGGACCACGCCGACGTGCTGCGCACGCTGAGCGACGTGCTGTCCTGGGCCGGCAAAGGTCTCGTGGCGTTCGGCGCCACCGTCGCCGTGGTCAGCGCCGCGGTCGGGGCCTTCACCGGGGTCGGATTCCTGGGTGAGATCCCGGCCGGGCTGATCGTGACGATCGGCTTCGCGCTGTGGGGAGCCGGCGCGGCGGTCGACACCGCGGTGGACTGGGGTGAGGGCAAGGTCGACGGCCGGGGCCTGCTGACGGGCGTGGTCGTCGAGGTCGTGTCCAGCATCGCTGCGGGCAAGGTGCTCAAGGCCGCCGGCAAGGTGCTCGAACCGCTCCTGCCACGGGTGCGGCGCTGGGTGGACGACCTGCTCCGCCGCGATCAGGAAGCCGGCCCTGGTGCGCCACTGCCGGACCCCGTCCAGCCGGACCCTCCGAGCCTGCCGGGCGGTCCCGCTACGCCGAACGGGCCCGTGCCCACCGGACCTCCCCTCCCGGGAATGCGGGGTCACCTTCGCGGTGGCACCGTCGATGCGCCGTTCCGATACGAGTTC
>JBBSMN010000273.1:0-2246 GCA_038233135.1 Propionibacteriales bacterium
CACGTCCGCGGGCTCGGCATGGAGTTCGGGCTGTGGGTCGAGCCCGAGATGGTCAACCGCGACTCAGACCTGGCCCGGGCACACCCGGGCTGGGTGCTCGGCGCCCACGACGACGACCCGCCGAGCTGGCGGCACCAGCAGGTGCTCGACCTGACCAACCCGGCCGCCTATGCCCATGTGCGCGACGCCCTGGTGGCCCTGCTCGGCGAGTACGACATCGGCTTCCTCAAGTGGGACATGAACCGCGACCTGATCGACACCGGCGGCGCCGTGCACACGCAGACGCTCGCCGTCTACGCCCTTCTCGACGAGGTGCGGGGAGCCCACCCCCGGCTGGAGATTGAGAGCTGCTCCTCCGGCGGCGCCCGGGTCGACCTCGGCATCCTGCAACGCACCGACCGGGTCTGGGCCAGCGACTGCAATGACGCGCTCGAGCGCCAGCACATCCAGCGGTGGACCGGCCTGGTGCTGCCGCCAGAGCTGGTCGGCGCGCACGTCGGCCCGCCCGAGGCGCACACCACCGGCCGGGTGCACCGGCTCGCCTTCCGGTCCGCCACTGCGCTGTTCGGCCACTTCGGGATGGAGTGGGACGTCACGGGTCTCACCCCGGACGAGTCCGCCGAGCTCGCCGGCTGGATCGAGCTGTACAAGGCCGAGCGGGACCTGCTGCACACCGGCCGCGTCGTACGCGGGGACCACCCCGACCCTTCGCTGTGGGTGCACGGCGTGGTGTCGACCGACCGTGACCGCGGCCTGTTCGCCGTGGTCGCGGTGGCGACGTCGCCCTACGCGGTTCCGCTGCCCGTCCAGCTGCCCGGTCTCGACCGCGGCCGCCACTACGAGATTGAGGCCGTGGGGCCACCGTCGTCGGCGCCGTCGCCCCGCCTGCACCTGGACGACTCGTGGACCGAGAGCGGCCCCGTACGTGTCACCGGGTCCGTCCTCACCGACGTCGGGCTCGCGCTGCCGACACCGGCACCGGAGTCCGCGTTGGTGCTGCGGGTGCGGGCAGTGATAGACCCCTCTGCGTGAGCGACCACATCCGGCTGCACCACGGCGGCTATGCCGGCGCCGTCGACCCCGAGGGTGCCGCGTTGCGGAGCCTCACCCATGACGGTGCCGAGCTGGTCCAGCCGTCACGTGGCGTCCGGGGCAGCGCCTTCGCCGGGGCGCTGCTGGCGCCCTGGCCCAACCGGATCGGCGGCGCGACGTACTCGTTCGACTCCCAGGAGCATCGGCTGCCGGTCAATGAGCCGAGTCGCGGGCACGCGATCCACGGGTTGGCGTACGCGCTCGGCTGGGACGTGCTCGAGACCTCGGCCGACCGGGCCCGGCTCGCGGTGCAGGTGCCGACGCAGCCGGGCTGGCCGTTCGAGCTGGCGCTGGCGGTGGAATACCACCTCGGCGCCGAAGGGCTGACCGTACGTCTGGAGGCGACCAACACCGGCGACACCCGGCTCCCCTACGGCTGTGGCACCCACCCCTACCTGGTCTGCGGCGACGGCCAGTTCGACGACGCCGAGCTCACGCTGCCCGCGGCGACACGTCTCGAGACCGACGACAAGATGCTGCTCGTTGGGCCCGCCCCCGTCGACGAGGTCAACGCCGACTTCCGCACTCCGAGCGTGATCGGGGGCAGGTTCCTCGACCACTGCTTCACCGACATCGCGACCGACGAGCGCGGGGACGCGCGGGCGGTGCTGCGCCGGCCCGGTGGCCGCGGGGTGGCCATCAGCTGGGGGCCCTGGGCGCGCTGGGTCCAGGTGCACACCCCCGTACGGTCATCGCCGGCCGAGCACCGGCATGGCCTCGCGGTCGAGCCGATGAGCTGCCCTCCGGACGCGTTCCGGTCCGGCGACGGGTTGATCGTGCTGGCACCCGGCGAGCGGCACACCGCGTGGTGGCGGATCGAGGCTACGCTCGGCGACATGTCCGACCCGCCCGTCGAACAGTGAGCTCGGTGTGGCTCAACAGCGTCCTGATCGTCCTCCTGGTGATCCTGGGCGGTTTCTTCGCCGCGGCCGAGATCGCCCTGGTGTCGTTGCGCGACAGCCAGATCCGCAGCCTGGCCCAGGGCAGCAAGCGCGGCGAGACGGTGGCCCGGGTGGCCAAGGACTCCAACCGTTACCTGTCCGCGGTGCAGATCGGCGTGACACTGATGGGGTTCTTGTCGGCGGCCTTCGGCGGGGCCACCTTGTCCTCCGAGCTGTCCCCGGTCCTGCGGCGCCTGGGCCTGTCCGACGGCC
>JBBSMN010000274.1:0-2187 GCA_038233135.1 Propionibacteriales bacterium
AACGGGCGGTCTGCACGGCGGTGGCCAGGGCGAGCATCGGGTCATCGCGGTCGACCAGCCGGGTGGTGCCGGCGTGGTCGGCGCGCCCGCACAGGTCGAGCCGCCACCGCCCGTGCGGCCAGATCGAGCTGGCCACCCCCACCGCCGCACCGGCCCCGTCGTGCGCGGCGACCAATCCCCGGCCCTGCTCGACGTGCAGCTCGACGAACGTGCCCACCCGGCGCAGCGCCTCGTCGTCCCGGCCCAGCTGGCCGGGGTCGTACCCGGCGGTCCGCATTGCCTCGGCCATCGAGATGCCGTCGGCGTCGGTGAGCGCGCGCGCCCGGTTGGCGTCGAGGTCGCCGGTGAGGATCCGCGAGCCGCCGCAGGCGATGCCGAAGCGGGCCCCCTCCTCGTCGCCGAAGCAGGCCACCCCCACCGGCCGCCGCGGCTCGAGGCCGGTGGCCCGCAGCGCATCCAGCGCGGCGAAGGCCGAGACGACGCCGAGTGGCCCGTCGTACGCCCCGCCGTCGGGGACAGAGTCAAGGGGGCTGCCGAGCACCAGACCCGGCCGACCGTCGGCCACCGCAGCGTCCGGGTCACCCCACCAGGCCCACAGGTTGCCGGCGCGGTCGGTCACCACGTCCAGGCCGCGCTGCCGGGCGGCCGCGACGAACCACTCCCGCAGCGTGGCGTCCACGCCGGTCCAGGCGAACCGCCGGTAGCCGCCGGTGGACGGCTCGCGTCCGACATCGGCCAGCTCGGCCCACAGCTGCTCGAAACCGGTCACTGCGAGGCGCCCTCGGCCATCGGCACCCGCACGCCGCGCTCGCTGGCGACCTGCTCGGCCCGTTCGTACCCGGCGTCCACATGCCGGATGACGCCGGTGGCGGGGTCGTTGCGCAGCACCCGGGCCAACTTCTGCGCCGCCAGCTCGGTGCCGTCGGCGAGGCTCACCTGCCCGGCGTGGATGCTGCGGCCGATGCCAACACCCCCGCCGTGGTGGATCGACACCCACGAGGCGCCGGAGGCGGTGTTGACCATGGCGTTCAGCAGCGGCCAGTCCGCGATCGCGTCGGAGCCGTCGGCCATCGCCTCGGTCTCGCGGTACGGCGACGCCACCGACCCACAGTCGAGGTGGTCGCGGCCGATCACGATCGGCGCGCTGATCTCGCCTGAGGCCACCAGCTCGTTGAACCGCAACCCGGCCACGTCCCGCTCGCCGTGCCCGAGCCAGCAGATGCGGGCGGGCAATCCCTGGAAGGCGACCTTGTCCTGCGCGGCGCGGATCCACCGTTGCAGATGGTCGTTGCCGGGAAACAGGTCGAGCACCGCCCGGTCGGTGGCGGCGATGTCCGCCGGATCGCCGGACAGCGCCGCCCAGCGGAACGGTCCCTTGCCCTCGCAGAACAGTGGCCGTATGTAGGCGGGGACGAACCCGGGAAAGTCGAACGCCCGGCCGAAGCCGCCCTGTCGTGCCTCGTCGCGGATCGAGTTGCCGTAGTCGAAGACCTCCGCACCCGCGTCCAGGAAGCCGACCATCGCCTCCACGTGCCGGGCCATCGACGCCTGGGCCCGCTCGGTGAACTCCTCGGGCTTGGCCGCGGCAAGCTCGTGCCAGTCGTCGACGTCGACACCCTCAGGCAGGTACGACAGCGGGTCGTGTGCGGAGGTCTGGTCAGTGACGATGTCGATGGGGGCCCCCCGGCGCAGCAGCTCGGGGAACACGGTGGCGGCGTTGCCGACCAGGCCGACGCTGAGTGACCGACGGTCTCTTCGTGCCCGCTCGCAGCGCGCGACGGCGGCGTCGAGGTCTGGGGCGAGCTCGTCGAGGTAGCGGTGGTCGACGCGGCGCTGCAGCCGGGCGCCGTCGACATCGACGACCAGGCAGACGCCACCGTTCAGGGTGACCGCCAGCGGCTGCGCGCCGCCCATTCCGCCGCACCCGCCCGTCAGCGTCAGCGTGCCCGCCAGGCTGCCACCGAACTTCTTTGCTGCCACGGCGGCGAACGTCTCGTACGTGCCCTGTAGGATGCCCTGGGTGCCGATGTAGATCCACGAGCCGGCGGTCATCTGCCCGTACATGGTGAGCCCGAGCTGCTCGAGGCGGCGGAACTCCGGCCAGGTCGCCCAGTCGCCGACCAGGTTGGAGTTGGCGATCAGCACCCGCGGCGCCCACTCGTGCGTCTGCATCACCCCGACCGGGCG
>JBBSMN010000275.1:0-2113 GCA_038233135.1 Propionibacteriales bacterium
AGCAGCGACACGTCGAAGGTGCCGCCACCGAGGTCGAAGACCAGGATCGTCTGCTCCTTCTCGCCCTTGTCCAGGCCGTAGGCCAGCGCCGCCGCCGTCGGCTCGTTGACGATGCGCAGGACGTTGAGGCCGGCGATCTCGCCCGCCTCCTTGGTCGCCTGGCGCTGGGCGTCCTCGAAGTAGGCCGGGACGGTGATGACCGCGTCGGTCACCGGCTCGCCGAGGTAGGACTCCGCGTCGCGCTTGAGCTTCTGCAGCACGAAGGCGGAGATCTGCTGGGGGGTGAAGTCCTTGTCTTCGACCTTCTGGTGCCAGTCGGGGCCCATGTGGCGCTTGACCGACCGGATGGTGCGATCGACGTTGGTCACGGCCTGGCGCTTGGCCACCTCGCCGGTGAGCACCTCGCCGCTCTTGGCGAAGGCGACGACCGAGGGGGTCGTGCGCTGGCCCTCGGCGTTGGCGATGACCGTGGGTTCGCCGCCCTCCAGGACGGCGACGACGGAGTTGGTCGTGCCGAGGTCGATACCGACCGCTCGTGCCATGTCTGGTGTCCTCCGAAACGGAAAGAGAGTGGGTACGTCCGCCGCCGATGATCCCGTGCTTGTGGACGTGCTGTCAAACTCCCTGAGCACACAGGACTCAACTTCTATTCCGGAGGCGACGCAGGCTCTGCCCAGCGGTCGGCCAACGTACGCCCGGGCGGGTTCGGCACGACGTACGACCCGGCTCGTCCGGCACGACGCAGGTCGCGGCGCGCTCGCCACGACGTACGACCCCGCTGTTCGCGTCTATTGGAGCGCTACGGCTCGGAAATGTCGCTCGGGCTCACCACAGCGCTCCAGCAGAGGCCGTGGCCAGGTGCAGGACGGCCGAAACCACGCATGATCGGCGTGCGTGGGGGCAGGCAAGGCACTGAGCCGACCGTTGCGCGACGCAACCGCGCCGGTCGCCGTACGACGACCGAAGCCAACCGGCGTACGACGCACCGAAGCCAGCCGGCGTACGACCTGACACACGACACAGCGGCCGACCGGGTCGCGCGGAAGGAGCGAGATGGTGGAGAAGGGCGAGCGCAGCTGGAAGCTCATCGGGACGGTCCTCGCCGTGGGGGCGGGTATCGCGATGAAGAAGGCGCTCGGGTTCGGCTGGGAGCGTGCCACCGGCCACGTGCCGCCGTCGAACCCGGAGGATCCCGAGGTGACCTGGCAGGAGGCGCTGGCGTGGGCTCTCGCGAGCGGCGCCGCGATCGGCGTCGCCCGGATGCTCATGGCGCGCCAGACGGCGAACTACTGGAAGCGCTCCACCGGCAAGCTGCCTCCGGGGCTGCGTGAGGTCGGCTGACGGCCCGATCCACGGCTGGGCTTATCCTCGACCTGTGCTGAAGATCCTGCGCGCCCCCGACGGCGGACCCGCCTTGCCCGTCAAGCTGCTCGCCGGGCTGGTCGTGCTCGGCCTGGTCGCCATCACGGTCCCGCTGTTCCTCGGGCCGCTGCTGCGGTTCGTCCTCGGCATCTTCTGAGGAATCCCCCGAGGCGGGCTGACCGGCCTCAGGGCAGCAGCCAGCCGGCACCGAGCACGAGGGCGCCGAGGGTCACGGCGAGGAACAGCCCAACCCAGACGATGCCAGGCACGCCGGTCAGCCGGGCCAGCTGGTCCGCGTCGGAGTCGTGGGCGCCCGAGGCGCGCCGGCGCCAACGGTGGCGTTGCAGTTCCACCACGGCGCGCGGCGCCGCCAGCAGGAGGAACCACGCCAGCAGGTAGGCGAACCCGGACTGCACCGCCGGCGGAAGCCACCACGACACCGCGACCACGACACCGCCGGTGACCAGCACCGACAGCAGCCCGAACCAGTTGCGGATCGCCACCAGCAACAGCGCCAGCAGGAGCACGACCGCCCAGAGCAGGCCAACCGCGTAGCCGGCGCCCAGCAGCAGGGCGGCACCGAGCCCGAGCAGGGCCGGGCCGACGTACCCGGCGGCCGCCGTCACCACCCGGCCCGGTCCGGTACGTCTGCCGACGGAGACAGCCACCCCCGAGGTGTCCGAGTGCAGGCGGATGCCCGCGAGGCGCCGCCCCGTCGCGAGGGCCGCAAGGCCGTGCGCGCCCTCGTGCG
>JBBSMN010000276.1:0-2096 GCA_038233135.1 Propionibacteriales bacterium
AGCGCCTTCAGCGTGGTGAGCAGCCCGGTGAGGTGCCCGACCAGGCGACCGGACTTGCCCCGCGCCAGCTCGGCGATGTCGGGGTTCTTCTTCTGCGGCATCAGGCTGGAGCCGGTGGACCACGAGTCGTGCAGTCGGACGAAACCAAACTCGTGGGTCGCCCAGAGCACGATCTCCTCTGCCAGCCGGGAGACGTTCACGCCTGCCATGGCGAGCACGAAGGCGAACTCGGCCACGAAGTCCCGCGCCGCCGTGCCGTCGATCGAGTTGGCGCACGACCCGCGGAAGCCGAGCTCGCGGGCCACCGACTCCGGGTCGAGGCCGAGGGATGAACCGGCCAACGCTCCAGACCCGTACGGAGACTCGGCGCCGACCCGGCGGTCCCAGTCGTGCAGCCGCTCGACGTCGCGCACCAGCGGCCAGGCGTGCGCCAGCAGGTGGTGCGACAGCAGCACCGGCTGGGCGTGCTGGAGGTGGGTACGTCCGGGCATCGGCGCCACGAGGTGTTCGCGCGCCTGCGCCGCCAAGACGTCGACGAGGTCGAGCAGCAGGCCGGCGAGAACCCTGGCCTCGTCGCGCAGGTACATGCGGTGCAGGGTGGCAACCTGGTCGTTGCGGGAGCGGCCGGCGCGGAGCCGGCCACCCAGCTCTGGACCGAGACGCTCGACCAGGACACGCTCCAGCGCGCTGTGGACGTCCTCGTCGTCGGGCGCAGGGCCGATGTCTCCGGCGGCAACGGCGGCGGCAAGCTCGTCGATCGCCGCGATCAGCAGCTCGAGGTCGCCGTCGTCCAGCAGTCCGGCAGCATGGAGCACCCGGGCGTGGGCACGGGACCCGGCCAGGTCATAGGGCGCCAGCCGCCAGTCGAAGTGCGTGGACTTCGACAGCGCGGCGAGCTCCGGGCTCGGGCCGGACGCGAAGCGGCCACCCCACATGGCCCCGCTGCTGCTGGTCATCAGTCGGTGCCCGACTCCATCGCCGCGGCATCGAGGGCCTCGGCATCGCCGGCGCCCGGGTTGCTGGCGATCCGGTCGCCGCCGCCCGGCTCAAGGGCGCCCAGCAGGTTCCCGTGCTCGACCAGGACGTGACCCTGGTCCTGCGGCTGCGCGGCGTACGCCTCCAGCTTGGCGCGCGAGTCCGCGATGTCGAGGTTGCGCATGGTGAGCTGACCGATGCGGTCGGTCGGCCCGAAGGCGGCCGCCTCGACCCGCTCCATGGAGAGCTTGTCCGGGTGGTAGGAGAACGCCGGGCCCTCGGTGCGCAAGACGGTGTAGTCCTCGCCGCGGCGCAGCCGAAGGGTCACCTCTCCGGTCACCACCGAGGCCACCCAGCGCTGAAGCGACTCCCGCAGCATGAGCGCCTGCGGGTCCAGCCACCGACCCTCGTAGAGCAGCCGGCCGAGCCGCTGCCCCCCGGACAGGTAGCTGGCGACGGTCTCCTCGTTGTGGACGGCGTTGAGCAGCCGCTCGTAGACGATCCACAGCAGCGCGAGGCCCGGTGCCTCGTAGATGCCACGAGACTTTGCCTCGATGATGCGGTTCTCGATCTGGTCGGACATCCCCAGGCCGTGCCGGCCCCCGATCTCGTTGACCGCGTAGACCAGCCCGAGCGGGTCGTCGTACACCGTGCCGTTGACCTCGACGGGTCGGCCACGCTCAAACCGGACCGTGACGTCCTCGGGGGCGATCTCGACCGCCGGGTCCCAGAACTTCACACCCATGATGGGCTCGACCGCCTCCAACGAGACGTCCAGATGCTCCAGCACCTTGGCCTCGTGGGTGGCACCCCAGAGGTTCGCGTCGGTGGAGTAGGCCCGCTCCAGGCTGTCCCGGTACGGCAGGTCGCGCTCGTTGAGCCACTGGCTCAGCTCGTGGCGACCACCGAGCTCCTCGACGAACTCGGCGTCCAGCCACGGCTTGTAGATCCGCAGCCGCGAGTTCGCGAGCAGGCCGTAGCGGTAGAAGCGCTCGATGTCGTTGCCCTTGAACGTCGACCCGTCACCCCAGATGTCCACTCCGTCCTCGTGCATGGCCCGGACCAGCATCGTGCCGGTGACGGCCCGGCCGAGGGGGGTGGTGTTGAAGTAGACCCGCCCG
>JBBSMN010000277.1:0-2090 GCA_038233135.1 Propionibacteriales bacterium
CCGGTGGCGCGCAGGGAGACACCACGGGGTCCGGTGCGGCGCAGCTCGCCGCGCACCAGCAGGAGCCAGGAGTGGAAGACGGTCGCGGCGTACGGTCCCTGGACGTCCTCGAAGAACGTCGCGTCGACCGGGCCGGTGGTGTCGTCCAGGGTGAGGAAGACCACCCGCCGTCCGGACCGGATCGGCGGAGTCTGGGTGGCCACCTTGACGCCTGCGACCAGCAACGTGCTGCGGCTGCGGCGGGTCAGCAGCTGGGCCGACCGGGTGACGCCGAGAGCGTGCAGCAGCGGGCGGTAGAAGTCGACGACGTGCCGCCTCACGTCGAGGCCGAGCACCTCCAGCTCGGCCCGGACACGCTCGGCATCGGTCATCTCCGGCAACCCCGACGGCTCGGTCTCACCGGGTGCGTCCCCGAGATCGAGACACAGCTGGACCGCCGCCGGCCGCTCGACCGGGACAGCGGCGCGGGACTGGGCGGCGGCCAGGGCCACCGTGCCGCTGCCGGCATCGATCTGGCCACGGCTGCCTCGCCGTCGACGCTGTCCGCGGCTGGTCGACCTGGTCCACCGGTCCAGCTCGAGCACCTGCAGCAGCAGGTCACGCCGGGTCACCGTGCCGCGGCGGCGCACCGGCACCGGGGAGCCGATGCCGTACAGGGTGTCGAACCCGCCGGCGAGCACCAGCCGCTCGGCGACCGGCCGCGAGCAGCCGGCGCGGTGCCAGAAGTCGGTGAGCGAGTGGTACGGCCGGCCGGCGAGCGTCCCGGCCACCTCGGTCTCGGAGATGCCTTTCACGTCGGCCAACGACAGCCGGATGCCGTAAGCGCGGGCGTCGGGCAGGCCGGGCACCGGCGGCACCCGTGGATCGGTGTCGAAGACCCGGGGTGGCGGTTCGTCGGTCTCGGCGACCCGCTCGATGCGGTAGGTGGCGTCGGAGGAGTTGACGTCGAGCGGCAGCACGGCGATGCCGAGCTGGCGGGCGTCGTCGAGGATGAGCCGCTTGGGGTACATGCCCGGGTCATGGGTGAGCACCCCGGCAAGGAAAGCAGCGGGATGGTGGGTCTTGAGCCAGGCCGACTGGTAGGTGGGCAGCGCGAAGGCCGCCGCGTGCGCCTTGCAGAAACCGAACGAGGCGAACGCCTCGAGGACCGCCCACACCTGCAGGACCGTCGTCTCGGGGTAGCCACGCCGCAGCGCGGCGGGGAAGAACCACGCATTGACGTCCTGCTTGCCCTCTCGGTCGCCGAGCGAGCGCCGGTGCTCGTCGGCCTCGGCGAGGGTGCAGCCGGTGAGCACCTCGATGATCTGCAGCACCTGCTCGTGGAAGACCACCACCCCGCAGGTGGGTCGCAGCACCGGCTCCAGGTCGGGGTGCAGGTAGACCGGTTGCCGCCAGCCCTGCCGCGCCTGCAGGAACGGGGTGACCATGTCGCTCTTTACCGGACCGGGGCGGAACAGCGAGATGTCGATGATGATGTCGTCGAAGGTCGTGGGGCCGAACTTGGCGGTGAGCTCGCGCTGGCCGGGCGACTCGATCTGGAAGCAGCCCAGGGTGCGGGCGTGGCCGATCAGCCGGTAGGTCGCCAGGTCGTTCAGCGGCACCTGCTGCTGGTCGTCGATGTCGACCTCGATGCCGTCGACCCGGGCGATCTCGGTAGTCGCGTGCGCCATGGCCGACTGCATCCGGATGCCGAGCACGTCGAGCTTGAGCAGGCCGAGGTCCTCGACGTCGTCCTTGTCGAACTGGCTCATCGGGAAGCCGGCGTGGCTGGCCTCGACGGGGGTGCGGTCGAGCAACGTCGCATCGGACAGCAGCACCCCGCACGGATGCAGGGCGATGTGGCGGGGCAATCGGTCGAGACGCTCGACAAGGTCGAACAGCACACTCAGCCGCTGCTCGCCGAGTCCGGCGGCGCGCAGCTCGGGCAGCTCGCGCAACGCGCTCCGTGCGTCGCGGGCCGCGATGTGCGGGAACGCCTTGGCGATGGTGTCGATCTCGCCGGCCGGCATGCCGAGCGCGGCGCCGACGTCGCGTACGGCGTGGCGCACCCGGTAGGTGTCCATCATCGCCACGCAACAGCACCGCTCCCC
>JBBSMN010000278.1:0-1992 GCA_038233135.1 Propionibacteriales bacterium
AGACGATGCTGGTGGATCGCTGGGGTGGCCAGCTGCTCGACCATGCACCGGTGCTCGCAGCTGCCCGGGCGGTGGCGGCGTGATCTCCTATGTCGAGGCGATCGAGCACTTCGAGCCGGTCATCGGTCTCGAGGTCCACGTCGAGCTCGGCACCGCCTCGAAGATGTTCTGCGGCTGTGCGACCACCTTCGGCGCTGAGCCCAACAGCCAGGTCTGCCCGACCTGTCTGGGCCTGCCCGGCTCACTGCCGGTGATGAACGGCGCGGCGGTGGAGTCGGCGATCCGGATCGGTTTGGCGCTGGGCTGCGACATCGCCGGCTGGTGCCGCTTCGCCCGCAAGAACTACTTCTATCCCGACATGCCCAAGAACTTTCAGACGTCGCAGTACGACGAGCCGATCGCCTTCGAGGGCGCGACCGACGTGATCCTGGCCGACGGCGAGACCGTGCGGATCGAGATCGAACGCGCGCACATGGAGGAAGACACCGGCAAGTCGCTGCATGTCGGCGGTGCCACCGGCCGCATCCACGGCGCCAGCCACTCGCTGGTCGACTACAACCGGGCCGGCATCCCGCTGGTCGAGATCGTCACCAAACCGGTGATCGGGCCGGACGCGCAGGCGCCCGAGGTGGCCCGCGCGTACGTCGCGCACCTGCGCGAGCTGCTGCTGGCGCTCGGCGTCTCCGACGTGCGGATGGAGCAGGGGTCGCTGCGCTGCGACGCCAACGTGTCCCTGCGTCCGCGCAACGGCGGACCCGACCAGCCGCTGGGCACCCGTACGGAGACCAAGAACGTCAACTCGCTGCGCTCGGTGGAGCGCGCGGTGCGGCACGAGATCTGCCGCCAGGCAGAGCTGCTGCTGGCCGGTGGCTCGGTCACGTTGGAGACCCGGCATTGGCACGAGGACACCGGCGTGACCACCCCGGGGCGCAGCAAGGAGCAGGCCGAGGACTACCGATATTTTCCCGAGCCCGACCTGGTGCCGGTCGCGCCGTCCACGCAGTGGGTGGACCATCTGCGCCAGACGCTGCCGGAGCCTCCCGGTGAGCGGCGGGCGCGGCTGGCCGCGCAGTGGGGCTTCAGCGAGCTGGAGATGCGCGACACCGTCGGCGCTGGCGCGCTCGAGCTGGTCGAGTCGACCGTGGCGTGCGGCGCTAGCCCACAGTCGGCCCGCAAGTGGTGGCTCGCGGAGCTGTCTCGACGCGCCCGCGCCGAGGGCGTCGAGCTGGTCGACCTGCCGGTTTCGCCGGTGCAGGTCGCTGAACTGCAGGGTCTGGTCGACGCCGGTCGGGTCAACGATCAGCTCGCCCGCCAGGTGCTCGACGGGGTGCTGGCCGGTGAGGGGTCGCCCGAGCAGGTGGTCACCGACCGCGGCCTCGAGGTGGTCAGCGACGACGGTGCGCTGACGGCCGCGGTGGACCAGGCGATCGCCGACAACCTGGACGTGGCCGCCAAGGTGCGTGACGGCAAGATCGCTGCCTCCGGGGCACTTATTGGTGCCGTGATGAAGCAGCTACGCGGACAGGCCGACGCCGCCCGGGTCCGCGAGCTGGTGCTGCAGCGCCTGACCTGAGCACCCGTACGCCGGCCGCCGCACTTCGCGGCAGCGGCCGGCGTGACGCGGTTACTTCTCGTCGCTGTGCAGGTCGACGCTGCCCTCGGCGTGCTTGGCGACCAGCTCGGTCTTGCCCGGGTACCGCACCTCTTCGACCAGCTCCTGCATCAGCGCCGTCGGCTTGGGGGTGAACTGCGAGACGATGATCGTGACCGCGAAGTTGATCAGCATCCCGATCGCACCGAAGCCGGTCTCCAGGATTCCGAAGATGCCGTCGCCGTTGCCGTAGATGTCGATCGTCCACAGCATGTACGCCATCGTCGTGGCCAGGCCGGCGATCATGCCGGCGGTCGCGCCCATCGCCGTGCACTTCTTCCAGAAGATGCCGAGCACCAGGGTCGGGAAGAAGCTGGCGGCCGCGAGACCGAACGCGAGCG
>JBBSMN010000279.1:0-1972 GCA_038233135.1 Propionibacteriales bacterium
AGAACACCGCCGGGGTCGGGGCGCCGGCGGCCAGCAGCCCCCTGAACACGGTCATCGACTTCGCCCCGTAGTAGTCATCGAGCAGCAACCCCTCACATTCCAGGGCCAGGCGTGCACTGACCGCATCTTCGGCCGAGACGACACCGAACCCCCCGCCGCGAGCGTCTCGCAGATCGACGTCGGCGGCGGTGGCCTGAGCGAGCCCGACGGTGGCCGCACAGGCGCGGGCCGTCGCGAGGACGTGCTCCACCATGCCGGTGATCGGTCTGCTGACCGACGCGCCGGTCACCCGGCCGGGCAGGTCGAACCCCACCTGCCCGGCGACCAGTCCGGCCTGGGTTGCGCCGGAGCCGGTGGCCACCACCACCGTCTCGACCTGGATCCCGGCGCTGTCGCACTGGCGCGCAAGCTCTCGTGCCGCCTCGGCGTAGCCGAGCGCGCCGACCGGCACGGCCCCACCCCGTGGAACGGCGTAGGGTCGCTTGCCCTGCGATCGCAGCGTGTCTGCGTGCTCGACGACGGCCCGGTCGAGGTCGTCGCGGGTCGCGGCCGCCTCGAACAGCAGGCGGGCGCCGGCAGCCCGGGCTAGCTCGACGTTGACCGACGTGGTCGGAGGCGGGGCGCCGGGGAGCAGCACGTCACAACCCATGCCGACGACCGTGGCGGCCTGCGCAGCGGCCGCGCAGAAGTTCGAGGACGGGCTGCCGGCGGTTACGAAGACGTCGGCCTCCTCAGCGAGCGCCGCACCGATGAGGAACTCCAGTGCGCGCGCCTTGTTGCCGGTCACGCCGAACCCGGTGAGGTCGTCGCGCTTGACGTACAGCGGCCCGGCATCGAGGGCGCGCTCCAGCCGCTCGGCGCGCACCAGCGGTGTCGGCAGCGTGGCGAGCTGCACACGAGGCGGGGTCACGGCCACGTCTCCGGCTCGGCGGCCCGTGCCCGCCGGGCGCGGGTGACAACTGCGTCGACCATCGTCGCGGCGTCTCCCACCTCCCACGACGTCCATGCCGGACGATCCTGCTCGGTGGCCGCGCCGGCCGCGATCAGCGCGTCGACGACCCGGTGGGCGTCACCGGTGCCCGGGGTCAGGACGTCGTGCATGAGCTGCTGGGCGGGGTGCTTGCCGATGCGCGGCGTCAGGCCGGCGAGGATCCGTTCGGATGCGAGCTGGTCGCCGTGGCCGCCGAGGTTGTGCCGCATCGCCTCCTCGTCGACCACCAGGCCGGCGAGCAGCTGACGGGTCAGCTGCAGCGCCACGCCGGTTAGCAGGCAGACCTCCGGCAGGGCGACCCATTCGGCCTTCCAGCCGCGCCCGTCTCGTTCGTGACCGACGACCATGCCCTCGACGAGCACGCCGGCATGGGAACGGATGAGGCGCGCCAGCGTGTCCAGGTGCTCGCTGCCCTCGGGGTTGCGCTTGTGCGGCATCGTGATGCTGCCGACCGTGTCGGCCGAGGTCGGCTCGCGCAGCTCGCCGATCTCGGGGCGCTGCAGCTCGTAGACCTCGTTGCCTATCCGCGCCAGGGTGCCGGCGACCATCGCTTGCAGGGTGCCGAACTCGGCGATCCGGTCCCGCGCGGTGAGCCAGGAGATGCCCGGGTCGGCCAACCCGAGCTCTGCGCAGAAGACTGCTCGCAGTTCCATCCCGCGCGGTGCGAAGAATCCCAGCGTGCCCACCGCACCTCCGAGCTGGCCCACCAGCCAGCGCGGCCGTGCCTGCGCCAGCCGCCCGATGTGGCGGCGGATCTCGTCGGCCCACGAGCCGACCTTGAAGCCGAACGTGATCGGCGACCCCGGCTGACCGTGCGTACGCCCGGCCATCAGCGTGTCGCGATGCGCCACCGCCAGGGTGAGCAGGGCGTCCTCGATGGCTCGCAGGTCCCGCCACATCACGGCCGCGACGTCGCGCATGACCAGGGCGAACCAGGTGTCGGTGACGTCTTGGACGGTGGCGCCGACGTACACATGCTCG
>JBBSMN010000280.1:0-1960 GCA_038233135.1 Propionibacteriales bacterium
AGGGCTGTCGCACACCAAGGGCCTGCTGCACGCCACGGTCGACGTCGAGGCGAAGACGGTGCGGCTGCGCCTGGACCCCGAGCAGCTGACCGTCGAGGCCGCCCAGGAGCGGCTGCGCGACCTCGGCTACGAGCCACAGGAACGGATGCAGCGATGAGCACCACGAACCGCCCCTCCGAGCCGTACCTCGACGAGGCGAGCCGGCCTGACACGACCCCCCGACCGTGGTGGCGCACCGGCGTGTTCGCCGGTGTGGTGCTCGCGGCGGTCATCCTCGGCGTCGGCGCGTGGATCGTCTACGGGCTCGGCGAGACGCCAGGCATGACGACCGGCGACATGGCCGCCGGCGGGCAAGAGATGGGCGAGATGGCGGCCGACGTGCCGCGGATCCCGCCGGTGTTCGGCTACTACGGTGGCGAGCAGATCTTCTTCATCCACACCGAGGCCTCCGACGCGGAGATCGCCCAGACCCTGGAGGGGATGATGGGCTCCCCGGTGCCGGTGGTGGCCAGCCTCGCCGAGGTGCCCGAGGATGCCCGCTCCCCGGTGTATGTGTTCGCCAACGGCGTCACGCCGACCGACACGCCGGCGGGGCCGCTGGGCTTCCAACCCGACGTGTTCGCGACCGCGCCCGGCGATGAGGACTACACACCGCTGCGCGAGCTGGTGCTGGTCACGTGGGCCGAGGACGCCGCGGCGCGGGTGCTGACCTCGGCGCAGGAGGTCACCGAGGCCGAGGCGGCCGGCGAGGTCAGCTTCGAGCAGCCCGGCGTGGTGGTCAACATCCCCTTGCTGACCTGGCCAGGGGGTGAGCGCTGATGGGACAGGCCCAGACCACCTCGCAGGCCTCCATGCAGATCGGCCAGCTCGCCGACCGGTTCGCGCTGAACACCAAGACGATCCGCTACTACGAGTCCATTGGCCTGCTGCCCGAACCCGACCGCAGCGCCAGCGGCTACCGGCTCTACTTCGAAGCCGACGCTGAGCGGCTGGCGTTCATCCGCACCGCGCAGCGGCTCGGGGTCGCGCTGGACGACATCCGTGAGATCCTTGCCTTCCGCGAGCAGGGCCAACCGCCCTGCGGCTACGTCATCGACCTGCTGCAACGGCACGCCCGGGAGCTCGATCAGCGCATCGCCGAGATGCAGGGGCTCCGCGACGAACTCGACCAACTCGTCGCAACGGCGGAGGATCTGCTCGACAGCACCGGCACCTACTGCCGGGTGATCGAGCACCACTCAAAATGAGCTGACCGGCGAGTCGCCACGGGATCCGCTGGGCGACCTCCCGCTCGCGCGGGCTGATCAGATCAGAAGACGACGCGAGCGACGCCGACGGTCGCCACTGCGGCACCGTCGCCGCTGCCATCAAGGGCGGGGTGTGTCGTGCCGGCCCGACAGCGTGCGCAGGTACTCGACCGCGTCGACGCTGACGGGTGGCGACCGGCGGCGAGGCGTCGCCGAGCGTCCAGCTGCCGCCGGCAGGGCCGGTCAGGACCAGGCGCACCGGCGGGCCTTCCCAATGGCGGCCGAGGTCGCGGACGACCTGGACGACGACCTCGCGGTCGTGCCCGTCGACGACGAACTCCCGGCTCGTGGCGCGGGTGGCGTCTCCTTCAGCGGTGCAGAAGCTGAGATCCACGAGGATTTTTCGAAATAGGCGGTTGCATTCAAGTCCACTTGAATGCCTACGGTGGGGGCATGGAGACGTTCCAGATCGCCGAGCTTGCACGCCGCACCGGCTTCACCCGGCCCACGCTTCGCTACTACGAGGAGATCGGGCTGCTGGAAGAGCCCGAGCGGTCCGAGTCCGGCTACCGCGTCTACGACCGCGACGACGAGGCCCGGCTGCAGTTCATCCGCCGGGCCAAGCGCCTCGGGTTGAGCCTGGATGACATCCGCGACCTGGTCGGCGTGTGGACCGGCGGGGAGTGCGCGACCACCCGGCGGCAACTCCGCGA
>JBBSMN010000281.1:0-1892 GCA_038233135.1 Propionibacteriales bacterium
TCAACATCTTGTCCAACCGCGGCCGCACGATCCGGCCCAAGACGCTCAACCAGAAGCGCTATGTCGACGCCATCGACAAGCACGCCGTGGTCTTCGGCATCGGCCCGGCTGGCACCGGCAAGACCTACCTCGCGATGGCCAAGGCGGTGCAGGCCCTGCAGGCCAAGGAGGTCAACCGCATCATCTTGACCCGGCCCGCGGTCGAGGCCGGCGAGCGGCTCGGCTACCTGCCCGGCACGTTGAGCGAGAAGATCGACCCCTACCTGCGCCCGCTGTACGACGCGCTGCACGACATGCTCGACCCCGAGTCGATCCCCAAGCTGCTCACCGCCGGCACCATCGAGGTCGCGCCGCTGGCCTACATGCGTGGGCGCACCCTCAACGACGCGTTCATCATCCTCGACGAGGCGCAGAACACCTCGCCCGAGCAGATGAAGATGTTCCTGACCCGGCTCGGTTTCGGCTCCAGGATGGTCGTCACCGGCGACATTACCCAGGTCGACCTGCCAGCCGACACCCGGTCGGGGCTTCGGGTGGTGCGCGACATCCTCGGCGACGTGCGAGACGTGCAGTTCTCCATGCTGACCAGCCACGACGTCGTGCGCCACAAGCTGGTCGGGCGCATCGTCGCCGCCTACGAGACGTACGAGGAGCGGCGCGACCGGTCGGGCACGCAGGTGCCGGACCGCGGATCCGGGCCGCGATGACCGTCGAGATCCTGGACGAGTCCGGCACCGACGTCGACGTCGAGGAGCTGGCGCAGCTGGCGGGTTTCGTGCTCGGGCGGATGCGGCTGCACCCGCGGACCGAGCTGTGCGTGCGGCTCGTGGACGAGGACACCATCGCCGCGCTCAACCAGCGGTGGATGGACAAGCGGGGGCCGACCGACGTGCTCGCCTTCCCGATCGACGAGCTGACGCCGGGACATGCCGACGGTGACGTCGACGACCTGCCCGAGGGCTACCTCGGCGATCTCGCGCTGTGCCCGGCGGTTGCCGCCGAGCAGGCAGCCGAGCATGGCCACACGACCGCTGCGGAGGCCAGGCTGCTGACGGTCCATGGCATCTTGCACCTGCTCGGCCACGACCACGCCGAGCCCGACGAGCACCGCGAGATGTTCGCCCTGCAGGCCCGGCTGCTTGCCGAGTGGCCGGGCGTACGGGTCGAGGGGACGGCCGGGGAGACGGTGGCGGCAACACCGGCCGACGAGACGAGCCGGCGATGACCGCGGGCGACGCCTGGTTGCTCGGCGTCGCCGCCGTGCTCGTGGTGGTGGCCGGCCTGCTGGCCGCCGCTGAGGCAGCGTTGTCGGCGCTGTCCAAGGCGCGGGCCCAGGAGCTCGTCGCCGCCGGCCGCAGCCGGGCCGACCAGGTGCTGCGCGTCGCGCAGGACCCGCCGCCGCACCTGAACACGGTGCTGTTGCTGCGGATGGTGGCCGAGACCACCGCGATCGTGCTTGTGGCACTCGTCGTGGCTGACGCTTTCGACAGCTGGTGGCCGCGGATCCTGCTGGCCGCAGGCGTGATGGTGGTCGTCGCGTACGTCGTGATCGGGGTGGCTCCCCGCACCCTCGGCCGCCAGCATGCCGAGTCCGTCGCGCTGCTGGCCGCGGGACCGGCCATGGCACTGACCACGGTGCTCGGCCCGATCGCGCGGGTGCTGATCCTGGTCGGCAACGCGCTGACCCCGGGCAAGGGGTTCGTGGAGGGCCCGTTCGCCTCCGAGGCCGAGCTGCGCGAGATGGTCGACCTCGCCGAGCAGAGCGCCCTCATCGAGTCCGGCGAACGCCAGATGATCCACTCCGTCTTCGAGCTCGGCGACACGTTGGTGCGCGAGGTGATGGTGCCCCGTACCGAGATGGTGGTCATCGAGCGCTACAAGACGCTGCGCCA
>JBBSMN010000282.1:0-1876 GCA_038233135.1 Propionibacteriales bacterium
ATGTCACCTTGTCTCGGATCGGCCTGGCCCCACCGTCGGGCCCAGGATGGTCTAGTTATCGTCGCAGGGCACGAGGGACTCGAACCCCCAACCTTCGGTTTTGGAGACCGATGCTCTGCCAGTTGAGCTAGTGCCCTCCGCGGCGGCTTCCCGCTCTGAACCGGCCCGGCGACGCTCGGGATCTGGGCGCGACGGAAAGGGCGAGAATCCACCAAGTGCTCAGCATACGCGCAGCGGTGCGACCGAGTCGAACCACGGGTCACGCCCCGCAATCCCCCACACCCTCGAGAGCGGCGGCTGCCACCATGGTGCACATGCCTGCCCCGACCACGTCTTCATCGCCCACCGCGCGCCGCGTGTCCGAACGGATCGCGACCATCGGCGAGTCCGCAACGCTGGCCGTGGATGCCAAGGCCAAGGCGCTCAAGGCGGCCGGGCGGCCGGTGATCGGGTTCGGCGCCGGGGAGCCGGACTTCGCCACCCCGGACCCGGTCGTACGGGCGGCCATCGAGGCGTGCTCCGACCAGCGCAACCACCGGTACTCCCCCGCCGGCGGGCTGCCCGAGCTGAAGCAGGCGATCGTGAACAAGACCGCGAGGGACAGCGGTCTGGACTGCGCCCCCGTCCAGGTGCTGGTCACCAACGGTGGCAAGCAAGCGGTGTACGAGGTGTTCGCGACGCTGCTGGACCCGAATGACGAGGTGCTCCTGCCCGCGCCGTACTGGACGACCTACCCCGAGTCGATCCGGTTGGCTGGCGGAGTGCCGGTCGAGGTGCTCGCCGACGAGACGCAGGGCTATCTGGTCAGCGTCGACCAGCTCGAGGCCGCCCGCACACCGCGTACGAAGGTGCTGCTGTTCTGCTCGCCGTCCAACCCGACCGGCGCCGTCTATCCCGCCGAACAGGTCGAGGCGATCGGACGTTGGGCGCTCGAGCATGGCGTGTGGGTGGTCACCGACGAGATCTACGAGCACCTGGTCTACGACGGCGCTCGGGCGGTGTCGATGCCGGTGGCGGTGCCCGAGCTGGCCGAACGCTGTGTGGTGGTGAACGGGGTCGCCAAGACCTACGCCATGACCGGCTGGCGCGTCGGCTGGGTGATCGGGCCCACCGACGTGGTCAAGGCAGCGACCAACCTGCAGTCGCACGCCACCTCGAACGTGTGCAACGTTGCCCAGCGGGCGGCCATCGCGGCCGTCTCGGGGGACCTCGACGCCGTCGCCGAGATGCGGACGGCGTTCGACCGTCGGCGCCGGCAGATCGTGCAGCTGCTGAACGCCATCGACGGCGTCGAGTGCCCGACACCTGCCGGGGCCTTCTACGTCTACCCCGCAGTCCGCGACCTGCTCGGCCGCGACATCGGCGGCTCCAAGGCGCACACCTCGGCCGAGCTCGCCGAGCTCATCCTCGAGCAGGTGGAGGTGGCCGTCGTCCCCGGCGAGGCGTTCGGCTCCCCCGGCTACCTGCGGCTGTCGTACGCGCTCGGGGACGACGACCTGGTCGAGGGCATGACCCGGATGCAGAAGCTGCTCGGCGCCAGCTCCGGCGTCAGATGACGTCGACCGACCGTCGCATGTCCCGTCGGCCGGCTGCGGCGCCCGGGCGGTGAGTGTCGGCCGTTCGCCGCAGTCGCGGGCGCTGCGGGCGCTGCCGAAGGCCCACCTGCACCTGCACTTCACCGGGTCGATGCGTCACGCCACCCTGCTCGAGCTCGCCGAGCGTGACGGCATCGCGCTGCCGGAGTCGCTGGTCAGCGGGTGGCCACCGCAGCTGAGCGCGGCCGACGAGAAGGGCTGGTTCCGCTTCCAGCGCCTCTACGACGTCGCACGCTCGGTGCTGCGCACCGAGGAGGACGTGCGGCGCCTGGTGCGCGAGG
>JBBSMN010000283.1:0-1847 GCA_038233135.1 Propionibacteriales bacterium
CACCCGCAACGGCCGCCGCTCCGGGCTCACCTTCGCCCCCGAGGGCGGGTCCGAGCGGATGCGCAAGGTGATCAACAAGATGGTCAGCGAGGACGACCTCATCCGCACCGTCACCGCGGCCTACAGCAACGGCTGGCGGCAGGTGAAGCTGTACTTCATGTGCGGTCTGCCGACCGAGACCGACGAGGACGTGCTCGCGATAGGCGACCTGGCCAAGCGGGTCATCGCGGCGGGGCGGGCGGCGAGCGGGCGCAACGACATCCGCTGCACCGTCTCGATCGGCGGCTTCGTGCCCAAGCCGCATACCCCCTTCCAGTGGGCGTCCCAGCTCGACCACGCGAGCACCGACGCGCGCCTGGCCAAGCTGCGCGAGGACGTACGCTCCGACCGCCGTTACAGCAAGGCGATCGGCTTCCGCTACCACGATGGCAAGCCCGGGATCATCGAGGGACTGCTCTCCCGCGGCGACCGGCGGCTGGGCGCGGTGATCAGGGCCGCGTACGACGACGGCGCGCGTTTCGACGGCTGGAGCGAGTACTTCTCCTACGACCGTTGGGCTAGCGCGTGCGAGCGTGCGTTGGTCGACGAGCCGGTCGACCTCGGGTGGTACACCACGCGGGAGCGTGAGCACTCCGAGGTGCTGCCGTGGGACCACCTCGACAGTGGTCTGGACAAGGACTGGCTCTGGGAGGACTGGCAGGACTCCGTGCACGGCGTCGAGGTCGAGGACTGCCGCTGGACCCCGTGCTTCGACTGCGGTGTGTGTCCGCAGCTGGGCACCGACATCCAGGTCGGCCCGACCGGGCGCAAGCTGCTGCCGTTGACCCCGGTCGAGAGCGCCGCACAGTAAGTGGCGGGGGTCTGAGCTCGGTCAGGACTGGGCAAAGACCGTTTCCAGCGGCCGGGCCAGCGGAATCAGACCACCCGACCACCGGGTTTTACTCGCGACCGGTGTTTCCGCGACGGCCGTCCGTGCCGTCAGTTCTGGAGGACTTCTCATGGGCATGCGACGACTAGGCCTGGGAGGCGCGCTGTCCGTGGCGCTTCTCGCTGGCGCCACGACGGCGCCGATGGCCACCGCCGCCGACACCGCAACCGTTCTCGGGGCCGGCGCCACCAGCGCCGACTCCGGTGCGGTCAGCGTGGACCCTCGACTACAGGACGCACTCGCGGCAGCGACCGACCCCGTGCAGGTCGTGGTCACCTTCGACGGGGAAGGAGCTCCGACCGTCGACGACGTCGCCCTGCTGAGCGACCTCGGCATCACGACCGGACGCACCTTCCACTCGCTGCCGATCGCTGGCGTCCTCGCGACGGCCGACCAGGTGGCTGCGCTCGAGGAGCAGCCAGAGGTTCGCTCGCTCTACCTCAACCGCGAGGTCGACTACGAGCTCGACGACTACACGGCGCTGACCGGCGTCGACGACGTGCGCACCGACGCCAAGCTCACCAAGGGCAACGGCGGGCTGCCGGTGACTGGCGACGGCGTCGGCGTCGTGGTCAATGACAGCGGTGTCGACGGCACCCACGCTGACTTGATGTACGACGACCACCTCGTGCAGAACGTCGCGGCCCAGACCAACCTCAACGCCCTCGACCCCACGCTGCTCCCGGTGACCTGGGTCGAGGACGTCCCCAACACCGACAGCACCGGCGGTCACGGCACCCACGTCGCGGGCATCGTCGGCGCCACCGGGGAGCGTTCCGGTGGGAAGTACGAGGGGGTCGCTCCGGGCGCGGACCTCGTCGGCTACGGCTCCGGCGCGGGCCTGCTCCTGCTCGACGTGCTGGGCGGCTTCGACTACGCCCTGACTCACCAGGTCGAGTACGACATCCGCGTCATCACC
>JBBSMN010000284.1:0-1838 GCA_038233135.1 Propionibacteriales bacterium
CCAGCGTCGCAGCCCCATCGACTCCGCCGAGCGCACGTAGTCCCGACCGGCGACGTCCAGCACGGCCGCCCGCATCACCCGCGCGACCCGCGGTGCATGCCCCGCGGCGACCGTCGCCACGACCGTCGACGGCCGAGGCTCGAAGATGGCGAGAAACAGCAACGCGAGCACGATCGCCGGAAACGCCAGCAGGACGTCGGTGGTGCGCATGAGCAGCTCGTCGACCCAGGTGCGGCTGTAGCCGGCGACCAGGGCGACGAGCAGCCCGAGGCCGACACCGACCAGCGTGCACAGCGCCGACAGGGTCAGGACCGACACGCCCCCGTACAGGAAGCGCGACCACACGTCGCGGCCGAGCGTGTCGGTGCCGAACAGGGTGCCGGGTGCGTCCTGGGTGAACGGCGCCCCGACGAAACCGGTCTCGGATGCCGGGGCCAGGAACGGCCCGAGCACGGCGACCGCGACCACCAGCAGCGTGATCGCCAGCCCGGCACGGGTCCGGCCGAGACCCAGCGACCGGCGCAGCAGGCCCGGCGCCCCGCCCGAGACCGTGTCGGCGGTGCTCACGCGTCCCCCGTCCGCAGCCTGGGGTTGGTGAGGACTCCGACGACGTCGGCCAGCAGGTTGACCACGACGTAGAAGGCCGCGATCAGCATCACCAGTGCCTGCAGCGTCGGGATGTCGCGGGACGTGACCGCGTCGACCACACCCTCCCCGATGCCGGGGTAGTCGAAGAGGAACTCGACCAGCACGATCCCACCGGCCAGCCAGGCGAGCTGCAGGGCGATCACCTGCGCCACCGGACCAATCGCGTTGGGCACGGCGTGGCGCCACAGCACTGCGCGCTCCGGCACCCCGTTCAGGCGCGCCTGGTGCACGAAGTCGCTGTCGAGGATCTCCAGCATCGTGGCCCGCATCATCCGGGTGATGTACGGCGACACTGCCAGCGCCAGGGTGGCCACCGGGAGCACCAGCACCTCGGGCTGCACCAGCACTCCCTGGGTCTGGTCGACCACCGCCGGCAGCCAGCGCAGCAGCCCGGTCGAGAAGACGAACAGCAGCGCGATTCCCACCACGAACTCCGGCAGCGAGGCGAGCACCAAGGTGCCGAGCGACGTCACATGGTCGGCCAGCCGGTCACGGCGAAGCGCGCTCCAGGTGCCGAGCAACAGCGCCACCGGGGTGGCGACCAGCGCCGCCAGCATCATCAGCAGCAGGGAGTTGACCGACCGCTGGGCGATCAGCTCGACGACCGGGGTCTGGCTGACCACGGAGTCCCCCAGGTCGCCCGTCACCAAGTCGCCGGCCCAGGACAGGTACCGCTGCAGCGGCGGGTCGTCCAGGTGCATCTGCGCGCGGACGGCGGCCAGCCGGTCCGGGCTCGCCGTACGACCCAGCACCGCGCGAGCCGCGTCGCCGGGCAGTAGCAGGCTGGCTCCGAAGACCAGCACGGACACCACGAATAGGATCAGCCCGCCGACGGCCAGCCGCCGGGCGACCAGCCGGCCGAGCGTCACGCGCCCGCTCCCGCCCGTGCCCGGTCAGACGAACCAGGCATGCCGGAACCCGTACCTGTCCAGCGGGTGGCCGGCCACGTTGGGCTCCAGACCGCTGATCGTCTTGCTGTGGGCGTCCACGAGGTTGACGAAGCCCCAGATGATGTGACCCCCGCTGTCGTACTCGACCTCCTGCGCCTGCTGGATGAGCTCGCAGCGCTTCTGCTCATCGACCTCCTCCTCCGCCGACTTCACCAGCGACACGAACTCGTCGTCGGCCCAGTGCGTCTCGTTGAACGGCGAGCTGGGCAGCGAGCCCTGCGCCACCTGGGCGAGGAACGA
>JBBSMN010000285.1:0-1821 GCA_038233135.1 Propionibacteriales bacterium
CCGACCTCGGCCGCCAGCAACGCCGCCGAGCCGGTCACGGCTACCGCAGACGCTGCGAAGCAGCACACGGCGCCCCGCACATGCTTCTTGCGTGGGATGAACTGCATGGGATTGCCTCTCAGGACTGGGGCGACACAACCGCTGTGGCGCCTGTTGCTGCGGGCTTCCGTTTGGACGCCCGCATCCCGACCGTGGCCGGGGATGGCCCACCACCTCCTCGTAAACATGCTCAGGTGCGTCTCGGTGACGCAGCGTGCTGTTACGTGGAGACTAAGCAGTGACCTGTGTGACTGCAACCCTCAGTGACAAAATTGATACTTTCGGTCATCGGGCGACTAATCGGCGTGACGACCGGAGCGGCGGTGCTTGGGGGCATCCCTACGGACGGTCGCCGGGCGACGCCGGCGTGCTATCCGGCGGAGAGCTCTCGCGAGCGGTCGCGGGCAGCCTCCAGCGCGGTGAGGAAGGCGGCGCGCACCTTGTGGTCCTCCAGCTTGCGAACGGCGGCGGCGGTCGTGCCACCCGGCGAGGTCACCTGCTCGCGAAGCACCGTCGGGTGCTCGCCGGTCTCGCGCAGCAGCTTGGCCGAACCGACCACGGTCTGCACCACCAGCTCGGCGGCGGTGGTGCGCGGCAGCCCCAGGTGCACGCCGGCCTCGATCATCGACTCGACGACGAAGAACAGGTACGCCGGCCCCGAGCCGCTGACCGCGGTGACGGCGTCGAGCTGCTGCTCGGGCACCCGCAGGACCCGGCCGACGGACGACAGCAGCTCCTCGGCCTCACGCAGGTGCTGCTCGTCGCAGTGCTGTCCGCGCGAGATCGCGGCCATCCCCTCGTCGACGAGGGCTGGCGTGTTGGGCATGACCCGCACGACCGCGACCCCCGCCGGCAGCTGTGACTCGATGGAACCGGTCGTGATCCCAGCGGCCAGCGACACGACCAGCGCGCCCGCGGACAGGTGCGGCGCGACGTCTGCGAGGAGCTCGTTCATGTCCTGCGGTTTGACCACCAACACCAGGGTGTCGGCCGTCGCGGCGGCCTCGGCGTTGCCGACCACGTCCACGCCGTAGCGTTCGCGCAGCTCGGCTGCGCGGTCGTCGCGCCGCTCGGTGAGCAACAGGTCAGCGGGGCGGCGACCGGATCGCAGCAATCCCGACACCAGCGTCTCGCCCATCACCCCGGCGCCCAGCACGGCGACGACACCCACGGCGGCCTCCTCGATCAAGTCTTGACCCATCATGGCCGATGTCAGGGTGCGGGCAGTCAGGCCGTCCGCCGGCGCAGGGTTGCTGATGCCAGCGCGAGCGCCAGCAGCCCGCTGCCGCCGACCACGACCACGTCGACGGTGAGATCTCCTGTCCATGACGTCGCCGCCTGCACCTCTCCCATCGCCTGCACGGCGTACGACAGAGGCAGCGCGTCGGAGATCGCGGAGAGCACGTCGGGCAGCGCCTCCCGGGGGACGAACAGCCCGCACAACAGCACCTGCGGCAGCACGAACGCGGGCATGAACTGGACCGCCTGGAACTCGGTGGCGGCGAACGCGGACACCAGCAGGCCCAGCGCGGTGCCGAGGATGGCGTCCAGCACCGCGACGAGCGCCAGCACCCAGACGGGGCCGCGGACGTCGAGACCGAGCAGGCCGACGGTCAGCGCCACGGCGACGGCTGCCTGCACGACGGCCACCGCGCCGAACGCGAGCCCGTAGCCGGCGAGCAGGTCGGCCTTGCCCATCGGGGTGGTCAGCAGCCGCTCGAGCGTGCCCGACGAGCGCTCCCGCAACGTCGTCACCGAGGTCACGAGGAACATCACGACGAA
>JBBSMN010000286.1:0-1781 GCA_038233135.1 Propionibacteriales bacterium
CGCGCGAAGGCGGCGAACATCTTGTGCGCCACCTCACCGTTGCCCGGGATGTTGTCGCAGCTCATGATCGTGAACGGCGCGAGGCCCCGCTCGCGACGGCGCGCCAGCGCGGCGCAGACCAGCCCGAACGTCGTACGCGGCGGCTCGTCACCGGCCAGGTCGTGCTGGACGTCGGCGTCCTTCTCGTCGAACTCCCCGGTGACCGGGTGCACGTTGTAGCCGCCCTCGGTCACGGTCAGCGACACGATCCGCGTCTGCTCGCCGGCCATCTGCTCGACAACGGCGTCCGGGTCGTCGGGGGCGAACAGGTAGTCGACGATGGAGCCGATCACGCGCGGCTCCAGCGTGCCGTCCGGGTGCTTGACCACCAGCGTGTACAGGTGGTCCTGCGCCTGCAGCACCTCCTGCATCCGCCGGTCACCGGGCAGCAGGCCCACCCCGCAGATGCCCCACTCGAGGGCCTCGCCGGCACTCATCAGCCGGTCGAGGTACATCGCCTGGTGCGCCCGGTGGAACCCGCCGACGCCGAAGTGCACGATGCCGGGCCGCACCTGGCTCCGGTCGTATTCGGGCACCGGCATCGAATCGCGCAGCCCGGGGAGGGCCTCGGTGTCCAGCGTCTGCATGGTGTGCCTCTCTGCTCGGTGTCCGGCCGCCTGATCGGCTACTTGATAGCACCCATCGACAAGCCTCGCACCAGCTGCTTCTGCGCGATCCAGCCGGCTATCACCACGGGCAGCGACGCCAGAGTGGCGGCGGCGGACAGCTGGGCAAAGTACAGCCCCTGGCTGGCGATGAAGCCGACCAGGTAGACCGGCACCGTGCTGGACGCCGACGCGGTCAGGTTCACCGCGAAGAAGAACTCGTTCCAGGCAAAGATCACGCAGATCAGAGCGGTCGCGGCGATGCCCGGCGCGGTCATCGGGATCATCACGTGCCGCCACATCTTGGCCAGCCCGGCGCCGTCCATGGCCGCTGCCTCGAGCACCTCGCCGGGGATCTCCTGCAGGAACGACCGCATCATCCACACCGCGATCGGCAGGTTCATGGCTGAGTAGAGCACGATCATCACCCAGAGGTTGTCCAGCGCTCCGATCTGCCCGGTGATCACGTACAGCGGGACGATCACCGCGACCAGCGGGAGCATCTTCGTCGAGATGAAGAAGAACAAGACGTCCTGGGTCTTCTTCACCGGCCGGATCGACAGCGCGTACGCGGCGGGCACGGCCAGCAGCACCACCAGGATCGTGGACAGCGTGGTCGCGACCAGGGAGTTGATGGCGAACGGGGCGGCCTTGTCAATGACGTTCGCGAACTTGCTGAGCGTGGGCGCGAAGAACAGCTTGGGGGTCTCGGTGTAGGCGTCCGACTCGTTCTTGAAGCCGGTGAGCACCATCCAGAACACCGGGAAGAAGAACGCCAGCGCGAGGAACCAGGTGAGGATCGTGAGGGCGGTCCCACCGCTCGGTCCGCGCGAACGCTTGGGCGCGGTCCCGACCTCTGCGGTCGTCTCTTGCGTCTGGGCGCTCATGAGGTCTCCTGGGTGAAGCTCTTGAAGATCAGCCGCAGAGCGAAGGTGGCCACGATGATCGTGCCGACGACCACCACGACCCCCATCGCGGCCGCCTGCCCGATGTCGAAGCCGAGGAAGGCCCGCTGGTAGATGTAGAAGGGCAGGTTGGCACTGGCCGTTCCCGGGCCGCCCGAGGTCATCATGTAGATGTGGTCGAAGGTGTTGACGATGTAGATCGCGCCGAGCAGCACCGACAGCTCGATGTAGC
>JBBSMN010000287.1:0-1776 GCA_038233135.1 Propionibacteriales bacterium
CTGGAGCCCGGAGATCGTCGCCGCCGATCGGCACAGCGTGCAGTGGGTCGCGCACACCAGGAGCTTCGGCGAGCCGTACGGGTCGCAGTGTGGCTGCATCGAGGTCACGCTGGCCGGGCCGGCCGATGCGGTGGTGACCGTCACCACCGCGCAGGGCGGCCGCACCGTGACCCTCGGTCAGCTGGACGGGCGCGTGGCGCACGTCTCGACCGACTCCGGCGGCCGGATGCGGCTGCAGCCCGGAGTGGGCGGGCTGGTCGGGCTCGGCAGCAACGAGCAGCGGGTGACCTGGACGGATACGTCCTCAGCCGGGGTGGGTGAGCCGGCGTGGTACTACGCCCGGGTCATCCAGACCGACGGCGAGATGGCCTGGTCGTCCCCCGTCTGGGTCGACCCCGCCTGACTCGAAACGGGTGCCCGCGGCGGTCAGCGACCCACGGGCCAGTGCTCGACGGCGATCTCGGCCATCGGGAAGTGCCGGGGATTGCCGGTGGCGAGTCGGGCGCCCACTCCGTACGCGGCGGCAGCGACCAGGCAGTCGGCCTGGCCCAGCGTGATCCCTGACTCGGCGTACGCGCGTCGCCATCCACCGGCCCGCCAGCCCTCCTGGACACCCAGCGGAGCCAGTCGCAACGCCGCAAGCAACCCAAGGCTGCTTGACCGCTCTCGCGGGCGCAGCCCCCGGGCGACCTCCTCGACGTTGACAGCACACACGTACGGCACCTCGCCGGACTCGCGCAGCGCCAGCAGCCGGTCGGCCACCGGGCGCCCGCGGAGAGTATCGATGAGCACCGTGGTGTCCAACAGCAGCGGCATCAACCGAACCGGAGCGCATCGGCGGCGCGCTGCCGATGCACCCACTCGGCCGGGTCGGCGTCCCAGTCGTGGCCTTCGTCGTCGATCACCCCGATGGCAGCGGCGATGCCGTCCCATCGGCGCTCATCGTCCAAGGTGCGGCGAAGCGCGTCCACGATGTATGCGGTGCGGCCGCGGGCACCGGCCCGGCCGTCGATCTCGGCGACCAGCCCGTCATCCATCACGATGTGCACTCGCATGTGTGGAAGTTAGCACATGCTGACCCGGTCAGCCGGCGCCGGCGGCAACCATCTGGCGCAGCTCCTTCTTGAGGTCGCCGATCTCGTCGCGCAGCCGGGCCGCCACCTCGAACTGCAGCTCGGCCGCCGCGGTGTGCATCTGATCGGTGAGCTGCTGCACCAGGTCGGCCAGGTCGGAGGCGGCCATGCTGCTCACGTCGAGCGGCGACGTGCCGGTGTCGCGGCTGCGCAGGCCCGGCACGGGCGCCTTGCCCCGGCTCTGCTGCCGCCCACCGCCGCCGAGCAGGGTCTCGGTATCGGCGTCCTCGCGGGCGAGCATGTCGGTGATGTCGGCGATGCGCTTGCGCAGCGGGGTCGGGTCGACGCCGTGCTCGGTGTTGTAGGCGACCTGGATGGCGCGGCGGCGGTTGGTCTCGTCGATAGCGCTCTCCATCGACGGTGTGACGGTGTCGGCGTACATGTGCACCTGCCCCGACACGTTGCGCGCGGCCCGGCCGATGGTCTGGATCAGCGAGGTGCCCGAGCGCAGGAACCCCTCCTTGTCGGCGTCGAGGATCGCCACCAGGCTGACCTCGGGCAGGTCGAGCCCCTCCCGCAGCAGGTTGATGCCGACCAGCACGTCGAAGTCCCCCATCCGCAGCTCGCGCAGCAGCTCGTTGCGGCGCAGCGTGTCCACCTCGCTGTGCAGGTAGCGGGTGCGGATGCCTGCCTCGAGCAGGTA
>JBBSMN010000288.1:0-1770 GCA_038233135.1 Propionibacteriales bacterium
ATCACCGACGGCGACACCCAGTGGATGACAGCGGGCTCCGGGCTGCTGCACATCGAGAAGCCACCCGAGTGGCTCGTGTCAGCCGGCGGGCTCGTCCACGGGTTGCAGCTGTGGGTCAACCTGCCCCGCTCGATGAAGTTCACCGAGCCGCGCTACCAGGACCTGCGTGGCAGCGATGTCGCGCTGCTGACCACGTCCGACTCGGGCGCACTCGTACGGGTGGTCGCCGGCGAGGTCGACGGGCACGCCGGACCGGGATCGACGCACTCGCCGATGGCGATGGTGCACGCGAGCGTCGCGCCGACCGCGCGACTGCAGCTGCCGTGGCGCCGTGACTTCAACGTGCTGGTCTACGTGCTCGCCGGTGACGGCGCTGTCGGCGCCGGCGGGCAGCCGATCAGCACCGGCCAGCTCGCCGTCCTGGGCGCCGGTGACGTGGTCGAGGTCGCGGCCGCCGCCGGTCAGCAGACCCGTACGCCGTCGCTGGAGGTCGTGGTGCTAGGCGGGCTGCCCATCCGCGAGCCCCTGGCCTGGGCGGGCCCGTTCGTCATGAACACCCGCGCCGAGGTGATCGCGGCGTTCGAGGACTTCCAGGCCGGCCGGATGGGTCGCATCCCGGCCGTGCACGGCGCGCCGACAGACGTCGTAGAGCGTCAGGTGTGAGGGTGTGCGCCCGTCACGGTGCGCCTGTGAGTGTGGCCCGCCGGCTGCGCGGGGGGGAAGATCCGACGTTGTGGTCGTGCCGGCGACCATAAGGTCGGAAGATCGCCGGAGATGGCCGCCGGAGTTGGCCGCTGGACGGGACGGCACCGCGCGGGACTGCCCCCACAGTCGCGGGCTCGCGGGTGCGACTCGGCCGGCGGCGCATAGGGTCGCCAGCAACGACCGCAGACCGGGAGGGCCGCATGGCCGACTACGTCGGCGCCATCGACCAGGGCACGACCAGCACCCGCTTCATGGTGTTCGACCACGGCGGCAATGAGGTCGCTCGCCACCAGCTCGAGCACGAGCAGATCCTGCGGCGCTCGGGGTGGGTCGAGCACGACCCCGCCGAGATCTGGGCCAACACCTGCGACGTGGTCGAGACCGGCATGCGCCACGCGCGCATCGAGCCGGCCGACCTGGTGGCGCTCGGCATCACCAACCAGCGCGAGACGACTGTCGTCTGGGACCGGACCACCGGCGAACCGTACTGCAACGCGATCGTCTGGCAGGACACCCGCACCGACAGGATTGCCTCAGCGTTGGAGCGCGACGGTCACGGCGAGACCATCCGGCGCAAGGCCGGCCTGCCGCCGGCCACCTACTTCGCGGGCGGCAAGATCAAGTGGATCCTCGACAACGTCGACGGGGTACGCGCGGCCGCCGCCCACGGTGATGCGATCTTCGGCACCACTGACAGCTGGCTGATCTGGCACCTGACCGGCGGCTCCGATGGCGGTCGCCACGTCACTGACGTCACCAACGCCAGCCGGACCATGCTGATGGACCTCGAGACGCTGGAGTGGGACGACGAGCTGCTGGCCATCTTCGACATCCCGGCGTCGATGCTGCCCGAGATCGGTTCCAGCGCCGAGCCGCACGGCTACGGCAACACCCGCAGCGACGGGCCGTTGGGCGGCGAGGTGTCGATCACCGGGATCCTCGGCGACCAGCAGGCCGCCACCGTCGGGCAGGTGTGCTTCAGCCCCGGCGAGGCCAAGAACACCTACGGCACCGGCAACTTCATGCTGCTCAACACCGGCACCGAGATCGTCCGGTCCGAGGCCG
>JBBSMN010000289.1:0-1743 GCA_038233135.1 Propionibacteriales bacterium
GTCACGACCCCCGCGCTGCTGTTTCTGACCGCGGTCAAGTTCCTGCTCGTGGTCCTGTGGTTCATGCACCTGCGGTTCGACCACCGGCTGTTCCGCCGCGTCTTCTTCGTGGGCGTCGCCCTCGCCACCGTCGTGTTCGGCATCGTCGGGGCGAACTTCTACCTCGGCCCCGGCCTGGGGTTCTGACGCCGTGCCGGCCTCGCCGTTGCAGTTCCAGGCACACCCCGACGTGTGGCTGCTCATGGTCGTGCTGCTGGGTGGCTACTTCTACGCCCTTGCGGCCCTCGGCCCCCGCCTCGCGCCGGGTCGCCGGCCCGCGACGTCGCGCCAGAAGCTCTACTTCACGCTCGGGGTGGCGGCGCTGTGGCTCGGCGCCGAGTGGCCGGTCCACGACCTGGCCGAGAACTATCTCTACAGCGTGCACATGGCACAGCACCTCACGTTCCAGCTGGTCGCGCCGCCCCTGCTGATCCTCGGCACGCCGGGCTGGCTGCTGCGGGCGCTGCTGCGCCCCAAGCCCGTGTTCGCGGTCGCCCGGGTCCTGACGCGGGGCCTGCCCGCCGTCATCACGGTCAGCGCCTTCATCGCGCTCACCCACACGCCGGTGTGGGTCGAAGCGACCGTGAGCAACGGCCTGGTCCACCTCCTCGCGCACGTCCTGCTCGTCGGCATGTCGCTGCTGATGTGGTGGCCCGTGCTCAGCCCGCTGCCGGAGCTGCCGCACCTGTCGTACCCGGGCCGGATGGTGTACCTGTTCGCCCACTCGATCATCCCGACCGTGCCGGCGTCGTTCCTGACGTTCACGTCGCGCCCGCTCTACGCCAGCTATGCCGAAGCCCCCCGGCTGTGGGCGTGGCTCGACCCGGTCCAGGACCAGCAGATCGCCGGGCTGCTCATGAAGATCGGCGGTGGTCTGGTGATCTGGGGCGTCATCGCTGTGCTGTTCTTCCGCTGGCAGGCCGAGGAGGAGTCCGGCGGCCCCGACCTGCTCTACTGGCGCGACCTCGAGCCGACCCTGCCGACCTCGGAGCTCACCGCCCGATGAACCCCGAATTCCGCCAGCGCGTGTTCACGCCGGTCATGCTGCCGCTCACCGCGCTGGGCGCGATCCTCGCGTTCGCCTTCGGGCTCAGCAGGGTGCTCCTGGCCGTGCCCGAGGCCATCTCGACGATCACGGCCATCGCCGTCGCCCTGTACGTCCTGCTCGTGGCGTCCATGGTCGCGGCTCGTCCGCGGATCAGCTCCCGGGCGCTCGGCGTCGGCCTCGTGCTGGGCTTCGCCGGCGTCATCGGCGCCGGCGCCATCGCGGCGTCGGCGGGGATGCGGGAGCTCCACGCCGAGGAGGAGGCCGCCGCCGGCGAGGGGGAGGGGGAGGCCGCGGCCGAGGTGCCCGAGGGGGCGCTCGTCTGGACCGCGGAAGGCAGCTCCCTGGAGTACAGCGACGTGCCCGCCACCGCGACCGCCGGCGAGGTCCAGGTCGCGATGGTCAACGACAGCGGCCTGCTCCACAACGTCACCTTCGAGGGCGTGAACGGAGACCAGCCCGTCGCCGAGGCGCCGGCTGGGGAGACCGACGTCGGGTCGGCCACCCTGGAGGCGGGCACGGTCGCCTACTACTGCAGCGTGCCGGGCCACCGCGAGGCCGGCATGGAGGGCGAGCTCGAGGTCGGCTGAGCCCCGCCTCGCCGCGCTTCGGCCCCCGGTGGTCGGGTAGGCTGCCGGGCAACCGTCCGCGCGCGCCAC
>JBBSMN010000290.1:0-1738 GCA_038233135.1 Propionibacteriales bacterium
CCTCGGCCGTAGCGGCCCTCACCACCGGCATGTCGGTGTTCACCCTGCTTGCCCTCCTCGCCTGCGCCGGCACGTACTGGGTGCTGTGGCACACGCCGTTCGGGCTGCGGCTGCGCTCGTGCGGGGAGTCGCCGACGTCGGCCGAGACGCTCGGCGTCAACGTCTACCGCTACAAGATGATCGCCGTCACGATATCGGGCGCGCTGGCGGGCTTCGCCGGCTGCTACCTCGCAGTGGTCGCCTCGTCCGGCTACGCCAACGGGCAGACCGGCGGTCGCGGCTACATCGGCCTGGCCGCGATGATCTTCGGCAACTGGCGCCCCGGCGGGCTGCTGACCGGGTCGTTGCTGTTCGGCTACACCGACGCCGCCCGGTTGCGCAGCGGCGGGGAGTCGGTGCACGCCCTGCTCCTGGTGGTCGCCGCCGGCCTGCTCGTTCTCGCGGTGTGGCAGCTGCGGCGGGCCCGGGTCGCCCATGCGGCGGCGTTCGCCGTCGCCGGTGGCGTGGTGCTGCTGTGGTTCCTGTCCACCGACACGATCCCCAGCGACTTCACCCAGATGACACCGTTCGTGGCCACCCTGCTGGTGCTGGCGCTGTTCAGCCAGCGCCTGCGGATGCCGGCAGCCGACGGTCAGCGCTACCGCCGGGGGGAGGCCGGATGAGCGAGCCAGGCGTCGACTGGGTGGCGCTGCGCGCGCGAGCCGCCGAGGCGATGGGTCACGCCTACGCGCCGTACTCCGACTTCCCCGTCGGGGTCGCCGGCCTGGTCGACGACGGGCGGGTCGTCGTCGGCTGCAACGTCGAGAACGCCTCGTACGGTGTGGGTCTGTGCGCCGAGTGCGGCATGGTGTCGGCGCTGCATGCCGGTGGCGGCGGGCGGCTGGTCGCGGTTGCCTGCGTCGACCGTCGCGGCACCGCGCTGATGCCGTGCGGGCGGTGCCGCCAGCTGCTGTGGGAGCAGGGCGGTGCGCAGTGCCTGGTCGACACCCCGACCGGACCGCAGCCGATGAGCCAGGTGCTGCCCGCCGCGTTCGGTCCCGATGACCTCCAGACCCGCTGATGCACGCGTTGGCCCTGCCTTCCAACGACCTCGACCTGGCCGGCGCCGATTTCGGGACCGACCCCTATCCCGGTCTGGCCCGCCTGCGCGCGCTCGGCCCGGTGGTGCGCCACGAGCCGACCGGCCTGCTGCTCGTCACCGGGCACGCCGCCGTCGGGGCGGCCCTTCGCCATCGCGGGCTGGGCCGGATCTGGCGTGATCTCGAGCCGGAGCAGACGTACGGTCCGTTCAACGCCCTGCACCGCCACCAGATGATGGAGCATGAGCCGCCCGCGCACACCAGGCTGCGGTGGCTGGTCGCCGGCGCGTTCGCGCGGGGGCACGTGGAGCGGATGCGCCCGCGGATCGAGGCGATCGCCGACGGGCTGCTCGACGAGCTCGCCGACGAGGCCGCAGGCGGGCCGGTCGACGTGATCGCCGGCTATGCCGAGCCGCTGCCGGTGGCGGTCATCGCCGACCTGCTCGGCGTGCCCTCCGGCGACCGGCCGATGCTGCGGGACTGGTCGCAGGCCATCGTGCGCATGTACGAGCTGGGGCGCACCCCTCAGGTCGAGGCCGCAGCGATCGCCGCCAGCACCGACTTCACCACCTACGTGCGCGCGCTGGCCGACGAGCGGCGCCATCGGCCGGGGAACGACCTGCTCAGCGACCTCGTGGCCGCCACCGGCGACGGGGGGC
>JBBSMN010000291.1:0-1714 GCA_038233135.1 Propionibacteriales bacterium
CTTCGGTGACGACGCGGCGCAGCAGTAGGAGCAGGCCAGGTTGCAGTGGAAGTTGGAGTACAGCCACAGCCTGCTGCCCAGCGGCGCCGCGGACCCGCTGCTGAACGACGACTCCGGCGCGGTGGGCCCGGCTGACGCGGTGGTGCCTCCGGTCCCGCGGCGGATGAACAGCTGCCATGGCCCGGATCCGGCTCCGGTGTCGACCGTGTCGACGAGCTCGTGGCCGGCCAGCCGCGCCCAGGCCGGCAAGTCTGCCAGCACCGACGGTTCGCGGGTGTGCAGCAGCAGCACCTCCCCGGCATCGATACCCCGGACGGCGACGGTGATCGCCAGCAGCAGCCCGCTACCGCAGTCCATGTCGCCGCCGTCGTACTCCGCGGCCGGTGCGAGGCCGACCTCGCTGGGCCCAGATTCCGCCATGTCAGAACGACAGCGACGCCGCGCCGTCGGCGAGCAGGGCGACCAGGGTGGCCCCGCCGACGATGCTGGCCCCCTCGATGAGGTCGTCCTCGCCGATGCCCCGCTTCTTGGCGCAGGGGCTGCAGACCAAGAACGTGCCGCCGGCGGCGACGTAGGTGGCCACGAGCTCGCTCATCGGGGCGAAGCCCTCCTCGTGCAGGTCCTCGGCCACCCCCCGCTGGGCGAGTCGGGTGCCTTCGGAAGACAAGAAGACGGTGGTGGTCTGCGCCGAGGCGACCGAGGCGCCGGCGACGACCATGGCGACGCTGCTGCGGTCGGGATCGTCGACCGAACGGGTGAGGTTGATGACAAGACCGTTCATGGGGCGGTGTCCTTTCGTACGTTGTCGGTGGGTGGTGCAGGATCATCGTCCAGCCGCCAGGGGCTGACGGGCTGGGTGGGGCGAGCCGATGCGGTGACCCGCAGGTCGTAGTGGGCCCGGTCGTCGGGCTGCAGGCCTGCCCCGAGGAAGCGGTGCCCGGTGAGGTGGCACCAGGCGGGCAGGTCAACCACGGCGGCAGGGTCGGTGGCAACGAGGCGCACCACCGACCGGGCCGGCAGACTGCGGATCTCGGCGGCCAGCACCAGCAGCAGCTCACCGCAGGCACGGTCGCCGCCGTCGACGACCAGCGACACGCCGGTCGGCTGGTCGGGCGGTGCCGCTTCCACCTCAGCGTTGGGCATGGGCCTCCTGCCCGGAGGGTTGTCGGTCCAGATGTGAGGAGAGCATTGCGCTGACCACCGCTGCGCACAAGAAGAACGCGGCCGAGGTGTTGTTGCCGCCAAGGAACGGGTCGGTCCACGGCAGCTGGAGGTGCAGCGAGACGGCTGCCAGCACCGCCAGGGCGGCTGCCGTCACCGCCAGTACGGAGCTGCGCAGCGTGGCACCGGCCAGCATCAAGGCTGCGACCAGCAGCAGCACGACCGCGGCGACCAGGTTGTAGCGGCCGAGTGAGATCGACAGGCCCGACCCGCCCAGCGCCGCGCCGCTCGCGGCGAGCGGGGAGCTGCCGATGCTGAGCAGCAGCGCGACGATCCCCGCACCGGCAACGACCACCCCCCACAGCTGCAGCAGGCGTACGGGCGGGGTGGTGAGGGCATCGGAGGCGCGGTGCGCACGCGCCCCGTCGACTGCCAGGAAGGCTCCGGAGGCTCCGAGCACCAGGACCACGTGCGCACCGATCATCAACCAGTACGACCTGGGCCACTCGCCCGGTGTCTGCGCTACCGAGAGCCCGATGGCCAGCTACTGCCC
>JBBSMN010000292.1:0-1664 GCA_038233135.1 Propionibacteriales bacterium
GGTCGCCTGGCGTGCGGCGTACAGCTTGATCAGCTCGGCGGCGATCTGGCGCACGGCGCGGCGGGCCCGGCCCTTGCGCTTGGCCCAGTCGCCGCCACCGAGCTTGTCCAGCGTCGGCTGCTCGCCGCCGACGTAGCGGGTCACCTGGTCGAGCTGGTCGGTCGGCACGAAGAGCCGGTCGCCGGGCTGCCCACGCTTGGACGGTGCGTACTCGAGCACGAGGTACTCGCGGGTGGCGCCCTGCACGGTGCGCTGCGCCATCTGCACGTAGCGGCCGACACCGTGCTGCTCGTGCACGACGATGTCACCGGTGGCCAGCTCGAGCGGGTCGACCTGGCGCTTTCGCCGCGCCGGGAGGCGGCGCTCCTCGCGACTGGCGGCACGCTGACCGACCAGGTCGTCGTTGGTGAGCACGACCAGGCGCACCGGGTCCGAGACCAGGCCGTGCCCCAGGCAGCCGGTGACCACGTGCACCAGCCCGTCGTCGGGGTCGAGGGGCAGGGCGCCCTCAAGGCGAGCCGCGATGTCGTGCTCGGCGAGCAGCTCGGCGGTCCGTTGGGCCTGGCCGTGCCCCGGCGTGACGACGACGACGCGGCGCCCGGCCGCGAGCCATCCACGTACATCCGTGACGGCCTGCTCGGTGTCCCCGCGGTAGACCGGGGCGGCCACGATGTCGACCGTGCGGGAGGCGACGGCGCCGGCCTCGACGTCGACACCCACGTCGACCGGCTCACCGGCCTCGGTCCGCAACGGCTCGTGCGGCACGTCGGGGTCGAGCCCGAACGGTGACGTGCTCCACCACGGCAGCGACCTCGCCAACGCTTGCGCACGGACGTCTGCCAGCGTGCGGTACGCCGACGCCCCGAGGTCGACCGGCGCCTCGCCGCCGCTGGCGGCTGCCGCCCACGAGGCCTCCAAGAACTCCTGACTGGTCGCCACCAGGTCGTGGGCGCGAGCGCGCACCCGCTCGGGGTCACAGACGACCACGTGCGCGTCTGCGGGCAGCAGGTCGGTGAGCAGCTCCATGTCGTCGACGAGGACCGGCGTCAACGACTCCATGCCCTCGACCGCGTGCCCGTCAGCCAGCTTGACCAGCATCTCGGCCAGGGAAGGGTGCTCGACGGCCAGCGCCCCCGCCCGGTCCCGCACCTGGTCGGTCAGCAGCAGCTCGCGGCACGGCGGCGCCCACAGCTGCTCGATGGTCCCGAGCGAGCGCTGGTCGGCGACGGCGAAGCTGCGCAGCTCCTCCACCGTGTCGCCCCAGAACTCCACCCGCACCGGGTGCTCCTCGGTGGGCGGGAAGACGTCGACGAGGCCACCGCGCACTGCGAACTCCCCGCGCCGCTCGACCAGGTCGACGCGGGTGTAGGCGGCGGCACCCAACCCGGTGACGAGGTCGTCGAGCTCGACCTCGGCACCGACCTTCAGGCGTACCGGCGCGAGGTCGCCGAGCCCCCGCACCTGCGGCTGCAGCACCGAGCGCACCGGGGCCACGACTACGCTCAGCGGTCCGGTGGGGCCGACGTCGGGGTCCGGGTGTCGCAGCCGCCGGAGCACGGCCAGCCGTCTCCCGACGGTGTCCGAGCGCGGTGACAGCCGCTCGTGCGGCAGGGTCTCCCACGGTGGGTACAGCGCGACGGTCCGCGAGTCGAGCAGGGCGCCCA
>JBBSMN010000293.1:0-1620 GCA_038233135.1 Propionibacteriales bacterium
CGTGGGTGCCGCCCTCGGCGGTGTTGATCGTGTTGGCGAAGGTGTAGACCGACTCGGCGTAGGAGTCGTTCCACTGCATCGCCACCTCGATCGACATGCGCATGCCGGTCGTGGTGTCGTCGGAGTAGCCGATCACCGTCGGGTGCACGGGGGACTTGGCGTGGTTGAGGTGCCGAACGTAGTCCTCGAGGCCGCCGGGGTAGTGGAAGCGCTCCTCGACGTACTCGCCGCCGGTGAGGTCGGTGCGCTCGTCACGAAGGGTGATGGCGAGACCCTTGTTGAGGAAGGCCATCTCCTGCAGCCTGCGGTGCAGCGTCTCGCGGGAGTAGGTGGTGGTCTCGGAAAAGATCTCCGGGTCGGCCCAGAAGGTGACGGTGCTGCCGGTCTCGTCGGTCGCTGCCCCGCGCACGAGGGGTTCGGGCATCGAGTGCAGGTAGCTCTGGGTGAACACCGAGCCGTCCCGCCGGATCTCGACGTCCAGCCGGATCGACAACGCATTGACCACGGCGGCACCGACGCCGTGCAGACCGCCGGAGACCGCATAGGACTCGCCGTCGAACTTGCCGCCGGCGTGCAGGGTGGTGAGCACGACCTCGACGGCGGGGCGCTTCTCGACCGGGTGCTCGTCCACCGGGATACCGCGTCCGTTGTCCTGCACGCGCACTCCGCCGTCTGCCAGCAGAGTGACCGTGATCGTGTCGCAGTGGCCGGCCAGGGCCTCGTCGACGGCGTTGTCCACCACCTCGTAGACGAGGTGGTGCAACCCACGCTCACCGGTGGAGCCGATGTACATCCCCGGTCGCTTGCGAACCGCCTCCAACCCCTCCAGCACCGTGATCGAGGAGGCGCTGTAGCCGTTCGGCGTCGGCGGACCGCCTTGGGTGGCGTCGGCAACGGGCTGGTCGGGCATGCGGTGGGGTCTCGGCTTCCTCCCGCCACAGGCGAGATCGGGGCGCACGCTGCGCAGGCCGCAGGTCGGCTCAGGACGATCGGCTGGCGGTCGGGGTGGGGCGGTCGGCGGGGTCGTCGGCCAGGTCGTCAACTGGCACGAACGAGGCGTGCACTCACGTGTCAGCATAGCCGGTGACACCGACGGACCGTCGCAGAACCGGCCTCAGTCGCCGCGTGGCGCGTCGCAGGGTCGGACGGGTGGGGGACCACGGACCCGTGATCACCGAGCGTGAACGGCTGTCTGGCGACGAGCGGCCGCCGGCGGCGCGACCCGCAATGAAGATCATCGGGACGGCCGCGTTGCCGGGCCCCGTCACGCGATGTGCTTCACCCCCCTCAGCCGTAGGTGTCGCGAGGACCCCGTCCCTGCACCCGGCGCGGGCCTTTGCGCCAGTCGGGCTGCACAGGTCCACGCACGACGATGCTCCGCACGACGTCGGGCCCGACCTGCTCAGCCAGTCGGGAGGTCAAGGTCCGGGTCAGCAGCCGGAGCTGGGTCGCCCAGGCCGAGGACTCGGCGACCAGCACGAGCTGGCCGTCGACCAGGGACGCGGGGGCGCAGTGGGCAGCGAGCTCCGGGCCGACCAGCAGATCCCAGTTGGCCAGCACCCCCGCGGCCGAGGTGGTCTCCTCCCAGCCGCGCTCGGCGACCAGTCGTGAGATCAGCTC
>JBBSMN010000294.1:0-1617 GCA_038233135.1 Propionibacteriales bacterium
CGGGTCTCATGAGTCGCCGCCCAGCTTCGTCTCGCACGCACCGCACAGCCCGGTGCCGGCGTCGACGTCGGCGCTGCCGAGCTGGATGCCGCAGGTCGAGCAGGTTGGCGGCGGTGACTGCTCGGCCTCGTGCTTGGCGACCAGCTCGTCCCAGCGGTTCGTAGGCGGGTCGGTCGGCGCCGGGGGGTGTAAGGGGCTTGTAAACAAGTGAGCCTTACACCCTGAGTCGGGGTCAGTGGGGGCGCACCCACCCGACTCACCCGACTCACCCGACTTTGCCTGACCTGCATAAACGTAGTAGTAGGGGGGTACGGACCCCTCCCCAGTAGGGATAGTCGGGTGAGTGGGGTGTGGGTGCACCGACTTCTCCCCCGACTTGCCGAGGGACCAGTAGGCGACCCGCCACGGCCGCTTCTTCTCGTGGTCGTAACCGTGCTCCTCGCGAGAGTGCACGCCGAGGTTGCGTGCCGCCACCTTGAGCGCGTACTCGGAGAACGTGGACGCGTCGATCACGTCGGCGCGCTCCTGCTCCCCGTGCTCGATCAGGTGCCGGCGCAGCCACGCGTCGGGGCCGTCCTCTTTATCGAGCTTGGGTGCGAGCGCTGCTCGTGCGATCGCGCGGCCGTCGCCTTCTATCTCGCCGAGCCAGTGGGCGACACCGCACGAGGCGGCGACCTCGCGCATCTCGCCGGTGGTCTCATCGACTTCGGTGACCGTGTACGACGCAGCCGTGATCCGGTAGCGCAACGCCGGCACGGACAGTGGACCACCGTTGGCCTTGTCGAGCGCAACGATCCCCTGGGTGACGCCTTCCTCGGCGTCGGGGTCGGCGACCAGCAGCAGCAGCGAACGGACGGCGGTGCGGAACGCGCGGGAGTCCATCATCCGCACCGCGGTGTCGGTGCCGGCCGCCTTGTTGAGATGCCAGGGGGCGACGACGGCGACCTGTTGCGCCTCGGCCCACTGCCCGACCGCCTTGAGCACCTTCGCGGTGTCCTTGTAGGAGATGGTCTTCATGTCGTCGGGCAGGGTGGTGACGAGTGAGTCAATCCACACCATGACCGCGTCCACCTTGGCGACCAGCAGCGCGAGGGCGGCGAGGTCGCGTGGGATCACGACTCCGCGGCCTTCTCCGTCGACGGCGATCCGAGCCCGCACGATGTGGACGCGGGTCAGGTCGGCGCCGGCCTGTTCGAGTCTCGGCTTGAACACGTCTTCGAGGCCGTCTTCGAGGGCGAGGACGATCACGTCCCGTGGGGTGCCGTAGTGCTCGCCGGGTAGCTGCCCTCGGGTCAACGCGGCCATGATGCGGACGCCGACTGTCGTCTTGCCGATGCCTTCTTCACCGGGCATGAGGGTGAGGGCTCGCATGGGGACCCGCCCGGCCCACATGTAGGCGACGCGCCGTGTTTCGACGTCGGCGGCGGTCACCACGTCGAGCAGCTCGGTCACGTCAACGTGCTCGGCGTCGCCGGGCTCCTCCTCGATCTTGGGCAGCCCGACCGGCTGGAGCTGGGCGAGCCCATCACCGGCCTCGGGCACCGCTCGCGGCCGCGCCCGACCGTTGCGGATACCCGAGTGGATCGAGGCGAGCACCGACTCCTCGCCGTCGTCGGC
>JBBSMN010000295.1:0-1605 GCA_038233135.1 Propionibacteriales bacterium
ACGCCTGCCGACCCTGCCTGCGCCGCACACCACCTGACGGGTGACGAAGAACGGGACCAGGGTGCTGACGATGTCGCCGAACGGTGTCGCGCGGTCCATCAGGTAGTTTTCGTGCGCGCCGTACGAGGCGCCCTTGTTGTCCACGTTGTTCTTGTAGAGCAGGATGCTGGGGCTCTGCGGCACCTGCGACGCCAGGATGGCGGCGCGCGCCATGACCAGCTCGCCGGCCTTGTCCCACAGCAACGCGTCGCGGGGTCCGGTGCACTCGGGCGTGGAGTACTCCGGGTGGGCGTGGTCGACGTACAGCCTGGCGCCGTTGGTGAGGATGACGTTGGCCAGTCCGAGGTCCTCGTCGGTCAGCAGGGTCGAGTCGGCGACGTCGCGCGACATCTCGAAGCCGCGAGCGTCGCGCAGCGGGCTCTCCTCCTCGAAGTCCCAGCGTGCCCGCCTGGCCCGCAGGTCGGCGTTCGCCCATGCGTTGACGACCTGGGTCGAGGCCAGCATCGGGTTGGCGGTCGGCTGGCCCTGCACGGAGATGCCGTACTCCACCTCGGTGCCCATCACCCGGCGCACGCTCATGCCCACCAGCCTACGGTCCGGGGTCGGCGCCGGACCCGTACGGTGGCCCGAGTGAGTGGTTCGGCCCCGTCCCGCGTGCCGATCGCCGGTGGGTGGGACAGCCACACTTGCGTCGTCGACGGCAGGTGGATCGAGCGTGAGCCGCGCCGGCCACGGGTCGAGGCCGGTCTGCGCACCGAGGCCCTCCTGCTGCCGTGGCTGGCGCCGACCCTGCCCCTGCAGGTGCCCGTGCCGCGGGTGGTGCACGAGCGCCCGCTGGTCGTGCGGCACCGGCGCATCAGGGGCGAGCCGATCACGCGGCTGGACGAGGTGGCGGGCAGGCGCCTGGGCCAGTTCCTGCTCGCCCTGCACGCCCGCTCGGTCGACGAGGCGGTCGGCCTCGGCGTGCCCGACAGCGATGCGGCGCTGGCCGAGCGGGACGGGTTGGTGCACCGGCTGCGCGCCGAGGTGCTGGACCTGCTGCCGAGCGACTTGGTCGCTGCCGGCCGTGCCCTGCTCGAGCGGGTCGCCAGCGCGCCCGTGGACTCCCTCGTGCACGCGGATCTGGGCCCTTCCCACCTGCTCGTGCACGTCGAGCGGCTGCATGGGGTGATCGACTGGACCGATGCGGGACTGGGCGACGCCGCGCTGGACCTCTCGTGGGCGCTGCACGGCAGTTCGGCGCGGTTTGCGGCCGGGGTTGGCGATGCGTACGGCGTGCACCCGTCTGTGCGGGCGCGCGCCCGCGACTGGCACCTGGTGGGTCCGTGGCACGAGGTTCTGCACGGCATCGACACCGAGAACGCAGCGTACGTGCAGTCCGGGTTGGCCGGTGCGGTCGCGCGGCTGTCAGCGGTGTCGTCGTGAGCCGGGCGCCCTCGGCTCGGTGCCCAGTGCGTCGTTAGCGGTCCAGGGGCTTGCCCAGGTGCACCGACTGGTCGCTGGCGCAGTAGTGCCCGAACCCGGGGATGTCGACGTAGCCCGCCGACCGGTAGAGCGCGATCGCCTCCGGCTGGGCTGCACCGGTCTCGAGCACCATCGCCTCCG
>JBBSMN010000296.1:0-1601 GCA_038233135.1 Propionibacteriales bacterium
CTGCTCGACGATGCGCAGGGACTGCCACATCTCCTCCAGCCGGATGCGGAACCGGCCGTAGGCGTCGCAGCTGTCCCACGTGACGACGTCGAAGTCGTAGCCGTCGTAGCCCCAGTACGGCTGGGTGCGGCGCAGGTCCCACGGATAGCCGGTGGACCGCAGCATCGGCCCGGTCGCGCCGAGGGCGAGACAGGCGGCGAGATCCATGTGGCCCACGTCGACCAGGCGGCCCTTGAACACCGGGTTGGCGTTGCAGAACGCGGCGTACTCGGGCAGCCGCTTCTTCATCAGCTTGACGAACTCGCGGATCCGGTCGAGCGCACCCGGAGGCATGTCCTGCGCGACGCCGCCCGGCCGGATGAAGGCGTGGTTCATGCGCAGGCCGGTGATGAGCTCGAACAGGTCCAGCACCAGCTCCCGCTCGCGGAAGCCGATGGTCATGACCGTGAGCGCGCCGATCTCCATGCCGCCGGTGGCGATGGCCACCAGGTGCGACGAGATCCGGTTCAGCTCCAGCAGCAGCACCCGCATGTCCTGGGCCCGCTGCGGGATGTCGTCCTCGATGCCGAGCAGCCGCTCGACCGCCTGGCAGTACACCGCCTCGTAGCTGAACGGTGCGAGGTAGTCCATGCGGGTGCAGAACGTGGTGCCCTGTGTCCAGGTGCGGAACTCCATGTTCTTCTCGATGCCGGTGTGCAGGTAGCCGATGCCGCACCGGGCCTCGGTCACGGTCTCCCCGTCGAGCTCGAGGATCAGTCGGAGCACGCCGTGCGTCGACGGATGCTGGGGGCCCATGTTGACCACGACCCGCTCGTCCTCGGCCTCGGCCGCACCCGCGACCACCGAGTCCCAGTCCTGGCCTGTCACGGTGAAGACGGGGCCAGTCACGGTGTCTTGCTGCGGGGCGTACGGGTCGGCGCCGCCGGCGCTCGTGCCGGCGCTGGGGGTGCCCATCGCGGTGCTCATCAGCTGTATGTCCTCCGCGTGTCCGGGGGCGGGATGGTCGCGCCCTTGTACTCCACCGGGATCCCGCCGAGGGGGTAGTCCTTGCGCTGCGGATGCCCGGGCCAGTCGTCGGGCATCAGGATCCGCGTCAACGACGGGTGGCCGTCGAAGATGATGCCGAAGAAGTCGAAGGTCTCGCGCTCGTGCCAGTCGGCGGTGGGATAGACGGCCACCACCGACGGGATGTGCGGGTCTGCATCCGGCACCGACACCTCGAGCCGGATCCGCCGGTTGTGGGTCATCGACAGCAGGTGATAGGCGGCGTGCAGCTCGCGACCGACGTCGTCGGGATAGTGCACCCCCGACACCGAGCTGCAGACCTCGAAGCGCAGGCTCGCATCGTCGCGCAGGTGCCGCACGGTGGCGACCAGGTGCTCACGACGCAGGTGCATGGTCATCTCACCGCGGTGCACGACGACCTTCTCGACCGCGGCCCTTGCGTCATCCCCGTGCAGCTCGGACAGCCGATCGGCCACCTGGTCGAACCAGCCCCCGTACGGCCGCGGGCTCGCGCCGGGCATGACCACCGGGCGACGCAGGCCGCCGTAACCCGAGGTGTCACCGGAGCCCTGGACGCCGAACATGCCCTCGCGGAC
>JBBSMN010000297.1:0-1579 GCA_038233135.1 Propionibacteriales bacterium
AGGAGGTGGAGGAACGGTGAGTGACGAGACCGACAGCCTCGAGCAGACCATCGGTGGCTACATCGCCCACCAGCGCTGGTTCGCCGGCAAGGGCCGCGAGCACGAGGTGACCGGAGTCCGCACCCTGGCCTGGCTCGACGGTGTCGAGGTCCGGGTCCAGCTGGCCCTGGTCGACGTGACGTCCGCCGCGGGGACAGACACCTACCACGTGCCGCTGTCGCACCACGACGACTGGGTGGACGGGCTCGAGCACGCGCAGGTCGGCGTCGTCGACGGCAGGCACGTGTACGACGCGCTGCACGACAGCGCGGCTGTCGAGCTGATCGCGCTGGGACTGGCCGGGGCGGACGCCCCCGTGCCGGCGCCGCTGACCGCGCACCTGGTCGCGCCACGCGAGCTGGAACGTGGCCAGGCCAGCGTGCTGCTGACCGGGGAGCAGAGCAACAGCAACGTGCGCGTGGGCGACGACCTGCTGCTGAAGCTCTTCCGCCGGGTGTCGCCCGGACGCAACCCCGACATCGAGGTGTTGGAAGCGCTGACGACCGGCGGCTCACAGGAGATCGTGGCGCTGATCGGCTGGCTGGAGGCCACCGACGGGGCCGACGAGCTCGACCTCGCGATGCTCTCGGACTTCCTCCGCACCGCCAGCGACGGCTGGGACCTCGCGCTGACCAGCGTGCGCGACCTGTTCGCCGAGCGCGACCTGCACCCCGACGAGGTGGGTGGCGACTTCGCGTCAGAGTCGCACCGCCTCGGCGTCACCGCGGCCCGGTTGCATGCCGATCTGGCCCGGGCGCTGCCGCACGAGACCTGGGACCACGACCAGCTGTCCCGGGTCACCGCCCGGATGCGGGCCCGGCTCGACGCAGCAGCCCAGGAGGTGCCGGAGGTGGCCGGGCACGCGGCCGCGTTGACCGGCGCCTTCGACGCCATGGACGGGCTCACCGATGCCGTCGCGGTGCAGCGCGTGCACGGTGACTTCCACCTCGGCCAGACGCTGCGCACGATGGAAGGCTGGCGGGTCATCGACTTCGAGGGCGAGCCGGCCACGGCCCTGGCAGAGCGGACCGCGCTCGACTCCCCGCTGCGCGACGTCGCCGGCATGCTGCGCTCGTTCGACTACGCCGCCCAATCGCAGTGGGCGGACCTGCTGGGCGACCATCAACTCGCCCAGCGTGCCCTGGAGTGGGTCGAGCGCAACCGGGCCGCCTTCCTCGCCGGCTACACCGAGGACGCCGGCACCGATCCGTTCGCCTCGGCCACCGGCGCCGTGCTGCTTCGTGCGTACGAGACCGACAAGGCCGTCTACGAGGCGGTCTACGAGGCGCGCAACCGGCCGACCTGGCTGCCCATCCCGCTGCGGGCCATCGCCCGGCTCGCGCACGAATCCGGAGGCGCATCGTGACCGCCAAGTCCAGCAACCCGAGCGGCCCCAAGCCGGTCGACACCGCCGTACTCGACGAGATCACCGCCGGTCGGTACGGCGACCCGCACGCGATCTTGGGCGCGCACCCGTACGACGGAGCGGTGACCGTGCGCACGATGCGCCCGCTGGCGCGCAGCGTCGTGGTCGAGCACG